>JAEIOF010000110.1 GCA_016342445.1 Verrucomicrobiota bacterium | reverse complement strand
AACAAATCAACGTTGAAGGCCGTAACCATTTCGGATCCCAGCGTGAGGCCACCTACCCCGACCAGCAGGCTCGTGTAGGTATTTCCATTTAAGATAAACGGGAATCCGATCATCACCGGTTCTGTATCGAGCTCGGATTCATCAATAATATAATTCGCTACTTCTGGAATATGACTCCACTGGTAGTCGACAGATTCAAACGCATAGCCTGCGTCTTGCGCCCCGGCGTCCACGATGGAATAGGCTATTGACACATCGGTGTTATTGCTCACGGTCATAGTTGCCGCAGAGGAGATGGATCCGGCCGAACCGCTGAAGGTAAAGGCCGCAGGAAGATCAAGCTGCCTGTTCTCCAGAGCAACCATGACCGTCACATTAATCACCTCGGAGCCGCCGCCCCAGTCGACGGTCGTTATAAAATTATATGTGCTGCCGAGAGCTTCATCGGCGGGCGCATCTGCGCTAAACGTCAGTTTCTGTGTGCCGCCTCCCCCGCTGATATTTCCACTGACCGGATCATAGGTAATCCACGAGGCCCCCGAAGTCAGCAGGAGACTGTCTTTCCCGGTCTGTCCCGGGATGTGGCTGATCACCTGATCTTTATCGCCTTGCAAACCGATTTCTCCAGCGCCCCACGTTCCGGATTCATAAAGATACTCTATGGTGCCGTCGGCATGAAGAAAGGCCTGAAATTCCTGTCCCGTTCCATTGCCCCAGGCAACGATCAACTGATCAGCCCTCTTTTTATAACGAATCGTGGCCTGATCAACGGCAATCGCTGTCTCGAATGGCATCACCTTTGCTGAGGGGATCTCATTTGTTAACAGTGTGGATATCAGTGTAAGAAAGCCATTTTGACTCACTGAAAACTCGTTGTATTCCGTCTCGAAGAGTGTGAAGTTAAACCCGATATCCATCGGATCTGTTTCCAAACCATTCCAGACGGAAAAAACTGTAGCCGGCTGATAATCGGCGGGTCTAAAAAACTCCCGACTCTGACTCTGGATTTCGACGGCATAGCCAGATGGACGGCGTCCGTCATCCCTCACGGAGAAAGGGGTTCCGGCACCCTGAAAATTGGACATCGTAACCGATGCGGATCCCGTTTCCCCCGGAGCGACACGAAGGGTTATTGCAGCAGGTGAAACCAAAAACCTTAACTGTAAAGGTTCCGTAATTTCGGCCCAGCTATCCGCTATGCGAATGTTTTCAACTGCGACAAAATCATCTGATCCGGCGGGAGATGCCTCGCCGGTCGCCTGAATGCGCAAGTCATTGATCGAAGAAATGGAAATCTCATCAATAGATGCCGGCGAGGATTCATCAAAGCTGTTCGCTCCGGTGAGATCGTACCAGATTGTCATCGATGAAGCGTCCAGATCAACTTTAGCAATGGCCGAAATCGTACCCGCCTGTGCGAGGACTTCCGAAACCGGATTCATCACCTTTCCGGATGGTGCGCCCATGGCGCCGTCTGGATCATACGCAACCACCAATCCGGAAATATTGGTTCCAGTGTTATCTACAAAAGAGATCCCGATGGAGGCTCCAACGGTATTGTCCGTGGACACATCGTACTTCAGGTCATAGCGCAGGTAGCGAATTCCGCTGGATGCATCGACTATATTCGCATCCAGATCGGCGCCGTTTTCCCAGGCACCTGCGGCACTCGGCGTGCTAAGCAACAATCCGAACCCATCGGCTTCCAGAACGCCTGCGCCGCCGGGTTCAAAGGCCGCCCCGTCTGCTCCGGAGTTTACTGCGGCGGACAGCAGAGAACCTGCGGCATCGGCTTCAAACGTCCACTCCTCCCGAATGGCCGCCTGCGTGCCGAATGCGGCCCACAGAGCGATGAATACGAAAACGTTCCTCTTTTTCATCATGGTTCCCCAACTTGACTTCTGGATCTCTAAATCATTGGAGAATAACGGGACAGCGAATCCATCCCGTTATTCCGGTATTTAATGAGCCTATTCTAATAAACGGGAGGTGTTGATCCGTCCGGACGGCTCGACTTTTTTCGCCGTCACAAACATCAGCAGATTACGCTTCACGGCACGCTCGCCCTCATTGCGGAAAAGCCGCCCCAACAGCGGGATGTGCCCCAGTACCGGAACCGCATCCTCAAACGCCTCGATCTTTTCACTCATCAGACCGCCCATGCTAATGGTGCTTCCATCGGCAATCGTCACAATCGTAGTGATTTCGCGCTTTTTGAAAATCGGCAGCCGAGCAACAATCGCGGCATGTGCATAGACGGGCCTTTGATCCAATTGCCGGTGATTATAAAGAGAGTTCGCCGGAGCCAACTGATAATTCTGCCAGCCGATCAACTCGCTAATCCGCGGATTCAGCTCCAGCTCAATTTGATCGCCGTCCACTTCCGGAGTCACAGACAACTCAACCCCCAGCAACTTTTCCTCAAAATCCTCATAGGACACATTAAGAATAGTGCTCTGGGCGGAATCCCCTTCATATG
This sequence comes from Verrucomicrobiota bacterium, assembly GCA_016342445.1. GTDB lineage: Bacteria > Verrucomicrobiota > Kiritimatiellia > Kiritimatiellales > Tichowtungiaceae > Tichowtungia. The sequence goes on along the minus strand of JAEIOF010000110.1, from coordinate 3,876 downwards.
TTTCCGGGTAATAGTGAAGCTCCCCGACACGGATGGTCGCTTCCTCGCCGCTTCTGGTCACCACACGCGGAGCGGAAAGGACATCGGCTCCCGTACTCTGATCCAGCGCACTGATCAAAACTTCCACCGGGTTCCCGCCACGATACTCCAACGTTATATCAGAAGCCTGCGTATTAAAGGTGTCTTCAAAACGGAAGGTGCTCCATCCGCCCGTGGCGGCGGCCACCCCTTCGCCCAAGCTGCCGGGCCGGGTGAACGGCAAACCGGGTGAACTCCCGCTCGGACTGCCGCGCAACGCATCAGAAAAGAGTCCGCCGGGTCCGTCATTAACATCCACATCCGTTCCGCCGATTCCAACGGGATCGTCAAAATTCCACTGAAATCCCAGCTCTTCGAGCGTCCCCTCGGAAACTTCTACAAACTTTGCTTCAATTTCGACCTGATCCACATCCGTCGAAAGGTTGGCCAAATCCATGGCTTCAAGGATGGCTTCGAGTACAGCCAGGTTCTCGCGGGTATTGCGCACGAAAAGCGTCTCCATTTTCGGCTGATATATCGCCGAGCTCCCCTTGGGGAAATCCACTTGCGGGAAAACGGATTTCACTTCGACGGCATTCTCTACGTTTTCCAGCCCCATTTTTTCACGGGCATCATCACCCAGAGCGTAAGAGCGGAATGTCAGGTCTGTTGACCAGGCCGCATCAACCGCCTTCATGCCACTGACTTCTGCAGTCCGGTGATCACGCTCAAGCGGTGTCCGATGGTACATACGATCCGTCAGCTTTTCCGGAGCAAGCTTGGTCATGTCCTTAAAGCCTTCCTGAGCGCGTACAATCTCACTGTCGGCAACCGGCTCAGGCCACTCGTCCATCAGAAGTTCTGAGCTGATCTCTGCAGCGGGGATCGCCGCAACGGGAATCTCAACAAATTGTTCAGCAGCAGAGAATTCCTCACGAACTTCCGGCAAAGGGTCAACTGCCGGAACGGGCTCTCCCGTATAGCTTGTTAGCTCGTTGAGGATGTTCTCGACGCTTTTTGATGTTTCCTGGGCAAAAACCGCACCGCTCATCAGCGCGCAAGCGGTTATCATTGTTATTGTGTTTCGCATGCTTTTTCTCCTTAACGAAAGGGTTATTTGTTTAGAGCAATATCAGAGAGTTTATGTCCATTCAGATCCACCTGAGTCGCTGTCACAAAAATCATCAGGTTTCGCTTGGTGCTCTTTTCACCTTCCGAGCGGAACAGGCGGCCCAACAACGGAATGCTTCCAAGCACGGGAACCTTGTCGCGGAAGGTCTCAAGTTTGTCATAAATTAATCCGCCCATCCCAACCGTACTGCCGTCGGCGACCGTCACCCGCGTTTCCATTTCACGAATACGGAAATAAGGCAGGGATCCGCTCAGTCCAGGAATATTCTCCACGTATTTAGAACCAGCAATGGGGTCCGGACGATTATCAAATTCTCCTCTCCAAGAGGTGATAGCATAGTCCGGAACGACCTGGTAGGTATCGAAACCGATGAGATCAATGACCTTCGGAATAATTTCAAGATCAATCAAACCACCCTCCCGAAGTTCAGGGGTGACTTCCAACTGCACGCCCATCAATTCGAGATCCCAGTCAGAATGCTCAACCCATGGGCTAAGGTCCTGATTGTTGACGTCAAAACTCTTCGGGAAGTACTGCTCTTCACCAACCTGAATGGTCGCCGTGTTGCCGGCGCGTGTGACCACGCGCGGAGCAGAGAGAACATCCGTATCATCAGCCTGTTCCAATGCACTGATAAACAGATTCCAGCGCAGATCCCCAACCGTATTTGCAACCGAAAGAACTCCCGGGCTTGTCCCGGCGCCAATTGCCGATGCGGCGGTGCGCAACCCGCTGGCAAGAATATCCTGTCCTGCCGGGAAAAAGAGCTTATCTAGCACCTCCAGATCCCCGCCGGAATTACTTTCGAACTGCCAGCTGAACCCGAGTTCATTCAAAGTGCTCTGACTGACTTCCACAAATTTCGTCTCTATTTCTATCTGATGGCCCAAGAGTTCGCGGCGGGCGCTTTGGTACTCAGCCAGCACGCTCTCAATCGCTAGAATATTTTCCTGTGTATGACGCACAAACAAACGATTAAGCTTTGGCAGATAGAAGGCGGACGTCTTTTTCGAAAACTCGATGCCTTCAAAAAAACTTCTTACATCCACGGACGGGCCGCTTTCAAGACCGGCGCATGTCATCAGAACACCACCGATCTCGTCACTCACCTTATAGGAACGGAAAAGGATGTCATTTGAGAGGTCCCATGAGTTTTCAACAGCCAATTCACCCTCTATCTGCGCGGTTGCATGGGGATCTGCTTTAAAGACCGCCGAAACACCCTGAGCCGCAATTACGGCTTCGTCTTTCACATATTTAACGCTGTCGCCGATCACGTCGATCGTGTCGCGCGGAACAGAGAGAATCTCTTTGACCGCGCTTTCGAGGACGACATCGCTATCAACTGCATAATCCTGTGCAGTAATAAGGACCTCGGAAAATCCAGGTGATGCGATCAGCAGTACGGCACCGATCAGTTTAAGTATGCGCGGCATGGTTTCCTCCTTTATTCGGCCTACGGCCTTGGTTGATGAGCCGGGGTATGCCCGGCACATATAATCAAATGGGGTTAAGTACTCCTCAACCCCCTTCATATCCTTGTGCTCAAATTGCATAAATCATTCCTCCGGGAATAAAAATTTGGACGAGAGGCCGTCCTTCGTAATAGTTCGGGCGGGGAACTGATCTCTTTCGGCAGTCTTCGTCGAAAAAGCTGCGCACCGGCAGTTTTCGGAAGGCCTCGAACTCCTCATCATCCAGCCAACTGAGGTTTGTTTCCGTCTTAATTACGTCACCATTCGGCCCGAGGATAACAACCACATACCCCTCGTAATTTCTGCCGCGCGTCTGTGACCCGTTATACTCTTCGTATACACGGGCGATGGCGGACATTGTAAATTCAACGGACGGGTTTCTCTCCGCCGGAAACCGGATCGGAAATGATTCCTTTGCCATCATCATATAGTCGTCTGTGGCAACCTCCGCCCCGACAAGATAGAGTTCCCCCCGGAGGATTCCCTCGAACGACGTCCGGCCGGCCGGCGAAATTTTCACCGTCCCTGTTACAACTACAATTTGATCTTGCGGACTGGCGTTTTCATTTCTCTCTTTGTTTTTTTCATTTTTGGAGAAATCAATTTCGAGTTCGGGAGGAATCATCGTGCGGATATATCCCAGACTCTGTGGTGCCAGATTGGTCACCTCGATGGAACGGGTTTGACGACTCGTATCCTTAAAATAGACCTTGCCCAGCTGCTCCCTGACAAATTCACCTTCAAAATAGTTGCCGTCTTTATCGTGCCACACTCTTATTTCGGCAAAAGCAGCTCCGTGCAACAGCACAACGGCAACCCCGGCGAGAATCTGTTTTTTTAAACTCATCCTTTTTCAACCCTTAAAAAAAACCTCATCAATACACATTGAATGTCGGCCCAACTTCCAATTCGACCTCGCCCCGGATTAATGTGTATTCAATTTCCGCCCGAACCGAGGCCGGTATTTCCGCAGTTTTAAAGACCGGCAAAACAGGAGCCCCTTCCCGGTTTTCCGGGTAATACTCACCCTCCTGCTCAATCACGAGCATGAACGCGCCGGTGCCTCCGTCCTCTTCCAACAGCACCTCCATCACAACGGGAACCTCGGCCTCCAACTCAAACCAGTCTCCGATGGTAACCCCGCTATGTCCCATCCCGTATTTCAAGTCGTCTTTGTCGGAGGATCTCCAGCCGGTAACTTCTCCGGCCCACTCATTCCACCCCTCATCAATCACAACTTGTTTATTGATA
>JAEIOF010000109.1 GCA_016342445.1 Verrucomicrobiota bacterium | reverse complement strand
TCATGCAGTCGAGCATCTCCTCCTGACGAAGACGATCCACCATGTCCATAACCTGAGCGGTATTGAGCCCAAACACACTTCGCTCGCCGCCCGATTCCGTCCAGTGTCCGCTGGCCTGCGAGGAGAGTTTCATGCGAACCCCAATAAGAGGCCGCACGCCCAGCGCCTTAGAGCGCTCAATGATCAGATCGAGTTCGGAAGGCATTTCGATGACAAACACGCAGCGAATCCCCATCTTCAGCGCGTAGAGCCCAAGGTCGACAAATTCCTGGTCCTTGTAACCATTGCAAACGAGATAGGCCTCGGGGTCTTTCAAAAAGGACATTGCGGCAATCAGCTCCGCCTTACTGCCCGCCTCCAGACCGTGGTGATAGTTTGCGCCAAAGCTACAAATCTCCTCAACCACCTGCTGCTGCTGATTCACCTTGATCGGATAAACGCCGCGGTAGCAACCGGTGTAGTTGTAGTCGCGAATGGCCGTCGCGAAGCTTTCATGAAGCTTTTTAATGCGAGCATCGAGAATGTCGCTCAGGCGAACCAGCACCGGCAGATCGAAACCGCGCTCCTGAATGCCGCGGGCGACCTCGAACAAGCTGACCGACACCCCGCCGTTGCCCGACGGATGTACGGTGACCTCGCCCTCATCGGAGACGCCAAAATAACCGGCGCCCCAACGCTCGACGCCGTACAGATCCACCGCATCCTTCACAGACCACTGATTCATTTGTTTCACCCGCATTCTCCCTACTGTTGAAAAAGTGAGACGGTTTTACGCCGCAAACCCCGAGTTGAAAAGAGCAACTTTCCTAGGATTGAAACTTATCCGACGGGAGCCGTCAGCTCGACGGACTCCGGAAGCGCGGGATCTTCCACAGATGGAAGAAACCTCTCAAGGGGCTCAACGGTACGGGTGTAGAGCTCAAACACAAAGACGCACTCAAAAAGAAGAACCGCCACCGTGCCGAGAACGGCCAGCGTGGAGAAGAGATCAAATCGTTTATAGCGGCGGTTTTCTTTCACGCGGAGGAGTCTCCCCTTTTCACTTTCTTCTTTCAACTCCAAATGCTTTTCGGCATCCTGCCGCCTTTGTTTTTAAGGACAGGACTGCTTATGAAACCAAACGATTATCATGTTGCGATGGACGAACTCGCCTCGCTGTGCAAACGCCGCGGCTTTATTTTCCAAACCTCGGAAATTTATGGTGGCCTCAACGGCTTCTGGGATTACGGCCCGCTCGGCGTCGAACTGAAGCGCAACATCAAAGAGACCTGGTGGAAATCGGTCGTGCAGACCCGCGAAAACGTCGTCGGCCTCGACAGCTCCATCATCATGCACCCGAAAGTCTGGGAAGCCTCCGGCCACATCGGCAACTTTAAGGATCCGATGGTTGACTGCCGCGAAACCAAAGGCCGCTACCGCGCCGACCAGATGTTCGTACTCAAGCACAAATCCGACGACTCCGCCCTGATGTTCGCCTTTCAGGAAGAGGTCTCCGAACCGGCCGAGAAAAGGGTCAAAAAAATCGCCAAGGGCAATGTCGCCGACTACGAACCCGTCCCGCTGCTCGACATTCCGGTTGAAAACTACGGTCGCCTCGTCGGCCCCGAAACCAACGAGCCGGGCACCCTCACCGAGCCGCGCGCCTTCAACCTGATGTTCAAAACCTTCGTCGGCCCCGTCGAGGGCAGCGCCAGCGTCGCCTACCTGCGCCCCGAAACCGCGCAGGGCATTTTCGCGCAGTTCGGCAACGTCCACGCCGTCTCGCGCCAGAAAATCCCCTTCGGCATCGCCCAGATCGGCAAAGCCTTCCGCAACGAAATTAACCCGCGCAACTACACCTTCCGCTCGCGCGAATTCGAACAAATGGAACTCGAATTTTTCATTGCGCCCGGCACCGATGCCGAACAGCACGAATACTGGGTGGCCGAGCGCCTCAAGTGGTACGAAAAAGTCGGACTGCCCGAAGGCCGCATGCACCGCGACATCCACGAAGGCGACGCCCTCGCCCACTACGCCAGTGCCTGCACCGACATTCTTTACGACTTCCCCTTCGGCACTCAGGAGCTTGAAGGCATCGCCGCACGCGGAAACTTCGACCTCACCCAGCATCAGGAATGCAGCGGTAAAGGACTCGAGTACTTCGACGAAGAGACCAAAGAGCGCTACCTGCCGCACGTCATCGAACCGTCCGCCGGGGTCGACCGCATCGCCCTCGCCCTGCTCTGCGAAGCCTATCGCATTGAATGGATTCCCAAAGGCGACACCGGCGGCGAAGTGATCACCGCCACGCCGGGGGTCGACCGCGCGCCCGAAGGCTACGAAGCCCGCACCGTCCTGCGCTTTGCCCCCTGCATCGCGCCTTACAAAGTCGCCGTCTTCCCGCTGCTCAAAAACAAAGAAGAGCTCGTCGGTAAAGCGCGCGAAGTGTTTGAGCGCCTCAACGAACGCTGGACCTGCTTCTACGATCAGGCCGGCGCCATCGGCCGGCGCTATCGCCGCCAAGACGAAATCGGCACACCGCTGTGCGTCACCATTGACTTCGACACATTGGAAGACGAAACCGTCACCGTGCGCGACCGCGACACCATGGAACAAGTCCGAATGCCCATCAGCGAGCTCGAAGCCTACATCGCTGAAAAAGTGCGGTTCTAATTTTTCCAAACATTGGAAAAGCGAAAGGCGGAGCCAGACGGCTCCGCTTTTTTATTCCTCGCAGAGACGCAAGCGGGCAGAGAAATTCCTAATGTTTAGAGCGTAGACGCGACGCCCTCGTCGCGTTTTCCAATGTTTGAAACTTTTCCCGCTGATGTTTCCAATGGTTGGAAAGTTCAAGCCGCAGGTCACGCAGATTTATCACGCCACACGCGTGATTGCCGTGGTTAGTTTTCGTGGTGTTTGATGATTTTTGCGGGGACACCCACAACGGTGACATTGTCCGGAACATCTTGCGTCACAACCGCCCCGGCGCCGACAATGCTGTTTTTGCCAATCGTCCGGCCCGGCAGAATCGTGCAGGCGGCACCGAGATCGCAGCCGTCTTTGAGCGTCGCGGAACCGCAGATGGTAACCCCAGGGCTGATGTACACATAGTCGCCAATTGTAACATCATGGCTGATGGTTGACTGCAAGCGGCAGGTTAGATGCCGGCCGATTTTTACATTTGGACCCAATACGTTCCCTTCGCTTAAAAAGCAGTTTTCTCCAAATTCAACATGATTGAGGTCGATCGCGGGGTGAACGAGCGAGACCGTTCGCCCGTTGTTTTTCTGAATGACCCCGTCGGCATCCTTCATCTCCGCCAGAGAGATGTTGACGTTATTGAAAAAGACAAGGTTATCGTGCTGTTGCTGCAATTCCGAGACTCGATCGTATGTGCCCAGGATAGGAACCCCCAGTAGCGATTCCTTTTCAGAAGGCTCTTTAGACAGAAACCCCAGGATCTCAAACTGAGGAGTCTGCCTGTTGACAGCATCAACCAGCTTTATAACCAGATTGTTTGTGATCCCCAGAACAACCATTTTTTTCATAGCGACTATCCTTCATGCGTTAGGTGACGGCACAGCTCCCGGGATATCACCGGGCCGGGCCTGAACGGAACCCGGTATCAATTTGTTCCGCAGCAATAGCAGTTTCCCAAGTGGTTTCACCAGTTTCAGACGCTTTTTATGGAACCGGACGCATGCCCGCAGGTCCGCGAGCCATCGGGCGTTATTGCCCCGCTCTTCAGCAAAAGCAATCATCTGTTCTATGCGCACAACCCCCATAGGTTTGAGAGGCAGGTCACAAAGCTGTTTGATGGCGTCCTCAACCGTGCGGACATTCAGAGCAGGCGGATGCGTTTCCCCAGCCGCGGCAAAGGCGACCGCCGTGAACAGGCAGTTCGGACAGACTCCGCAGTTTCGGTCCCTCTGTTTTCCTTTATGGCAGACGCGCAGATGTTTCAGTGCCGGCTCCCATTCGGCAATCGCTTCTGCCTTTTCCCAGCGGCTGCACTCTCCCCCGTCATTTATGATTTGTAACCGGTCACTCGACAACAGTGGATCGGTCAGCGGATTGGATCCCCATGGAAACCGCAACGAGTCGTAGGCGTGCGAGCTGGCAATGAGACCGGTCGAAAACCACGCCGACGACATCAAACTTTCCACGCTGGAAAAGTTCGCCGAAGCCGTTGGGAAGCGGCTGACACTGAAAATCGCCTGACCGCGTCAGCATCGACGAACTCGAAAGCCTCATCGCCGACCGCGTGAAGTTTTAACCGCGAATAGACGCGAATGAGCGCGAATCTTTAGGGCGGGGTCCGCGACCCCGCCTTCTCTTTTTTCCAATGTTTGGAAAAGTGGAAGAGGCATCCTGCCTCTGGCCAGCGGCTGGAAGCCGCTTCCACCTTGCGGCTTCCAATGTTCGGAACTTTTTCCGCCGATTTTTCCAATGTTTGGAAAACTCTTTGCCACCCGCCCATCAGAGTGCTAAAAACCTCCCGTGCCGCAGGCGTTTTGAAAACCAAATGATGAAAAAAGCGTCCTAACCTCATGACTAGGAGAGACAGCATGCCGTGGTCTTTTTTTATACCGTCTTTTTTTCTTGGAATGATCACAGGGTTTTCTGTTTTCAGTCGGGGACGGAAGTTCTTCACCACAGTTGGTTTTATCGCAAAAAGCCTACTTAGCACCATTTGTTTTATTTTGATATTTATCGCGTTCTGGAAATTTGGACTTTTGATGGGCCTGCTTGAGGTCTGCATTATTTTCCTTGGAGGAAATGTGGGCCTTCTTATACTTCACCTGTGCTTAAAATATATAAAATGAAAAATCGCATTCTCCATTTTAGGATCGACAAATGAATTCAATGAAATTCAATGATGCAATCGTCAGTATTGATCAACTCTTACAGTACAGCTCATATCTTGGACTTCTTTGCGGTATTCCGGATAAAAATATAAACGATAGATTTATAAACGCTGCAAGAGAAGAGGCCGTCAGAGTTTTCCCTAATTCGCCACTAAAAATTATCCAGCCACCTTTCATAAAATATGAGGATCAAAAAATTCTAGATAAAAAACCCAATGCCGAACGACTTCCACGGATTGCATGCATAGCGGATTTAAGTGGCCCGCCTATCAAGGACGGCAACTATAGCTGCGGTGTCCTCATATGGTGGCAAGAAGACCCCTCTTTCCCGATTGACCTAAGTGTGACTTTAGCAATCAAAGAGTTGAAGTGGGTCTCTTTTGCTTCTGATGCGCACTACTAAGCGTATCGATGCCACCTTAGCTTTTCCGGTCAGATGCAGGAGCCAACAGGAACCCAGATATACCCAGTATTTTTATCCCCAAAACATTGTCTCTTCTGTGAACCAACGGCATACAACCCTGCGACATAAAGACAAATCAGAGAATCCAGCGCGTCTTCATTTGCTTTTAGATCTCGCCCTTTCAATTCAGCAATAAAATCTTCGTTTAAAAATTCTGAATAAGGATCGCTGACTATGAATGCCAAACTAGCACTGCCTTCAAGTTTCCGTATATAAGACGCAAGCTTTTGTTGTCCCGCCCTTTTTTCACTCACCAGTCCTCTCTTATATTTTAGGCGCCAAGGAAGTCCAAACATCTCGATGATTGCTGGATGGGGATAGCATTCAATTTGCCACCGTTTTTCACCTAAATGATCAAATCCTTTTTCGAATAATTTCCTAGAAAGGCAGACGCTTTGAGCATCAGGGAAAAGACTGGTGCTTGAACTATGGCATGAGGCTCCTTTCGATCCGTAAGCTATCCCAACATCTCTCTCACAAGGCCGCTGACCACTTATATTTTTAATGATAAGCGGAGCATCTATCGCTATTCCGCTTAAATCAGTCCTTAATCTTTCTAAAATGGCATTGATACCAAAAACAAACTTATCGACCGCTGTTACCAATAAAGTCCCGTTCAAAAGAGTCCCCTGCGCGATGGCTGATGGGTTTCTTTCACTTTGCCAAGCCAAATCAACACCAGCCAAAATCACACTTTTTTTGTTAGATTCCATGTGCGTTATTATCCCTGACCGTGGTCATGAGTTTCACTTGAGGTTCCAAAAATCATTTTGCCCATAATTATTTTGCCTAAAATATCTTACGCCGCTTTGCGATGAGGTCGGATTCGTATTCGGGGAACATGATGATGGCGGGTAGTACTATTCTCCGGCGGCGGCGAGAACCCGCGCTTTGACCGGACGTGAAAGGTAAAACCCTGCTTCTGTTTCAAGGCGTTCGATGATTTCCGTTAATGAAGAGACCAGTCCCTTTTTCTTGGCGATGAGTAGCACGCCCATCAAACCGATGACCGGAAGGTGCTCCTGCCGGGCGGCTTCACGTCCAAGG
>JAEIOF010000108.1 GCA_016342445.1 Verrucomicrobiota bacterium | reverse complement strand
ACGCCTTTCATGGCGACTTGGGTCAGGATGAGCGAACCTTTGTCTTGAGCCAGTTTAAAAACCGCAACATCCATGTGTTGATTGCCACCGACATTGCCGCGCGCGGGATCGACATTCAGAACCTCTCCACCGTCGTCAACTACGACCTGCCGCGCTCGCCGGTGGACTATATCCACCGCATCGGCCGCACAGGCCGTGCGGGGGCCGACGGGGTTGCCGTCAGCTTTGTTGATCACAGCGATCAGGCTTTCTTCAACGTCATTGAAAAGCGGACGAAGCAGCAACCGCCCCGCGAGCAAATTCCCGGCTTCGAGCTGGAAGGGGAGGCGCCCGCGAAGAAAAAGGGCGCTCCGCCGGTCAAGGGCAAGCGCCCCAGTAAAAAAGACAAAGTCCGCGCCGCCGCTCAGGATGTTGAACAAGATCCAACAAGCAACCCAGGTTAATCAATGCCCAAGATCCTCGGAAAATGCCTCGGAATCGAAATTACGATCAAACCCGACCGGGAGATTGTGCTGTGCGATGAGTTGGAATTCCCCTGCGGATGGAAAGAGGGCGACGGCTATTTCCTCGTCAAAATCGAGGCCGGCATGATCTGCGTCGGCTATGTCGACGGAAACCACAATCTGGACATCGAATTCCGGGGAAGCGATCCGGACAAGCTGATCCGTGAAGTGACGCGCCGCGACTTCGTCGACAAGCCGCACGCCGCCTACATCGCCGCCGAAATCATCCTTGCGGGTCACTGCCTAGAAAACGGTCTCGAATACATTCAGCGTTAAGCCGGGGTGACATCTTCTGTCCACTGTTGTACGATGCCCCGCTTTAAGATCAAATCCGCGTGCGCGTGGTGAGATTTGCATACGCCAAATAAATTTTAACAGAAGGGACGTAAGTCATGTTTGCATTGTTAATTTCAGTGGTTGTTTTTATCGCGGCCGTTGTCGCCTGTATCAATTCGGATGTCAGTTTGGGCGGAACGATTGCCGGAGGGGTTGCCGGACTTATTCTCTCGTCGGTATTAATCGGATATGTTGTTCGGAAACGAGTCACCAAAGTTCAGAATGAGCTTCAAGAGATCCTTGTGAACGGCCAGAAACAAGTGAATCGGAAAATTCAACTGTTCCAGACGCGGCCCGGCGGGAACATTAAACAGCTGCAGCGCCAGATCGAGGCCGACCAGAAGGTGCTGATCACGGAGGCCCTCGAATTCACAAAACGCCTTGAGACTTTCAAAAAATGGACCCTGCTGATGGGCCGGCAGATTGCCACTATGCGCTGCAGTTCTACTATCAGCTGAAGGACTTTGCCGCGGTTGACCAGCTTCTTGCGGACGGGGGAGCGTTCACGGGTCCGTTGATGATGGAGCCCATGACGGTTGCCATGAAAATGGCGCGTCAGTATAAGAACGGGGATGTGGCGGGCGCCGAAAAAACCTTCAAACGGCGTATCAAGTGGTTCCGCGGAAATCGCGGCACCCTGCTGTACGGGCTGATGTCCTGGATTGATATGCAGCAAGGGGAGTCCGAAAAAGCACGGACGCTTTTGCTTAAAGCAAAAGATGTCACCAGCGATGAAACCCTCGCCCATAACTGGGAGCTGCTATCCAACTGCAAAGACAAGCAGTTTTCCAACGCCGGACTCGGCGAGGAATGGTACGGGCTTTATCTGGAAAACCCGCCTGCGCCCAAGCAGCAGAAAATGCGCGGGAACGGGCGAAGCGGCCGCGGATTCTAAGCGAGCGGGCCAGACATTGGATAAATCCCTCCACGGGAGGGCGGGTTGGGGATCCAATCAATGGAAAAGTTTTAACCGCGGATTACACGGATTTTCCGAACATTGGAAAAAATGGCGGGAAAGGTTCCGGACATTGGAACCTTAGGTTTAGGCAGGGCGCGCCTCGCCGAGGCCGCCGCACTCCGCACCGTTTTGCCGCTACGCTTCTTTTCGGGATACGAAAAGCACGTTCGCAATAGCTCAGGTCCGAACATTGCCCGGGGGCTGTGTAACGACTATTCTCCGCCCCTCAGGCTGAAAGCCCGCGCAATAACGGATCTCAAGGTAAGATAGGACATGCTATGTCGCAGAACTTTAAGTCGCACAGTTTAGTTTTATATAAAAACGCTCCGGCCCTCATCGAACAGGTCGGCGATAAAATATCCATCCAGACGGCCGGAGGCAAAACGGTCAAAGTCCGGGAGAAAGATATTCAACTGCTTCATCCGGGGCCGCTGAAGAGTCTCGGCGAATTAGACCGGGCGCCTGAGGGAAACCTTCAGGAAGCTTGGGAGTTGCTGCAAGGCGAAACGGTCGAGCTGACCGAGATGGCAGAATTCATCTGCGGGGAGAGTACGCCATGCGCCGTCTGGTACGCCTGGCAGGTTCTTCATGAGGAAACTTATTTCACCGGTTCCATCGATCAAATAGTCGCCAGGCCGAAAGCTGAGGTCGACGTGATTCTTGCTAAACAGCGCGAAAAGGAGCAGGAGGCCGCCTGCTGGCAGGACTATCTGCAACGGGTCAAAGAGAGCGCGACGCTGCCGGAGGATCTCAGCCATCTGAAAGATGTCGAGCGCATGGCATACCGCAAGGCCTCAATGAACCGCACACTGAAAGCACTCGGCATAGAAGCCGTCCCAGAAAAGGCGCACAGGCTTCTGCTTCAGCTCGGGTTGTGGAATGAAACGGTGAACCCGTACCCGGCCCGGTTTGACTGTGCGACAACTCAGCCTGAACTGGAAGTTCCTGAACTTCCGGATGAACAACGCGAGGATCTGACGGCACTGGAAACCTTTGCCATCGACGATGACAACTGCAGTGATCCTGACGATGCCATCAGCCTCGACGGGGATACTCTTTGGATTCATGTGGCTGATGCTGCCGCGCTAATCAAAGCGGACTCGCCACTCGACCGGGAAGCCCGCGCCCGCGGCGCCAATCTCTATTTGCCCGAAATAGTCATCAATATGCTACCGGCGGCCGTCACAGCAACTCTGGGGCTGGGATTAAACGAAACGTCTCCGGCGCTCTCTTTTAAAATCGGCGTGGCCGATGACGGCGCCGCCACCTGTTTGAAAATCACTCCGAGCCGGATTCGCGTTCAGCGGCTCAGCTATTCCGCCGCGGATCAGTTGATGGAAAGCTCGCCGTTTAAGGAAATGAGCGTCATCACCGAACAATTCCGGAAACGCAGAATCGCGCAGGGAGCGGCTCAAATTGATCTGCCGGAAGTGAAGCTCAAAGCCACCGTCGACGGAGAGCTGTACAATTTGTCCGCGCAGCACGAACTCAACATCAAACCCCCTGTGGAATACTCCGTTGAGATCAACGATCTCCCGCGCCTGAAAAGCCGGGAGATGGTCACCGATGCTATGTTGATGGCCGGCGAGGCCATCGCTGAATTTCTGATCGAAAATGAAATTCCGGCACCTTTCGCCTGCCAGCCGCCCCCGGACGAGCCGTCCACCCCGGAGACCATGGCCGAGATGTTTGCCTATCGCAAAAAGTTCAAACGCTCCGGCCTGCACCTTGAACCGGCATTGCACGCCGGACTCGGACTCGAACGCTACACCCGGGCAACCAGCCCGTTGCGCCGTTATTCCGACTTGCTGGTCCACCAGCAACTCCGCGCCTTCATCGGTGGAGAATCCCTCATCAGCGAGGCCGACATGCTGGCACGCATGGCCGAAGCCGAACTCGGCGGCGGCAACACCTCGATGGCCGAACGCCTGAGTAACCGTCATTGGACTCTGTTAACCATGCAGCAGCACCCGGAAACGGTCTATCGCGGGGTTGTCGTCGACAAACGCGACGACCGCGGCACGGTATTGATCCCGGAACTCGCCATTGATGTAAAAATGCGCCGAATCGCCGATCTCCCGCTGGATAGTGAAATCGAACTGAAACTCCTTCAGATCAACCTCACCGAGCTCGATTTCACCTGCCGGATTGTATGAAACGAAGATGGCTCTGGTGATTTTCTCGCCAAGCCGCAAAGGCGCAGAGAGTTTCCAATGTTTGGAAAAAGCGTCTGCAAATATTTCAGATATTGGGGCACGCAGTGTCGGCTTGATGAGCCGAACTTCTCCGGGTCGGGAAACGTTTGGCCGCCAGAATTGCAGACCTCACTGCGCATATGCAGGAAGGCGTTGTTGCCCGGGCATTTATATTCTGATTTACTGCTCGGCTACCGGGATTCCGCCAAAATCGCACTAAGGAGAAAAAATGACCGAGGATCTGATATCCATCATTGATGTTCTGAAATACTTCCGCGCCATCCATATCATGGCCATGCTCCTGTTGGGGTTTGGTTTTCTGATGGTGTTCGTGAAAAAGTATGGCCGATCCGCTATTACCGCCACCTATCTGCTGGTCAGCGTCGCGGTTCCGCTTTACTTCCTGAAGGACAGCCAGGGGCTCCTGGGTGGTGTCGACTCCGACATTGATCGGTTGATTCTCGCGGAATTCGCCGCTGCCAGCCTTCTGATCTGCGCAGGGGCCGTCCTCGGTCGCCTTAAAATGGCTCAGTACATGCTTCTCGGCCTGCTCTTTGTTCCCTTCTACGCACTGAACGAATGGATACTGCTTGACGGCGGCCTCGGTCTGGTTGAACACGGACGCTTTGTCGACACCGGCGGTTCGGTTGTCATTCATGCATTCGGCGCACTCTTCGGACTCGGCGTCGCTGCCTCCATGACCACCCGCAAGGAATACGAAACCCCGATTGAAGCCGACGCTACCAGCGACCGGTTTTCTCTTCTCGGAAGTATGGTGCTATGGGTTTTCTGGCCCTCCTTCTGCGGCGCGCTCGTCGCCCCCGCCGACATCCCCATGACCATCGTCAACGTTATCCTCGCCCTGTGCGGCTCAACCATCGCAACCTATGCAGCCTCCTTGAAACTGCGGGGCAAAGTCTGCGTGGCCGACATTGCCAATGCCGCACTGGCCGGTGGCGTCGCCATTGGATCCACCTGCGATAAAGTGTCGCCGCTCATCGCCTTTGCCATCGGAATTCTGGCTGGCGCACTCTCCACCTTTGGGTTCGCTGTCATCCAGAACCGCTTCCAGAATTCGATCAAGAAAATCGACACCTGCGGCGTTCTGCACCTTCACGGACTACCGGGACTCTTCGGCGGGCTAATTGCCATGCTCACCGTTAACGGAATCAGCCACGGCGATCAGATCAAAGGCATTCTCATCACCATCGTTATCGCGATTGTCTCCGGGCTGTTTGCAGGTAAAATTCTATCCCTGACCGGACGGCGAACCGAGCCGTACACGGACTCCGAAGAACTCATCGTCGACTAAACGAAACGGATTATCGAATCACGAAGAACCGCAGCGGATTCCCGTTGCGGTTTTTTATTTGCCCAAGAGGTCAGAAAAAATGGGGGCAGTAAGCATGAAAGGTGGAGAGCCGTCTGAAAAAGATGCGATTCGATTAGGGGGTGGGGTCAGTTCCATAATCTAGTAATTTTATAAATTCCAACCTTTGGAAAAAGAAAGCCCCGCTCGGATGAGCGGGGCTTTTGCGTCTTTGCGGTTTTTTGACTCGGCGGAGCCCGCAGGGCGAAGACGGTTGCGCGAGGTCTCTAACTCACCGCGATGTTCACGAGGCGTCCCGGCACCACAATCACTTTGCGGATGGTTTTGCCTTCGGTCCATTTGAGGACGATCGGGTTTCCGAGCGCAGATTTTTCGATCTCTTCTTTGGTCGCGGAGGAGGGGACGAAGATCTGGTCGCGGACTTTCCCGTTGACCTGTAGAGCCATCTGGATTTCGTCGCGGTGCAGCGCGGCTTCGATCACTTCCGGCCAGTCGGCGGCGAGCACGCCGCCTTCGTAGCCGAGCTCTTTCCAGAGCTCTTCGGCGATGTGCGGTGCGAAGGGTGAGATCAAGAGAACCACTTTTTCCATGGCATCGCGGAAGACGGCTTTGACCTGGTCGGACGAGTCGGCATCCACTTTCACCGCATCGACGGCGTTCATCAGTTCCATGATGGCGGAGATAGCGGTATGGAAGTGGAAGGCTCCATCGAGGTCGTGGGTGATTTTTTTGACGGACTCGTGCACTTTGCGGAAGAGGTCGCGCTCCGGTTTTTCCATTTTTCCAAGGTCTGGAACGAGCGCTTTGTCATTCAGCAGATCTTTGTGCTGCCAGACGCGGGTCCAGATGCGTTTGAGGAAGCGGTAGGAGCCTTCGACAGCGGTGTCGTTCCACTCGGCCTCTTTTTCGGGCGGGCCGATGAAGAGGGTGTAGAGGCGGACGGTGTCGGCGCCGTAGTTTTCGATCAGCTCGTTGGGGCTGACGACGTTGCCTTTGGATTTGCTCATTTTATAGAGATTTCCGTCGGGGCCCTTTTTGCAGATCATCCCTTGCGTGAAGAGCTTGGCGAACGGCTCGTTAAAGTCGATCAGGCCGAGGTCGTTGACGACTTTGGTG
>JAEIOF010000107.1 GCA_016342445.1 Verrucomicrobiota bacterium | reverse complement strand
GTTTTTAACGAAGGTAACTTGTGAAAAGATATTTTATTTTTGATATCGGCAACGTGCTGGTGAATTTTGACTTCAACATCCTGCTTCAGCAGATCGCTGAAGACTCCGGAACGCCTGTTGAATCGCCGACACCGCTCGATCTCGACATGCATCATGCAGTGGAAGAGGGTGTCATCAGCGACGATGCCTTTGTCGACTATTTGAACGAAGCTAAGGGGCTTTCCTGGGTCGTCGACGATCTAATCGCCGTCTGGCAGCGCATGTTCACCATCAACGAAACGGGCGTTTCACTTTTCCGCGAGGCGATCGCGCGCGGCCTGCCGGTTTACATGCTCAGTAATATCGCGGAGCATCACATCGATGCCATTGAGCGCAACTGGCCCGGCTTTTTCGATGGCGCGACCGGCCTGTTTCTCTCTTATGAAATGGGAGTCCGCAAGCCGCATCCAAAAATCTACCGTCAACTGTTGGATGATCTCGGTGTTGATGGCGCTCAGTGCCTGTTTATTGACGACATGCCGGAAAATGTGGAGGCCGCCCGCACCGCCGGGATTCAGGCCTATCGGTTTATTCCCGAAAACCACGCGATGATCCAAACCGCCGTGGACGCGTTTTTTCCAATGGCTGGAAAAAGTTAATAAGCACCGGCTCCGCCGGTTCCAACCCTTGGAAACATTTAAAGCAGGAGGTCGGCCCTCAGTTTGAGGACGACTTTTTTGACGGGTTGCGGGGAGTCATCAGTTGTTAGGCAGGGCATGTGGGCATCTTCCGGGAAAAAGACAATGAAGTACCCGGGCTCTAATATGATTTTCGCCTGAGCTTTTTCCGGAACCTGATAGAACTCGACATCCCGTTGCGAATCGTAGGGCTCTTCGACGGTCAGTCCGGCTTTCGGGAAAACTTCAAGGCCTTCACTGCCGCTGAGGAGCAGCTGAATGTCCACATACGTCTGATGGGTTTCGAGTTTTGCGATGTCGCGCGATTTCGTGTTGTAGCAGTTCACGCCGGCAAACAGATCGTCGCCTTGCAGGATGGTTTTCCCTTCTTCCTTTTCCGGCGCGAGCGTTTTGATGAATTCAAATGAGGCATCCCATAGCGGGCCGAAGTTGTAGAGTGTGTGGTTTTCGATCCGGTCAATAATCATACGGTTCCCTTGATGGTTTGTTGTGGTTGAAGCGAGTGGACAAAAATGGCTTTTCCGGCCCGGAAGGCGGGGCAGGCGTTTTCGCAGGCGCCGCATCCTCTGCAGAGGTCTGTATTGACGACCGGGCAGGCAATATCGCCCCGCCAGATGGTTTCGATCGCGTTGTAGGGACAGTATTCATCGCAGACCATGCAGTATTCATTGTCGGCCCATGCGAGGCACTTTCCCTTTTTGACCTTGGCAACACCGATCTGTGTGCGCCATTTTTTGCCGTCGCTCAGGCGGCGGATCGCGCCGGTCGGGCAGACCTGCGAACAGCGGTTGCAGGATTCCTCGCACGCGCCGCCATCGAAGCAGAGCTCGGGCATGGCCAGTTCGTTCAGCGACCCGCCTTTTTTCACCTGAATGATGCCGGACGGGCAGGCGCTGAGGCAGGCGTAGCATCGGGTGCAGGTTTCGGAGAATTGTTCCGTCGCGCCGGGCGGAAGAACCGACGGAGTCGTTTTGTTTTTTCCAATGCCTGGAAGAATGACTGCGGCGGCTCCGCCGATTCCGAGACCTGTTAAAAACTGTCGCCGATCGCGGCGGAATACCCGTTTTGTATTTTTGAAATTTACGAGATCGAAGCCATAGCCGAGCGGGCAGAGGTGGGTGCACCACACCTGCGGCTGAAAAAAGCTGAGCAGAAAAAAGAGAGGAACCAGCAGTCCGGGAATCCATGCCGTCCACGTGCCGATCCGGTTGAAGGTGGAGAGCGGGTCGAGAACGAGCAGGGCGGGCAGGCCCAGAATCGAAGCCGAAATGATTGTCCAGAAAACGGCGGCGTTCAGTCGTAACGGCAGCACTTTTTTCTTCAGGCTCATTTTCTGCGGCAGGTTGTAGAGCGTTCCCAGTGGACAAATCCATTGACAGAAGAAGCGGCCTTTGAAAACGGCCAGCACTAAAACCGCCAGCGGGGGCAGCGACCAGAAGAGACCCGCATACCAGCTGCGCTGCGCAATGGACTCGGCGAAGAGTGTCAACGGGCTGAGCGCCGGAATAAGGCGTTCCATCCAGACCGGGAGCGGTCCGCCGATAACAAAAAACAGGGCGGCTGCCAGAATCAGCAGCCGCACGACGAATTTAAGACCGTTGAGTTTCGCCATTCTGATCTAGACCGTAATGTGGTGAATGTTCATGTTGCGGACATCGGTTTCACCGATTCCCATATCGCGGGCAATGGCAAGATAGTTGATTGTCGCACATGGATCTTCGTGAAAGAGCAGGGCGGCAACCACATCGGCAGCGACCTGATCTCTGGAGAGGATGATCTGCTGCGGATAAATCATGTCTTCCGACGGGCCTTGCGGCCCCTTGGTTGTCATGCAACAGGTGGCATCCACGATGGCCCACGTCGGTTTCATAAACGTGGAGAAGTCGGCAATGCACTGGTGCAGACCTTTGGCGTGCCAGAGTTTGCGTCCCTCGACCGCACCCATCCAGTTTTTCATGCAGATGGTGAGCTTGCCTCCGCCGTGATGTTTGGCGACCGGCATGTTGACGACCGCATCGGCCTCCAGAAACTCGCGGGCCACCTTTTCTTTTGTGAGCGTTTTCCCGTTCGGAATCTTCACTTCGACAAATGCGTTTTTGGCGCTCTTGAGATCAATCATCTTGACCTTGTGTTTGTCCGCAACCGCTTGCAGTCCGCTGGCGGAAAAGGATTTCTCCGCGCGATGGCAGGGGTTTTCAGGAATGACCACTTTCACGCCGGAGGCGATTGCTTTCTCAAGAAAGACATCGACCAGTTCCGGATGGGTGTTGGCCGCCTGCTCCGGGGTGCGCTCCCACGCGGCGTTCACTTTAAGAGCTACTTTTTTGGCGTTCGGGCCGAAGCCTCCGTGGTTGAAGAGCGTTTCCATGCAGGCGGTCATTAAGGCTCTGTTGTTTGACCCGGTGAAAACCCAGACATCGGTTTTTTGTTTTTCTTCGGCGTGCGCGAGGTGCGGCAGGGCGGCCAGTGCGGCGGAGCTGAGGGCTCCGGTTTTAACGAATTCGCGGCGGGATAGTTTTTTCATGATAAACCTCCTTTGAAGCACGCGACACTATACCGTTTTTTTCACCTGAGCGAAGCGAAAGTGCTTTGAACCGAGCCTCTGGCTCTGTTTCCGTTGGAAATTATTTATCGCTACGCGTTCAGGGTATTCCCCAAAAGAAACGACCCGCAGGGGAGAGATAATCCCTGGAACTTTTCCGCCCGGTTTTTCCAAACATTGGAAAAATACCGCAAGCCGCAATGCCGTTGCTTCCAAGGTTTGGAAAACAAGCCATTCGGAGCGGTTTTTCGTTTATTCGGGGGAGTCTCTGGGCTATTCTCGGCCACTAATTTCTGAGGATTTTGATGAAATATATCAGTACAAGAGGCGGAATGGGGCCCGTGAGCTTCCTCGACGCTGTGATGACCGGACTCGCGCCCGACGGCGGCCTGCTTCTGCCCGAAAGTCTGCCGGATGTCTCCGGTAAGCTGGACGCATGGAAAAACCTCTCCTATCAGGAGCTGGCGTTCGAGGTGATGCGCCTGTTCACCACCGATATGCCGGAGGCCAACCTCAAGCGTTTAATTGAAAAAAGCTATGCGACCTTCCGTGCGTCCGAGGTCACCCCCGTGGTGCCGGTCGGCAACCTTCACATTCTCGAACTGTGGCACGGCCCGACGCTCGCCTTCAAAGATGTCGCCCTGCAGTTTCTCGGAAACTTATTCGAGTACATCCTGGAGAAACGCGGCGGCGAGTTGAACATCCTTGGCGCGACCAGCGGCGACACCGGCTCGGCCGCTATTTACGGCGTGCACGGCAAAAAGAATATCCGCATTTTCATTATGCACCCGAAGGGGCGCACCAGCCCGATTCAGGAAAAGCAGATGACCAGCGTGCTCGACGATAATGTCTTCAATCTCGCCGTCGAAGGAACCTTCGACGACTGCCAGCATTTGATGAAGTCGATTTTCTCTGATGTGGCATTCAAACATGAGCACGCTCTCGGCTCCGTCAACTCCGTTAACTGGGCGCGTGTGCTGGCGCAGATCGTTTACTATTTCTACGCCGCGTTCCGCGTGCAGAAATCCACCGGCGCCAAAGAGGTTCAGTTCTCGGTGCCGACCGGGAACTTCGGCGACATCATGGCCGGATATCTCGCCGTGCAGATGGGCCTGCCGATCAAAAAACTGATTCTGGCCACCAACGAAAACAACATTCTTTCGCGCTTCTTCAACACCGGCGTTTACAGCATGGGCGAAGTCGTGCCGACCCTCAGCCCGTCCATGGACATTCAGGTCGCCAGTAACTTCGAGCGCTATCTCTACTACCGCGCCGGGTGCGATTCCGAAAAACTCACTGCCCTGATGAGCGGGTTTGCAAAAAGCAAATCGCTGACGGTTCCCGGCGCCGACGCTCTGTTTGCGGCGGGCGAAGCCAACACGGTTCAAACCTTGGAAACCATCAAAAACGTGTATGCGGAAACCAGCTATGTGCTTGATCCGCATACGGCTGTCGGCGTGGCCGTCGCGGAACGGTTTGCCGACACAGATGTTCCGACCATTTGTCTGGCGACTGCGCATCCGGCGAAGTTTACAGATGCGATTGAACAGGCGATCGGCATCACCGCGCATCATCCGGTGCTCGATCAGCTCGCTGACGCTGAAACCCGCTGCGAAACCATCGCCAACGACGAGGCCGATATTCGCGATTATTTAGTCATGAAAACCCGTTGAGAGAAAAAATGAGAATATTGTCAGGAATACAGCCTTCGGGCAAATTGCATGTCGGAAACTATTTCGGAATGATGAAACCCGCCCTCGAACTGCAGGAGCAGGGTGAGGCGTTTCTGTTTATCGCCGACTATCACGCTCTGACAACCGTCAATGATCCCGCGGCATTGCGGACGATGGTAAAGGATGTCGCGCTCGATTTTCTGGCCGCCGGCCTCGATTCGGATAAGACCGCCTTTTATCGACAGAGCGATGTGCCGGAAGTGCAGGAGCTTTCATGGCTTCTTTCGATTGTCACGCCGATGGGCCTTCTGGAGCGCTGTCATTCCTATAAGGATAAAACGGCCAAAGGCTTTGTGGCCAGTCATGGACTGTTTGCCTATCCGGTGCTGATGGCGGCCGATATTCTCGCGGTGCAGTCCACGGTCGTCCCCGTCGGACGCGATCAGAAGCAGCACGTTGAAGTGACCCGCGACATCGCGACCAAGTTCAACAACCAGTATGGCGAGGTCTTCACGATTCCGGAACCGTCAATTCGCGACTCTGTCGCCGTGGTGCCGGGCGTTGACGGACAAAAAATGTCCAAGTCCTACGACAACACGCTCGAAATTTTCGGGGAGCCGGGTGTGCTCAAAAAACGGGTCATGAAAATCGTGACCGATTGCACCCCGCTCGAAGAGCCCAAAGATCCGGAGAGCTGCAATGTGTTTGCGCTCTATAAACTGTTTGCCTCCGACGAAGAGGCCGCCGATCTCGCCGCGCGCTACCGCGTCGCCGGGTTCGGTTACGGAACCGCAAAAAAAGAGCTGCTCGCAAAAATTAACGATCACTTTGCGCCGATGCGCGAGAAGCGCGCCGAGTTAGAAAAAAACATGGATTACGTCGAAGAGGTTTTGCGAAAAGGAGCTGAACGGGCCCGCACCGAAACACAGAAAACCCTTCAAGCCGCCCGCAAGGCCGTAGGGCTGGAATGACTGTGTCACGGCTGGCCGCTTGTGAGTGATCGCTTCGGTGATCTGGTTGTTTAATAGTAACAATTTGGAACGAAAAGAAATTCAGCATGACCGATCTCCTCCCGAGTGAAGAATACAAAGTGAACCTCGAGGTCTTTGAAGGCCCGCTGGATCTGTTGCTCTATCTCATCAAAAAAGATGAGCTGGAAATCTGCGATATTCCCATTGGTCGAATTACGACCCAGTACATGGAATATCTCGATCTGATGAAAATTCTCAACCTCGAGATCGCTGGCGACTTCATCGTGATGGCCGCCACGTTGATGTTGATCAAAAGCCGGATGCTGCTTCCCGACGAAGCCCGCGGACCGGTCGAAGAGGACGACGAAGATGATCCGCGCTGGGATCTGGTTCGCCAGCTCGTCGAATATAAAAAGTTCAAAGACGCCGCCGGGTTCCTCGAATACCTTGAGGCGGAGCAGGAAAACGTGTTCAGCCGAGAGGGCGAGCATGTGGAGCTGGGGGCTCATCCGGATGTCGGCATATCGGATGTCGGAATCTTCGATCTGGTCAGCGCGCTCAATCAGGCGCTCGACCGTGCTCCCGCCGAAGAGTTGCAGGAAA
>JAEIOF010000106.1 GCA_016342445.1 Verrucomicrobiota bacterium | reverse complement strand
ATTCCTGAGTCCTCCTTCTCGGTTTTTACTACGGAGAACTCTCATCTCAAACCGTCCAGTTTCATGGGCTCAGGTCACCCAGCTTGCGCATCTCTTTGAACCGTTTCTTGCGGGTTTTGCTTTCCTGACAGATCGCGGGCCGGTTTTATTAAACCGTTCCTTCTGGTCATTCTTTTGTTTCAGAAAATTATCTGCGCGGGGCTTCGGGCTCCGCAAATTATTTATCGCTTCGTATTCATAGCTTGACGACGGTTAACTCGTAGGTTAACTTGTCGGCATGGTGCGCGAGATCATCTTCTACAAGACATCCGGCGGACGGAGTCCGGTTCGGGACTTTCTCGAGACGCTTCCCGCCAAACAGGCCAAAAAAGCCGCGTGGGTTATGGGCCTTGTGGAAGAGATGGATAACGTGCCCGGACAGTACTTCCAAAAGATGGTCAACACAGACGACCTGTGGGAAGTCCGCGTAAAAATCGGGTCAGATATTTTTCGATTCCTCGGTTTTTTTGACGGCCCGAAATGGGTGGTTCTGTCCCATGCATTTCAGAAGAAAACACAGAAAACGCCGCAGCAAGCCATCCGGCTTGCAGAAGAGAGAAAACAGGATTACTTCAGGAGGAAAAAGCGATGAGCGATCTAAAAAAATATGTTAACGAACGCAAAGCGCGAGATGCGGAATTTGCCAAAGATTTCGATTCCGGATACGAACAGTTCAAAATCGGCGTCATGCTTAAGCAGGCTCGGATTGAAGCGGGCATTACCCAGGAAGAGCTGGCAAGACGACTGAACACGAAAAAAACTGCCGTGTCCCGCATCGAAAACCACGCCGAGGACATCAAACTATCCACACTGGAAAAATTCGCCGAAGCCATCGGCAAACGCCTCATGCTGAAAATCGCATAAAACGCCTGTTTCCCTCCCTCGACCGGCTCAGAGCAGGCAGCCATTAAAAGAATCATCTCAAAACCGTACCTCCGGAGCGCCCCCTTGATCATCCGCGACTTCGGCTCACTCGGAGAGTTGCCATTCGAGGTGAACAATGGGGCCCGTCTTTCTCCGTTGCGCCCTTTCGTGTCTCACGTTCATTGGCACATAGGGGCATTGGAACCTCTGTGTTCCTCTGTGACCTCAGTGGTGAAAATCTTTCCAATGGTTGCCATTTCACTTCGTTCCATTGCTGGTCGCGATAGCGCCAGCCTCTCTCCCGTTGGTCGAGTGGAAAAATCAACCTCAGCGGCGGAAGGCGCGAAGGAATTCGCTGATTTCGCCGAGGCGCAGGAGCCGGCCCATCAGCAGGTAAACCCCGCCGCCGGCCGCGATGCTGACAACGACAGAAACAATCTGTTCCATTTTTCCACTGCTTGAAAAAAGGCCGTGAACTCCGACGACAACAATACCCATGACGGCGGCGGCGGCGAGCGCGCGGCCCGCAGTGGCGCCCACTCTCTTCCAATCCGGCTTCCCGATGCGTTTCTGCAAAATCAGCGCGAGCGCGACCATGCTGAAGGCTTCGGCGATGACGGTGGCGGCGGCGATCCCGGCGTGTTTGACGCCCTGCGGCAGGGTGAGGATGAAGGTGATATTGAGCGCGAGGTTGAGCGCCACGGCGCAGGCCCCGATTTTGACGGGGGTTTTGGTGTCCTGCAGGGCGTAGAAGGCGGGAACAAATATTTTGGCGAGACTGAAGACGACGAGGCCGGGGGCATAGCACTGGAGCGCAATGGCGGTGAGGCCGGTGGAGGCGGAGCTGAACTGCCCGCTTTCAAAAATCATCTGCACGATCGGGCGGGCGAGCACGAGCATGCCGACCGCTGCGGGAATCATGACGAAGAGAATGTGGCGCAGGCCGTCGGTGACGCCTTCGCGGATTTTACCGGGATCGTTCCGCGAGGCGTGGCCGGAGAAGACGGGCAGCAAAACGGTGCCGAGCGCGGTGGCGATGATGCCGAGCGGGAAGTAGATGAGGCGTTCGCTGTAGAAGAGCGCGGAGGGCGCTTCGGCACTGACCCACAGGGCGAGCAGGCGGTCGACCATGACGTTGATCTGGGTGACGGCCATGCCGATAGCGGCGGGGCCCATCAGTAACAACATTTTACGGATGCGCGGAGTTTTCCAATGGTTGGAAAAATGCGGCTTCCATCCAAAGTGCCGAAGCACAGGCCACTGCACGGCCCACTGCAAAAAGCCCGCGAGCAGGACGGCCCACGCGATAGTTCGGATCTTTTCTTCGGGACTGTTTCCGAGGTGCGGAACGACGAAGAGCATGGTGCCGATCCAGAGCAGGTTTAGAATGCTCGGGGCGAAGGCGGAGACGGCAAAGTGATGAAAGGCGTTGAGGATGCCCATAGAAACGGCGGCGAGGCAGATGAAGATCATGTAGGGCATCATGATCTGAAGCAGGTCGAGCACGGCGGCGATTTTGGCGCTCTCCGGACGGATGAGTACGGCGGCGAAAATGACCAGCGCGGTGATGGCGGTGAGCACGACGAGCGTGAGGGAGAGGACGCGGTTAACAAAGGTCCAGGCGGGTTCGTCGCCCTCTTTCTCGCGGGTTTCCACCAGAACGGGAACGAGCGCGGCAGAAAGAGCCCCCTCCCCGAACAAGCGGCGGAAGAGGTTGGGGATGGTGAAGGCGACGACGAAGGCGGACATGACCAGCGAGGTGCCGAAGCGCCCCGCCATCAGGACGTCGCGCACCAGACCGAGCGCACGGCTCAGCATGGTGAAGCCGCTGACGGTTCCGGCTGATTTGATGATTTTTTTCGGGTCCATAAACACCGTTAAAACGGCCTGTCGGCCTCGTTAAAATGGTTCAAGTCGTTGAAGTCGAAGGAGCATGGCCCAGTGCGATCCATTTTTTACGGGTGAGCACCACGGCGGCGAGAACAATCAGGGCGAGGATCGGGCCGATCCAGGCTCTGGAGACCCAGTCGCTGGTGCCATAGAGCCAGACCATGTTTCTCTGGTTCTGGGTAAAGAGGCGGAAGAACATCATCACCCAAACCCAGCCAGCGTGCAGCCCGATGGCGACGTAGACGGATTTCATCCAGTGGCTGAGCATGGCGAGCACCAGTCCCATACAGAAGAGCGTGCTGGCCTCCTGAGCAAAAGAGTCGCCGGCGCGGCCGAACAGGTTTTGGAAAAGCATGAGTCCGGAGTTCCACTGGTTAACCACTTCGGGATCGGTCGGGCGCATGAAGTGGACGATGGAGAAAAAGAAGCTGCCGATCAGAACCGCGGCGATCACGCCGAGACTTTTTTTCAGCGCGTTCTGAATAAACCCGCGGAAAAGGATTTCCTCAAAGAAGCCGATGAAGAGTCCGCCTGCGATTACCTGGATAACTTTGCGAACCAGATAGGCCGCGCCCTTCCCCCGGGTGTCCCAGACAAAAACGCCGAGCGCGGTGCCGAGCAGGTAGACAATCAGCATGCTGACAATGCCGAGGCCGAGGCCCAACCCGATCAGTTTCCAACGACTGGAAGATTTGCAAAGCCCCCAGTGGTCGCGGCCTTTGAAACCGCTGAGTTTGTAGGCGGGAACCAACAGCAGCGCCACGGCAAGCAGTACAATGCGGGAGGTGACACGGTGGAAGGGGGCATCCAGCAGGGAGTCTTCGGCGGCGAAACTCTGCAGAAATTGATAAACCCACGGCGAGACCAGGGCGGCGAGAAGCGGCGCGGCGATGAAGATCAGCAATAAAGCAAACAGGGGTTTCAGGCGGTCTTTATTCATATTTTTCCAAGGTTTGGAAGCAACTGCGTTGCCTTTCCTTTTCAATCTACCGGTGAACAGCAACGCAAAGTGGTAGAATAACCGTTTTTGCACGCTTTGGAACTGGTCACACTATAACGGCTTTCGTATTTTAGACCACGAAATTTGACGATCAACCGTGGAACCCTTCCTATGAGTACAGATAAAAAACCGGGCCGTCTGCTGGCGGGTGATGAAGAAATTATCGCCGCCGCCTACCATGAGTTCAACCGCCTGCCGATCGATCAGGATCTGACGGATCAGCCGACCCATCCGCCGCGGACAAAGCAAAAAACGATTGCCGAAGCGGTGAGCATTTCAGGGAAGGGAACCTTCGCGGGAAAATCGACCACAACCATCACCTTTGAACCGACCACCCGCGAAGGCTGGTGGCTCGACCGTACCGATCTTCCCGAATCGCTGCCGATCCGCGTGGCGATCGACAATGTGTGGACGACCGGCTCGATCGTCAGCAATATCGTGTTGCGCGCGGGCGGCCCGCACAACTATGTGCGCATGGTGGAACACATTATCGCGCTGCGCATGGGGCTGGATATCGACAACCTGATGATTAAAATCGATTCGGGCGATCCGCCGCTGTTCGCACGCGGCAGTCTGGATCTGATCGAAGCGCTGGAGCGCGCCGGACGGCGCACGATCGACCGTCCGGTCAACTATGTGACGGTAAAAGAGCCGGTAACGCTCGGCTGGGCCAGCGGGCAATTCCTGACGCTCGCCCCGCACACGGGCACGGTTCCAAAGCTGACGGTGGACACCGCCGTCAACTTCCGCAACGCCATCGGACAGCAGCGCATCAAGTTTCCGGTGAATTTTACCAATGTACAAACCGGCGCAGAGGCGCGGACAAATACTCCGTACGCCAAGATGCTCTACTGCAAAACCGTCGGCAAAATTTTTGCGGACATCCGCAACCTCGGCTATACCGATCAGAACATTCTGATTGCCAAAAAAACGACGTATCACAATCAGCCGCGGCTGATCCGCAACGGGAAATCGCTGGAGGCGGCATGGCACCGCGGCGTGCTCGACCTGCTGGCGGCCATCGCGCTGATACCCGACGCGCGCTTTGTCGGCGAGATCACCTCCTACAAGGCGGGCCACCGCCTCGACTGCGATCTGGTGACGAAGCTCTATCTGCACGATCTGCTGACGCCGGCTGGATGCGAATGAATCCCGTACGCGAACAGGCTGAATATCTGCTGACCAAGGGGTTTTTCACTCTCCTGCGCTTCTGCCCCGCCCCAGTGATCTACGGACTCTGCCGCGGCGTTGCCGCTCTTTTCTACGCACTCGCCGCCAAGCGGCGGAGCATCACGCTCCGCAATCTCAGCCTCGCCTTCCCCGAGCTGACCGCGAAAGAAAGACTGAAGATCGCGCGGAAGGCCTACGACCACTTCGGGCAGATGATCGCCGAATCGGCGATGGTGCTGTCGGGAAAAATCAACCGCGAGCAACTGATTGCCATGGTCGACGGTAGCGAAATGCCGCGGTTGCTTGAGCTGGAAAGAAACAGCGACAAAGGGATTCTTGCCATTACGGGGCACTTGGGGAATTTCGAACTGATGAGCCACTACACCGGCACGCAGAGCATCAGGCAGGGCAATGTCGTCGCCCGTAAAGGCAGCAACAAGCTGATTGACGCCCGAATTGTGACGCCGATGCGCGAGTCGTTCGGGAACCACGTCATCTATAAACACCGCGCCCTTCCCAATGTGGCCAGAGCCCTGAAACGGGGCGAACACGTCGGCCTGCTGATCGATATCAAGAGCAACCGCAAGGAAGGTGTGCCCGTAACATTTTTCGGCAAAGAGACGGTTGCTATCAAATCCTCAGCCTACCTGCAGATCAAGCTGAAGCCGCTGGTGGTTCCCCTTGCCATGGTTCGCACCGCGCCTCGCCGCTATAAACTCATCGCGGGCGAACCGATTGAGTGGATCGACAACGGAAAACCGTTGGATGAGCAGATCAAGGAACTCACCCAGATTCATCAAGCCTCCCTCGAAAAACTGATTCGCGAAACTCCCGAACAATGGCTCTGGATGCATAACCGCTGGAAAATCTGATGAAGGCACTCCTTTTAACAGATGGAAAACCGGGCCACGAAAACCAATCCGTCGCCTTCTGTCAGCATCTGGAACTTGATTTCGAAACCGTGACCATTTCCTATCCATGGAAACCGGCCAAAGCCCTCTCCTATCTTTTGGATCGTCTCGGCATTTACACAGACAAGATATTCCGGAGTTCAGTATTTGACGTTCAGAGTTCAGAATTCGGAGTAATCGTGTCGACGGGCTCCACCACCTTCTATCCGAACAAGGTGCTGGCCCGGAAGTTAGGCATCCCGAACATCGCTGTTCTGAACCCGAAGGGCTATCGTTTGGACTTCACAAAAATCCTCTGCCCGGCTTACGACCATCCGCCGAAGCAGGACAACGTCATCGAACTGCCGCTCAACCTCTGTGCCGCCGACCCATCCTTCTTCGTTGAAAAAGCGGAGGGGTTTAAAACGAAGCATGTTCAGCAGAAGCCGGCCGTCGGATTCATTATCGGCGGGCCGAATGCCATATCGACGATCGACGCCGCCGCGCTCAAACGACAACTGGAACAGGCCTTTGCGCTCACCGAAGGTTGCGAGCGCTGGGTCACTACGTCCCGGCGAACGCCCAAAGAAGTTGAAACGGTCATTGAGGAATTCCCCTTCGACTACACACTCATCAACTCGCGCGATCCCTACAATCCGGTGCCGGCCTTTACTCAGCTCT
>JAEIOF010000105.1 GCA_016342445.1 Verrucomicrobiota bacterium | reverse complement strand
GACTTCCGCAACTTTCTCAACTTCGAACGCCACTACCCCGGCACCCGCGAGTTCAAGCTCCAGATCAACTACCGCAGCACCCCGGAAATCCTCGAAGTCGCCAATGCGGCCATCGCCGGGAATCCGGAGCAGTTCCAAAAAACGCTGCACGCCGTTCGCGACGAAGGGGCTCCGCCGGTTCTAATCACCCCGCGCGACGGCGGCACTCAGGCGCGCTATGTCATCGAAAAAGCGCAGGAGCTGCACCGCAAGGGCATCGCCTTCTCCGACATGTGCGTTCTCTACCGCGCCCACTTCCACGCCATGGAACTGCAGATGGAGCTGGCGCGAGCGTCCATGCCCTACATCGTCACCTCCGGCGTCCGCTTTTTTGAACAGGCCCACATCAAAGATGTCTGCACCCTCCTGCGCATTCTCGCCAACCCCGGCGACGAGCTGGCCTTCACCCGATTGCTGGAGCTTTTTCCAAAGGTTGGAAAAAAGACCTCGCTCAAAATTTTCCGCGCGCTCGGCGGACGGGTGAACCTTCAGCGCAAAGAGGTCTGCATGCAGGTTGAGGCGGCCCTGCCCGCCGCCGCGCGCGCGGAGTGGAAAAAGGTCGAACCGGTCTTCCTCGCCTACCGCGCAGAAAATCTCGACGCCGATCCCGGCGAAATCGTCTACCGCTTCAACAAAGCCTTCTACAACGAGTTTATGGTCGAAAATTTCGACAACTTTAAATACCGCGCCGAGGACATCGACGGACTGATCGACTTCACCGCGAAATTCGAAACCACCGAGGCGTTCCTCAGCGAAATCGCCCTGCTCTCCAACCTCGACGCCGAAGGCAATACCACGACCGAAACAATGCCCGCCGACAGCATTCGACTCAGCACCATCCATCAGGCCAAGGGGCTCGAGTTTAAAGTGATCTTCGTGCTCTTCCTGTGCGAGGGGATGTTCCCGGGCACCAAATCCGTCGAGGAGGCGGGCGACTCCGAAGAGCGGCGGCTCTTCTACGTTGCCGTCACCCGCGCCGAAGATCACCTCTTCCTGTGTTCGCCGGAGGTGCGCCGCCAGCGCGATGGCGGCATCATCTTTTTAGAACCCTCCCGCTTCATCAACGAAATCCCCCCGCACCTCCTGCAAAAAGATAACGGATTCTTCTGATTCCAGCCCATTCTGAGCGAACAGCATCCACCTCCCTCAATATCGTTTAATTACCACGATCGTGGTGATTAAACGATATTCCACAAAAGCTGAAATACGCCAAACGACCTTGCCGCCGCCCGTCAAAGCCCTCACAATGCGCGGAAACAACCAACGAAGTTAAAGGAAGATTTATGCTGGCGAAAGTGTTTTCGGGAGCGGTGTACGGAGTGGATGCCTACACGGTGGAGATCGAGGTCAATAGCGGCCACGGTGAACCGAAAACTCTGATTGTCGGTCTGCCCGACGCGGCGGTGAAAGAAAGCGAACACCGCGTCAATACCGCCCTGCTCAATTCCGGCTTTCTGCCGCCCAAGGGGCGCGTCACCATCAACCTCGCTCCGGCCAATATCAAAAAGGAGGGGCCGAGTTTTGACCTGCCGATTGCGCTCGGAATGCTGGCGGCGGAGGGCGACATCAAACCTGATCTTCTCAGCCGCGCCTGCGTAATCGGCGAGCTGGCACTCTCAGGCGCAATACGTCCAGTGCGCGGCGTTCTGCCGATCACCCTTGCGGCGCGCGACGCGGGCCGCAAGGCGATCATCGTTCCGGCGGAAAACGCCGCAGAGGCGGCGGTCGTGGCCGGCATCAAGGTCTTTGCGATGAAGAATCTGCGCGAGGCGGCCGATTTTCTAAATCTGACCCTGACGCTGAACCCGCACGTTGTTGATCTGACCGAAACGTTTAATGCACACAATAAAACCCTCGCTGACTTTGAAGATGTGAAGGGTCAGGAATATGCCAAGCGCGCCATCGAAGTGGCCGTGGCTGGCGGGCACAACATTCTGATGATCGGCTCGCCCGGAACCGGCAAAACGATGCTCGCGAAACGCATCCCGTCGCTCCTGCCGCCGATGACGCTCGAGGAGGCGCTGGAGACCACCAAAATTCACAGCATCGCAGGCAAGCTCGATGCACACGAATCGCTAATTGCCGTGCGCCCGTTCCACTCGCCGCATCACACGGTTTCGGACGCCGGACTGCTCGGCGGCGGGACGCATCCCATGCCCGGCTCGGTGAGTCTGGCGCACAACGGGGTACTCTTTCTCGATGAGTTGCCGGAGTTCAACCGCAACGTGCTCGAAGTGTTGCGCCAACCGCTCGAAGACGGAGAGGTGACGATTGCGCGTGCGGCGGCCAGCGTCACCTTCCCCTGCCGCTTCATGCTGGTGGCCGCGATGAATCCGACGCCGGACGGCTATTTCCCCGACGACCCGCGCTCGACCTCATCGCCGCGCCAGATTCAAAACTATCAGAACAAGATTTCCGGCCCGCTGCTCGACCGCATCGACATTCACATCGAAGTGCCGTCGGTGGATTATCAGAAACTGGCCGGACTCGAAAAGGGCGAACCGTCCTCCGCGATCCGAAAACGGATTATCGCCGCGCGGGAAATTCAGCAGGCCCGCTACGAAAAGGACAAGCACGTTCACTGCAATGCGGACATGCAACCGAAGCAGTCGCGTAAATACTGCCATCCGTCCGACGACGCCAAACAGTTGTTGAAAACGGCGGTGTCGGAAATGAACTTCAGCGCGCGGGCCTACGACCGCATTTTGAAAGTGGCGCGCACCATCGCGGATCTCGACGGAGAGGAACTCATCGGCACCGCACACATCGCCGAAGCGATTCAATACCGCACCCTCGATCGCACACGGTGATTTTCATGCGGCTCAGACCGGGAACGCCGATCGGGCATCGTCCTTAGCGAATGAAAGCTTCCGGCCGATCTGCCGGAGTTTTGCCCTGGCCTTTTCACTGCGATGCTCACCCCCGATGGTGATGGCGCCGCCCCGGTTGTAATCTGCGATCAGCGTCCGGACGACATCGGCCGCCGCATCGGGGTGCCCCAGTGCGTTGGCACGCAGGCGCATCTTTGCCATTCGTTCCGGGTTCTTCAGCAACAGATCCACCTTATAAGCCATGGTGGTGATCTGGTTGCACTTCACCGCCGCACCGTTTTCGAGCAGATAGTCGCTATTGCGCTCCTCCTGCCCGGGGATCGGCTGGTAGATCACCATCGGCAGTCCGCAGCTCATGGCTTCGGCGGTCGTCAAGCCGCCGGGCTTCCCGATATACAGATCAGAGGCCCTCATCCAGTCGTGAATTTCATGGGTGTAGCCGAGAACCGTGAAGCTCAGGTGCGCGCACGAAAAGGGAAGCCGGTCGAGCTGTTCAGTTACGGTCTGGCGAAGTTTCTCGTTCTTTCCGCAAACCACAACCACCTGAACCGGTTCGGTCAGGTCGCACAGCACTTCAACAATCCGCTCGGCCGAACTGACGCCAAGCGCGCCGGCGGAGACCAGCAGAACCGGGGCGTCGCCGCGCAGGCCGTGTTTCGCTCGCAGCGCCGCCCGATCGTGCGACTCGGCAAAAACCGGATCAATCGGAATGCCCGAGACGGTGATACATTCCGGCGGGAAGCCGATATTCTCCAACTGCACCTTCGACTCTTCATTCGCCACAAAATAATTATGGATCCGGCGCGAAAGCCACATCGCGTGAACGTAATAGTCGGTGACGGTGATCGCCAGGCGGGTTTCGATTTTCTCCCGCTTCATCAAGTGCGAAAGAATTTCTGACGGAAGGAAGTGGGTGCAAATGGTGATATCCGGGTTGAACTTTTTGATCTTCCGCACCAGCGGGCCGGTATTCATCCGGTCGAGCATCAGGCGCATTCTCTCGGTCTTCCACGGCTCATCCTGCGAATCATAAAACCAACCGAGCAGAAGCGGAGCGCTCTTGACCAGATCGATATAGAACTTTCCGTAGAAACGGCGAAACACTTTGTTCGTGTGACGCAGGGAGTCGATGTGGAGCACCTCGCCGACCTCCGGGTTGGCGCGCGCAGCCTTTTCAAGAGCCTCCGCTGCGCGCAGGTGACCGGTTCCCGCACTAACGGAGAGAATCAGTACTTTATATTTTCCATTCATATGATTTCCCGGTGCACCAGTTCGTGCAGCAAACGGTCGGCCTCGGCGTGGGCCGTCTCGATGAAGGCCTTAAAGTCGTCGGCATTTCGGCCGGTGGGGTCCGGCACGTCGAGCGAACCGACCGTATCCTCGCCCTGCCAGCCGTACTCCATCAGCCGGAACACTTTTTCTTCCGACTCGGGATAGCGCTTGAGAATGTGATCTTTATGCACCTGCTCCATCGTGAGGATCAGATCGGCCTTTTTTATCAGCGCCGGCGTAATCGGATCGGCCTTATGCTCGCGCAGGTTGAATCCATTATTGCGCGCAATCAGGGCAACCACGTCGTTGACGCGTCCGCCGTCCACCGCCTTGGTTCCGGCCGAGGTGATTTTGAGACGCTTGAGGGCCTCGGGTCTATACTTGCGCAAATAGTTTTTCAGATAGCCCGCAAAGTAGGCGCTACGTGTGCGATTGGCCGTGCAGACAATCACCAGATGGAACTTTTTCTTAAACAAAAACATGCGTGGATGTTCATTCAAAACAGCCATTTTAGCAAGATTTTCATCAGTGTGTTGGCTTTTCCAAAGGTTGGAAAATATCAAATTTCCCGTGAACTACATCTAACTCAGATCATGGAGATCGCCGGATAAACCGTCACAGATCTGTATTTGTTTCCATATATGGAAAAGGCAATTGTGCCACCACAAGATATCGATGCCGGACAGGCCGCCCGCTCAGAGTGACGCTGAACGTTACGATGCCGTTACCCGGTTAGTGAGCTCGCCGCCTTTTTCAAATTCGGCGAGATTGGAGAGCGTGGTTTCGGAGATGCGCTCGAGCGCCTCGCGGGTGAAGTAGGCCTGGTGTCCGGTGATGACGACGTTGGGGAAGGTGGTCAGCCGCGCGAACTCATCGTCGAGGCGCATTTCAAAGGTCTTATCCTCAAAGAACAGCTCCTCTTCCTCTTCATACACATCGAGGCCCATGTAGCCGATTTTACCGGTTTTGAGTCCATCGATGACGGCTTTGGTGTCGATGAGACCGCCGCGACTGGTGTTGATGAGCATGACGCCGCGCTTCATGCGGGCAACCGATTCGTTATCAATCATGTGATGCGTTTCGGGCGTGAGCGGGCAATGCAGGCTGATGATATCGGACTGCGCCAGCAGCTCTTCGAAGGTGACGTATTGCATGCTGAGCTCTTTGCAGCGGTCATTTTCATAGCGGTCAACGCCGAGCAGTTTGCACCCGAAGCCGTGCAGTGCAGAGGCCAGCGTCTGGCCGATTTTTCCGGTGCCGACAATGCCGATGGTTTTGCCGTGCATGTCGAAGCCGAGCAGTCCGTCGAGCGAGAAGTTTCCGTCGCGCACGCGCGAGTGCGCCCAGTAGATTTTGCGGTTCAGCGAAAGCATCAGGGCCACGGCGTGTTCGGCAACCGCGTACGGCGAGTAGGCCGGAACGCGGGTGAGGCTCAGGCCGAGCTCGCCGGCGCTGGGCAGGTCGACGTTGTTAAAACCGGCGCAACGCAGGGCAATATGCTCCACCCCCGCTTTTTTGAGAGCGATGAGCATCGAGGCATCCAGTTGGTCATTAACAAACACACAGATGGCCTTAAATCCCTGCACGAGCGGCAGGGTTTCCTTAGCCAGCCTTGGCTCAAAAAAGACCAACTCGTGCCCGAACGCTTGGTTGGCGCGTTCAAGAAACTCACGGTCATACGGTTTGGTGCTGAATACGGCGACTTTCATAATTTCCTCTCATTCCAAACAAGCAGACTAGATACCCGACCCGAAAAGTCAACTTTGCGAGCGAATCATTATCAACAGCATTTTGAACGGTGCTTCGGCCGCCTGCACATCGTGCGGGATATTGGCGGGCATAATGATCAGCTCCCCGGCCTTCACGGTTTGCGGTTCGCCCGCGATGATGAACGTCCCTTCGCCTTCGACCACCTCGACGACGGCGTCGAACGGCGAGGTGTGCTCGCTGAGCCCCTGCCCCTTATCGAAGGAGAAAAGCGTGATGTTGCCGGTCTCTTTTTTGAGCAGCGTGCGGCTGACCACCGCGCCGTCCGAGTAGTCGACCAGCGTTTTCAGGTTGAGCGCTTTGCCTTTTAGTTCTTCCATCTTAAATCTCCTCTGTTTTTATCAAGTCGCCGTTCAAGCCAATCGTCGCTTCCTCAACAATCAGATCCGTGCGCCCGCTTTGACGGGCCGCCTCTTTGACCATCATGGTGAGTCCGCCGCAGCAGGGAACTTCCATCCGGACAATGATCACTTTCGGGATCCCGTTGGACTTCAATATCTCTGTCAGCTTCTCGACATAGCCTTCCGTGCGATCAAGCTTCGGACAGGCTATCGCAATGGCCCGTCCGCGGATGAAGCGCCAATTGACGTCCGGCGATGCAGACGGCGCACAGGTGGAGAGCACCACCAGCTCACGATTCGTAAAGAACGGGGCTGCGGTTGGA
>JAEIOF010000104.1 GCA_016342445.1 Verrucomicrobiota bacterium | reverse complement strand
GGACGCACCATTGTGGGTACGTTCGAAAATGGAACACTTTCGCTCAAAGAGATTAATCGGTTCTGGAATGGCCCGACCGAAATCAATGGGAGGCTTCTTTGGGACTTCGTTCATCTGTTCCGAAATATTCAGGATGGGATCGCTCTCGCCAAAAAGGAGTACGGTAACGACCTCGTTTCGATGGGGATCGATACATGGGGAGTTGATTCCGGCCTGTTGGATGCCAATGGAAAGCTTCTTTGCAATCCGGTTCACTATCGCGATAGTCGAACCAGCGGCATGTTCGAAAAGGTCTTCGAGAAAGTCTCGAAGGAAGAGGTCTTTCGGCAGACCGGCATTCAGTTTATGGAGCTCAACTCGCTCTACCAGTACATGGCCATGACTTTGGAAGGGTCTGTTCAGTATCAGGTAGCAGACAAAATGTTGTTTTCTCCCGATCTGCTGAGCTATTGGCTGACCGGAAAGAAAGTGGCGGAGCGCACCATCGCCAGCACCTCGCAGTTTTATAATCCGATCGCAAAAGACTGGGCCTTTGACCTGCTCGAAAAAGTGGGCATTCGAACCGATCTGTTTCCAAAGCTGGTTGATCCCGGAACCGTTATTGGTGATGTCGACGGATTGCCGGTTGTAGCCGTCGGCGGGCACGACACCGCTAGCGCCTTTGCCGCTGTGCCGGTTACGGCCGGCGAACAGAGTGCGTTTTTAAGCTCTGGCACCTGGTCACTGCTTGGAACGGAGTTGTCCGAGCCGGTCATTAACGATCAGGCACTGGCGGCCGACTTCACCAACGAAGTGGGCGTGTGCGATACCATTCGTTTTCTCAAAAATCTTTCCGGCCTCTGGATTATTCAGGAACTGCGCCGCGTCTGGGCGGAGCAGGGCTTCGAATATGATTATATTCAGATGGCGGAAATGGCTCTTCTGTCTACACCCTTTGAGTTCTTCATCAACCCCGGCGATGATCGATTCGTCGCTCCGGGCGATATGTCGTCTCGCATTCAGAATGCCTGCGAGCAGAGCGGGCAGGGCCGTCCGGAGACGCACGGGCAGCTGCTTCGAACGGCCTACGAAGGCCTTGCGCTTCTGTATGCCGACACCTACGGTACACTTGAGCAGCTCAGCGGGAAACAGTTCGACACCCTTCGAATTGTCGGAGGGGGCTGTCAGAACAAAACCCTTAGCCAGTTCGCGGCTGATGCCGTCGGGCGCGAGGTTGTCACCGGTCCAATTGAAGCCACCGCCATCGGCAACATCCTTATGCAGATGCTTGCCATGGGCGATATAGCATCTCTTGACGAAGGCCGGGGAATTGTCCGCAACTCGTTTTCGCACGAATCTGTCATCTACCAACCGCAGGATGCCGACGCATGGCAGGCGGCGCTCAAAAAATGGCGAACAATTTGTAAGTAATCAGAAAAAGAATACTTAGATAGGAGAAAAAAATGACAACAAATCCAGTAGGAAAAGGAACCAAAACCGTTGGAATCAACATGTCGATGAAAATGGCCAACGAGTTAGAAAAACGCTCTAGCTGGTGGGTGCGAAAACTAATCGGGAGCGAGTTTGCCTGTAAATAAAGGGCGAAATGACAGTTTTTGCCGAAAAAGATGTCCGGGAGAATCCCGGAAGTGATGGAAAATATCGATGTTTGAGCAAAAAACAGGCGCATTTATGCAGTCAGGGCGTGGCGGAACAGCCGTTCCTGTGAAATGGAAAGGGTGCTGGTAGGAACGGAGTTAGGCAGCCTCGCGGTAATACCACGAAATGACTCCGCCGAGTCGCTGTTCCCGTTTAATTTCGCCTTCAGTTGTCGGCGTAAAATCTGGACGGAGAACTTTATTTCCGATGTCCGTTCCTTGATGAGGTCTCTGCTCGTTGTAGTACGTCAACCATTCACGGTTTATGTAATCCAGCTGATCCAGGCTCACGCAGACAAAATGGTTCAGGCATTCTCGCTTGATCTTGCCGATAAAGCACTCGCAGTATCCGTTTGCCATAGGCGAGCGCACCGGAGTTCGAATACATCTGACATTCTCACTTTTCCAAAATGCCCGAAACCGCTGGCTGTATTTGGTATCCCGGTCATGGATCAAGTACCTGATTCGAATGCCCAGATCCTCAAACCGCATGGATGCATTACGGGACTGTTGAAGAACCCAATCCTCCGTGGGATTAAATGTTGCTGGGCTCATGAGAACACGGCGACTTCCCAAGTGAATAAATACGAGCACGTACGCGTCAATCCATCCACGCCACGTCAGGACGGGCTTGGTGAAAAAGTCTGTCGCCACCAACGTATCCATGTGAGAGCTAATAACCTGCTTCCATTGGCCGGGAGGGTTCCCGCTTCCTTTTTCAGGGATCGGGTGGCGTCCCGCCCGCTTGAGGATGTCGCTGATTGTCGTAGCTCCGATACGGATACCCAACTTCATCAGTTCACCCTGAATGCGTTCATATCCCCACGTAAGGTTTTCGACAGCAAACTGCATAACCAGATTTACAGTCGCCTGAGGCGTTCCTGGACGGCCAGGTTTCTTCGGTTTGGTATTTTCCTTCGGTCTCAGCCAGCCACGGTAGGTGCCCCGTTTAACCACAAGCAGTACATCATCAATATCATGGTCAAGTTCTGCTCCAAGCCGAGTAAGCTCCGCTCTTTCTTCCGGGCAGGTGTAAATCCGGTCCGCATTAATACGGGATCTCAACATTTCAATTTGATAAGCCAGCAGTTGAAGCCGAGCATCGTATCTGCGACGATATCTGGCCTCAAAAAGCTGCTCAAATACCTGAAACATCCTCAAAAAATCGCTCATATATCTTTGAACCTCATTGATCAAATCTTTCTCAAAATCAACATGTTACGCGCGCTGATATGTTTCCGTACCCCTCGGAAAAGCAGAGAGTTGGTAAAACTACCGAAACTCAGCGTTTCCAGCTACCCGAAAGCCGGATTTGAAGTCGGAAAAATTCGGATCAAGTGGTTTGAAATGATGCTCCGGCGGTTGGGGACGAAAACCGGACTAAGTTCGCATCGCCATCCAGCAAGGTGGCCCGAGCTGGATGGTTTTCCAAAAAGCGAAAATGGAGGGGTTTTGAGCAGGTTCTGCTATGAGTTGTCTGTAACCTGTTGCGGGTCAGCTTGATGAAAAAACGGAGAGCGTGAAAATCTAAGTTCGCATTGCCATCCTGATCGATACCTTACTGGATGGAGAGTGCTTTTGGAGAGGTTCGCATTGCCATCCAGCCGGGCCGACCAGATAAAACCGCCGGAAGGCGGTTTTTTTGTGTCTGGGGAAGAACCTGCGAGGCCGGTTCGGCTCGACGCGGCGGGCCCCGCAGGGGCAAGGCCGACGGCCTCCGCAATCCTGTCACCCCGACCATATCTATGAGCATGACGCTCTCAACCGTTTGACCAATCCGAAAGTCAGGCGGTTGTTCGGCAGATGAGCGTTCCGGGAAGGGATATTTCTTTTGGTTTCCCGGGATAAATCACTGCGCGGAAGGCCTGCTGGACCATCTCTTCGATCGGCTGACGAACGGTGGTGATTGGCGGAATGAACTGCGCGGCGGTCGGGATGTCATCGAATCCGGTGACCGCAATTTTTTCGGGTACGGCTATGCTGACGTCGTGCAGGGCGTGCAGGGCTCCCATGGCAATCTGGTCGGTGGCGCAAATCAGTGCGTCTGGTCTGGATGCTGACTCTAATAGTTGATGCGCGACCCGAATGCCGGCAGTGAAAGAATCTTTCTCTGCAGAGGCCACGGCCGTCAGATGAAGACCGGCGGCGGTCGCCGCTTTTCCCATTGCCGCCCGCCGCAGCCGGTGTGCGGGTAGCGGGCCGGAAATACAGAGCAGGTTTTTGCGTCCGCTTGCGGCCAGATGCCGGATGAGTTGTCGGGCGGCATCATTCTCGTCCACTGTTACCCTCAGGCTGTTTTCCTCGTCCGCGCCGTGTCCGATCCGAGCGACAGGGAGGTTCTCGAAGTTTTTGAGCCAGTCGGCTTTTGTGTCGGAACCGAGCACGACAAGGCCGTCGAGCGCGTGTTTATGAAGTGCTTGCAGGTCCTTCTCGTCGGGGTTGCGGTTGAGAAAGCCGGCCAGAACC
The DNA here is from genome assembly GCA_016342445.1 of Verrucomicrobiota bacterium. Classification (GTDB taxonomy): domain Bacteria; phylum Verrucomicrobiota; class Kiritimatiellia; order Kiritimatiellales; family Tichowtungiaceae; genus Tichowtungia. The sequence continues at coordinate 2,660 of JAEIOF010000104.1, read as the reverse complement.
AGGGAGTAGTTGTGCTCATGAGCCTGGATCTGAATTTGTTTAATGAGTGCGCCGAAGAAGGGGTCGTTAAAGTCGTATACCGCCACCCCGATTGTGCGGGTTGATTTTCCTTTGAGAGACAGGGCGGCGGCGCTGGGGACGTAACCCATTTCTTCGGCGGCCTTCAGGACCCGCTCAATGGTGTCCGCTGCAATACCGATCTCCGCTGCTTTCCCGGACAGGACGCGGGATACCAGCGCAATCGATACGCCCAACTTTTCTGCGATCTGCTTTTGACTGGAAGCCATATTTTTTCCTCAATTGTTTGAGACAGTGGTTTGTCGGCAAATAAAAAGCAAGTTTTCACTTGCGAAATATGCAAACAACCGTTATCTCAAACAATTGAGAAACAATCGGGGGCAATTATGAAGAATCTTTTTGAACTGACGGACAAAGTGATCGCAGTAACCGGCGCGGCGGGTGTGCTGGCTGGCGGAACGGCGAAGTATTTGCAGGAGCAGGGGGCGTATGTGATCTATCTGGATCTGCATCAGGAATCAGTCGATAAGACGGTCGCGGAAGCGAAGCAGATTTCGGACAAGTGCTGCGGCTATGCCTGTAATGTGCTGGATCAGGCGGCGCTCGATGCTGTCTATGAAAAAATCATGACAGATGTCGGTCGCGTGGACGTATTGATCAACGGTGCGGGCGGCAACATGCCCGGTGCAACCATCGGCCCCGATCAGGACGTATTCGATTTGAAGATCGAAGATTACAGCAAGGTGCTGGATTTGAATCTCAAAGGAACGGTCATGCCGACCCTGACTTTCGCTAAAGCGTTCAAGGCCCAGAAGTCCGGCTGTGTCATCAACTTCTCCTCTATGTCCGCCACGCAGGCGCTGACCCGTGTGCTCGGCTATTCCAATGCCAAAGCGGCGATCGACAACTTCACCAAATGGATGGCAACCGAAATGGCGATAAAGTACGGCGATCAGGTTCGCGTCTGTGCGCTGGCCCCGGGCTTTTTCATCGGCAACCAGAACCGTGCGCTACTGATCAACGAAGACGGCTCGTACACCGAGCGCGGCCAGCAGGTGATCAGCAAAACGCCGTTCCGCCGTTTCGGCGAACAGGAAGAGGTGTACGGAACCATTCACTACCTGATTTCAGAGGCTGCAAAATTCGTCACGGGCGTCATTGTTCCGGTCGACGGCGGTTTTTCCGCCTACACCGGCGTATAATCTTTATTCAGGGGGGCTGCATGAATTCAATTATATTGAAACCGGCGGCGGAGTGCCGTTACGACATCCTTTCAATGGGCGAAGTGATGCTTCGTCTCGACCCCGGCGAAGGGCGCATCCGCACGGCGCGCCATTTTCAGGCGTGGGAGGGCGGCGGCGAATACAACGTGGCCCGCGGACTGCGCCGCTGCTTCGGCAAACGCGCCGCCATCGTCACCGCCTTCGCCAAGAACGAAGTCGGCCTGCTGATGGAAGACTTCATCCTGCAGGGCGGAGTCGATACCTCGCTCATCAAATGGACGGACTATGACGGCATCGGCCGCACCGTTCGCAACGGCATCAACTTCACCGAGCGCGGCTTCGGTATTCGCGGCGCGGTCGGCTGCTCCGACCGCGGCAACACCGCCGTCTCGCAGCTCAAAGTGGGTGATATCGACTGGGAATACATCTTCGGCACACTCGGCGTGCGCTGGTTCCACACCGGCGGCATTTTCGCCGCGCTCTCCGAAACCACCGGCGAAGTCGTCATTGAAGCGGCCAAAACCGCAAAGAAATACGGCACCATCGTCTCTTACGATCTCAACTACCGCCCCTCGCTCTGGAAGGGCTTCGGTGGACTTGAGAAATGCCGGGAGATCAACCGCGAAATCGCCAAATACGTCGACGTCATGATCGGCAACGAAGAGGATTTCACCGCCTGCCTCGGGTTTGAAATTGAGGGGGCGGATCACAACCTGACCGAACTCGAAGTGGACTCCTTTAAGAAAATGATCGCTAAAGCGGTCAAAGAATTCCCGAACTTCAAAGCGACCGCCACCACCATGCGCGGCGTGAAAACCGCCACGGTCAACGACTGGGGCGCCATGTGCTGGTGCGACGGTGAATTTTATACCTCCATCCACCGGCCGGAGCTCGAAATTATGGATCGCGTCGGCGGCGGCGACAGTTTTGCCTCCGGCTTCATTTATGGTCTGATGGAGCTGGGTGATCCGCAGCTGGCGGTTGAATATGGCGCGGCCCACGGCGCGCTTGCCATGACGACCCCTGGCGACACCACGATGGCGTCGCTCGCAGAAGTGAAGAAAATTGTTGCCGGTGCCGGCGCACGTGTTGACCGCTAAAGGAGAAAACAAATGTTGAACGAACTTTTGAAACGTCCGGTGATTCCGGTGATTGTGATTGATAACGCCAACGACGCGGAACCGCTGGCCGAAGCGCTGCTCAAAGGCGGCATGGATGTGATCGAGGTAACCTGCCGCACCGCCGCCGCGCCTGAAGCATTGGCGCGCATCAAAAAAGAATTTCCCGAAATGTTGCTGGGTGCCGGCACGGTCGTCACACCCGATCAGGCCAGGATGTGCATCGACACCGGCGTCAGCTTCGGCCTCGCGCCCGGACTCAATCCCGACACGGTGAAGTTTTTCCAGCAAAACGACACGC
>JAEIOF010000103.1 GCA_016342445.1 Verrucomicrobiota bacterium | reverse complement strand
GGACAACAACGCCAATGTCTATACGATGGCTAAGGCTCTGGTCTATGCCCGCACTGGCATTGAATCATACCGCACTGATGTGATTGATGCCTGCATGGATGCCATCGGCACCGAGGCCGGTGGAGAGTCGCTTGCATTGGGCCGCAATCTCGGTGCCTTTGTGATTGCCGCCGAACTGGTCGGTTTGCCCTGGGCTGAAGAGATGCAGTTCCGCGATTGGTTGCTGGTCGTGCGAACCAACATCATGACCGCTGGTCGGAGTTTGATTACCTGTCATGAGCAACGGCCCAACAACTGGGGAACGATGGCAGGCGGCAGTCGCGCCGCTGTGGCGGTCTATCTACAGGACTGGGATGATCTCGCTGATACGGCACAGGTATTCAAAGGGTACCTTGGCGACACCAACAGCTATAACAGTTTTAGTTTTGGAGAGCTTTGGTGGCAGGCGGGCACCAACAACCCGGTCGGGGTTAATCCAACGAACGGCACGATTCAAGGCCACAGCGTGGATGGGGTGCTTCCCGAGGAGATGCGAAGGGCAACAGAGCCCGATGGAGATCCAGCCGAGTTTACATGGCCGCCACCTTATCAGAATTATGTCTATGAAGCACTGCAGGGAGCTCTTCTCCAAGGTGTCATTTTAAATCGCGCAGGGTACGATGTCTGGAACTGGGAAGATCAGGCGATTTTAAGAGCGTTTACGTGGAAGCATGATGTGGCCGGATATCCTCCGGTTGGCGATGACAATTGGCAGCCCTTTATCATCAACTATTATTACGACACGTCCTTTGCGACAACCAATCTGTCCAGACATGGAAAAAATGTGGCCCCGACCTGCTGGACGCACCAGTCGATTCCATAGCATGGCGGCACGGTAAACTTTGAAGGACAAGCTTTTTTGTACGAGAGCGGGAGAGCTGTTATGAATATGTTATTGAAAATGATCCTCGTGTTGGTTGCGGCTAGCACCTCAACATATGCAGACTTTGTTACCATCGGCGGCACGGATGTTGCGGCGGACAGCGCGACCAGTTACGGCAGTGTGAACTACACTTATCAAATAAGCCGGTATGAAGTGACAGGCATGGAGTTTGGTGCGGCGGTTGCCGCCGACCCTAACGTTGGCACATACGGTTCGGATGGTGCAAACACGCCTGTATTTTATGTGAGCTGGTATGAGGCCGTGAAATACTGCAACTGGCTGACCAGTGGCAACGCCTATCTTGGAGCATACACACATGGCGGTGGAACCTTTGCGGGGATTGATCGCGCCGGGGCAATTTCGACGTACGGAACAGTGTACGTTTTGCCGACCGAAGATGAGTGGTACAAGGCGGCCTACTGGCGGGATGACCCCGTCGACCAATGGTCGCTCTACGCCAATGGAACCGACACGACTCCGACATGGGGAACGACCAGCGGGTGGAACTATTACAATGGTGAGGACTATGCCTATGGTGGAGACGCATGGGGTGTCGGCTATGGTGTTCAAGAGCAAAACGGGACGTATGACATGATGGGTAATGTTTCGGAGTGGACGGAGAGTGTTTATGACGCATCGCGTCGCGTGCTCCGTGGAGGTTCGTTTGCTGACAGCTCATTAGGTGTCTCTTCACTGACACAGGGTCGCGGCAATCCTTCTGATGAGCTCTACAGGAATGTCGGGGTCCGTGTTGTTGCAGTTCCTGAGCCTTCAACCGTGTTGCTTTTTGGTATTGGTGGAGCCGGGGCTTTTCTTCTTCGTCGCAATAAACGTAAAAACAACGAACTGACGCATGAATAAAATATTAAAGATCGGGGTTCTGTTGACGCTTATCAGCGGCATATCGGATGCTGATTTTGTGACGATTGGCGGAGCTGGTATTGCGGCTGACCCGGCAACGGGATACGGATATGTGAATTATTCGTATCGGATCAGTCGTTATGAAGTAACCGGCACAGAATTCGGCGCGGCGGTTGCCGCCGACCCCAACGTCGGAACCTACAGTTCTGATAGTCCAAACGCTCCGGCGGAATATGTCAGTTGGTACGAAGCAGCAAAGTATTGCAACTGGCTGACCAGCGGCAATGCTTATCTCGGAGCCTACACGCACAGCGGCAGTTCGTTCACGGGCATTGACCGTGCGTCAGCAATCGCCATCTATGGAACAGTTTGCGTTCTGCCGACTGAGGACGAATGGTACAAAGCGGCCTACTGGAGAAATGACCCTGCTGATCAATGGTCGCTTTATGCCAATGGAACCGACACGGCGCCCATATGGGGAACCGCTAATGGATGGAATTATTATAACGGTGAGGACTATGCGTATGGTGGCGATGCCTGGCCAGTTGGCTATGGCGCACAGGAGCAGAACGGAACCTATGACATGATGGGCAATGTTGTGGAATGGACAGAGAGTTCTTTTGATGCATCAGAACAGGTGTTGCGCGGCGGGTTTAATGGAAGTAGCAAGCTTGGCCTTCGTTCGTTGGTTCGGGGAGGGGGGGCTCCATCTGACGAGTACAACAGTGGCGGATTTCGCGTTGCAATGATTCCCGAGCCCTCGACCGTATTATTGTTCGGCATCGGCGGGGTGGGCGCGTGGCTACTGCGAAGAAGCAGAATGAAAGCGCAGACGGAAGAGAAATAACGTGATTTTCGAGTGGTTGGGAAATCGAATCAACTTGAGTCAGGCGTTTTCGGATTCTTGGAGCGAAACAGAGTTGACAAAAAGCCGATAGAAACAGACTATTCGTGCACATTCCGACGCGCCTTTCCCCAACCTCTTTTCACGGAACAGCTTCTTTTTATCCATCGCGCGCGTCGGCTCCCATTTTATGACATCGTATCAACCGATCGTTTTGGGCATTACCGGCGGAATTGCCTGCGGAAAAACAGAGAGCGGCCGGATTCTCGTCGAGGCGGGATTCGATGTGCTGGACACCGATCCGCTGGCTCATCAGGTGATGGAAGCCGGTTCGCCGGTTTTTGATCAGGTGGTTGAGCGGTTTGGAAAATCGATTTTAGGTTCGGATGGCGAAATTGACCGCGCAAAACTAGGACAAATTATTTTCGCCGATCCAACGGCCCGTGCAGCGCTAAACGGGTTGGTTCATCCAGCGGTGATTCAGAAGGCGGGCGAGTGGATCGCTGAGCGCCGCACCGCAGGCCGGGACGCCGCTGTGCTGGTTCCGCTTCTGTTTGAGGTGGACTGGACGCAGGGATGGGACGCGGTGGTTTGTGTGGCCGCGGACGAAAAGGTGGTTTTCCAACGGTTGGAAAAACGAGGTTTGAGTGAAGAAGAAGCCCGTAAGCGGATTAAGGCCCAAATGCCGCTGACCGAGAAAAAAGAACGGGCAGATTTTAGTATAGAAAACAACGGATCGTTGGAGGCGTTGCACAGGCAGGTTCAAACCCTGCTGGAACGCATCCGGAACGAGAGGAATAAATGATGAGTGAAGAAATGATGTCAGACGAATCCATGCCGCAGGATAAGCCCAAGCCCAAGCCCAAACCCCGTGCCAAACCCCGGGCCAAGCCGCAGGACAAACCGGAGCCGCAGGACAAACCGGAGCCGCAAATCAACCCTGCGCCACAAATCAATCCTGAGCCGCAGGAAAGGCCTCGTCCACACGACGAACCCGTACTTAGGGAGGCACCGATGCCCCGCGAAGATTACAGAGCGGGCGAACGTGCCTCGCGCAATCAAGGCGGCCATAACAATCAAGGTGGCAATAACAATCGGCGCAACAACCCGAATAATAACCCGAACAACAATCCGAACAGCAACCGGGGACGGAACAATAACAACCGGCGCGGCAACAATCCGAACGCCGGCGGTAATACCGGCGGCGGCGGCGGAGACTCTCGCGAGATGGCGCCCGATCCGAACGCCAAAGAAATGCCAAAACTCAACCTCTTTGAACTTCAGGTGACCGATATTCCGGCGCTTAAAGAGTTGGCGGAGCAGTATTTGATTGAAGATCCGGCCGGTCTGGGCAAACACGACCTGATTTTTGAGATCCTAAAAAAACAGATCTGGTGGGGTAACGAGGCTTACACCCGCGGTGTGCTCGAAACGCTGCCCGACAAGTTCGGTTTTCTGCGCTCCTCCGAGAATAATTACCTGGCCAACCCGGAAGACATTTATGTTTCACCGGCTCAAATCCGCCGGTTCGGCCTGCGTACGGGTGATCTGATCGAAGGGCCGATCCGCACTCCGAAATCCAAAGAGCGTTTCTTTGCGCTGATGTCGGTGGACAAGGTGAACAACGATAAGCCGGAGAAAAATCTCAACCGGATTCCGTTCGAAAACCTGACGCCGCTTTTCCCGGATGAACGTCTTCCGCTGGAAACGACCGCCGAAGGCATTTCGATGCGGGTGATGGATCTGGCCACGCCGATCGGGAAAGGGCAGCGCGGACTGATTGTCGCGCCGCCGCGAACCGGTAAAACCGTTCTGCTTCAGCAGATTGCCAACAGCATTTCGGTGAATAATCCCGATTCGAAGCTGATTATTCTGCTGATCGATGAGCGTCCTGAAGAAGTGACCGATATGCAACGCAATACGAAGGCGGAGGTCTTGGCTTCCACCTTCGATGAAGAACCTGAACGTCATGTTCAGGTTGCGGAAATTGTGATCGAGATGGCCAAGCGCCGTGTTGAAAACGGAGAAGACGTTATCATCCTTCTCGACAGCATCACCCGCCTGGCTCGTGCCTATAACACGATTCAACCGCACAGCGGAAAGATTCTTTCCGGGGGGGTGGACGCCAAAGCCCTGCACAAACCGAAACGCTTTTTCGGCGCGGCCCGTAACATCGAGTTCGGAGGGAGTTTGACGATTATTTCCACCGCGCTGGTCGATACCGGAAGCCGCATGGACGAGGTGATCTTTGAGGAGTTCAAAGGAACCGGAAATATGGAGCTGGCGCTCGACCGCGATCTGGTCGGCAAACGCATCTTCCCGGCCATCAACATTGAAAAGAGCGGAACCCGTAAAGAGGAACTGCTGCTTCATAAAGATGAGCTGGCGAAAATCTGGACGCTGCGCAAGGCGCTCAAGGATGTGCCGGCCATTGAAGCAATGGAGTTGCTCATCAACCGTCTCAAAAAGACCAAGAGCAATGCCGAGTTCCTGATGGCCCTGCAGGGCTAAGTCCCGGCACTCGCAGCCCTAAGCCGCTCTCCGGTTCCGGAGGGCGGTTTTTCATTTCCCAACCATTGGAAGAATACGGGCTCTGTTTTCCAATGATTGGACCTGGGGTGTTCCGAAAGTACTTTTTGCATTCCCGAAAAGAAGTGCCCCTTGTGGGCACGACAAAAAACGCATTCAGGTTTTCCAATGGTTGGAAGAACGGGCTATATTTCGCGGCATGAAATCAATGGAAGAACAGATTCAAGAGCTGAAGGTGCGGCGCGGGGCGATTGTGATCGCGCACAACTATCAGGTCGACGAGGTGCAGGCGATTGCTGATTTTACGGGCGATTCGCTCGAACTCAGCCGGAAGGCCGCGCAACTGAGGGAGGAGGTCGTGGTGTTCTGCGGCGTCCATTTTATGGCGGAGACCGCTGCGATTCTCTCGCCCGATAAAACAATTTTAATTCCTGATCCGAATGCGGGTTGTCCGATGGCCGATATGGTGACGGCGGACAAACTCCGCGCGCTGAAGGCGCAGCACCCCGGCGCAAAGGTGGTCTGCTATGTGAACAGCTCGGCGGAGGTGAAGGCGGAGAGCGATATTTGCTGTACGTCGTCGAATGCCGTGAAGGTGTGCGAGTCGCTTGGCGATGTGGAGATCATCTTTGTGCCGGACCGCAATCTCGGTGCGTTTGTCGCCGAAAAACTAGGTCGGGAGTTTATTCTCTATAACGGTTTTTGCCCGACCCACGAACGCATCCGGGATATCGATGTGCTGGCGATGAAGGCGCAATATCCGGGGGCGCTGGTGCTGGCGCATCCGGAGTGTAACAAGCCGGTGCGCGATCTGGCCGACGAACTGCTGTCGACCGGGCAGATGTGTCACTTTGCAACGGCATCGGAAAACCGGGAATTCATCATCGCGACCGAGCTGGGCATTAACTACCGCTTGCGGACGGAAAACCCCGGCAAGCGGTTTTACCCGGTCAATCCGGATCGCGCAGTCTGTCCGAATATGAAAAAAATCACGGTCGAGAAGATCCTTTGGTCGCTTCAGGATATGAAGCAGCGGGTGACGGTTCCGGCCAATATCGCCGCGCGCGCGGTCGGGTGCATTGAGCGAATGCTTGAAATCAGTTGACGAAAAGCGCTAAAGCCGATTACGATACTCACCTTTTAGGAGAAAAATGATGTGGGACTATACAGACAAGGTAAATGAGCATTTTCGCAACCCTCACAATGTGGGGAAAATTGAGAATCCGGACGGCACGGGCGAAGTCGGCTCGCTGGCCTGCGGCGATGCGCTGAAGTTGACCTTCAAACTCGATGCTGAGGGCCGGATTGCCGAAGCCAAATTTCAGACCTTCGGCTGTGCCAGTGCGATTGCATCCTCTTCGGCGCTGACCGACATGATTCTCGGCAAGACGCTCGAGGAAGCGGAAAAAATCACCAACAAGGATATCGCCGACTATCTCGGCGGGCTTCCGAAACAGAAGGTGCATTGTTCGGTGATGGGTCGCGAGGCGCTTGAAGCCGCGATTTATAACTACCGCACCGGCAAGAAGTGGAATAAAGAGATTGAAGGCGAAGTGATCTGCCACTGCTTCGGGGTGACGGATAAAGAGATTGAACAGGTGGTTCGC
>JAEIOF010000102.1 GCA_016342445.1 Verrucomicrobiota bacterium | reverse complement strand
AGAGACGGGCGGAATTTGTGGCGCTGAATCATCATTCTGATCGCTTTCGACCGATGCGCCGGGGGCTGCGCATGTATGACCGGACTGTTCTGCACCATCCCGCGCAGGTGCTGATCGCCTCCGCGCTGATCTTCGCGGCGTTCGGCCTCGGCATCCGGAACTTCCGGCTGGACGCCTCCGCCGACTCGCTGATTCTGGAGAACGATCCGGACCTTCTCTATCTCGAAGAAATCGAGGCGCGGTACGGGACCTCCGAGTTCGTGCTGGTCACGTTCACCCCGTCCGGCGGGAGCCTGTTCACAAAATCCTCTCTGGACCATCTGCAGCGCCTGAGCGGCGAGCTGGAGCTGGTGGAACAGGTCGATTCCGTGGTCTCCATTCTGGATGTGCCGCTGCTGCGCAATCCGCCCGTTCCGCTCAGCGAGATCAAAAACAACATCAAACATCTCGGCTCTCCGGAGGTGGATCTGGCGCTGGCGGAACAGGAATTTGATGAAAGCCCGCTGTTTAAAAAATATCTGGTCAGCGAGGATTTGAAGTCCACTTCACTGCTGGTGACGTTCAGGCCCGATGAAACGCTTCAGGGTCTGGCGGACGAGCGGGCGCACTGGAAGGATGCGGCACGGGCGGGCTCGCTGAGCCGCGCCGAGCGGTTGCAACAGCGGGAGACCGAGGCGGCGTACCGCACGGGCAAGAACCGGGCCGACCGGCAGCGAAAAGGCACCATTGCCGAGATCCGCAGCATTCTCAGCCGGTACCAGCCGGAGGGCACTCACTATCTGGGCGGAATCCCGATGATCGCTGACGACATGCTCACCTTCATCCGCAGCGACCTGAAGATTTTCGGCATCGGCATCCTGCTGTTCCTGCTGCTGACGCTCGGGTGCATTTTCCGGCAAGTTCGATGGGTGCTGCTACCCATGCTCTGCTGCCTGCTTTCCGTAACCGTCATGATGGGGCTGCTGGGAATTTTCCGCTGGGAGGTCACCGTCGTCTCCTCCAACTTCATTTCGCTGCAGATGATTGTGACCATGGCACTGGCCATCCACATTGCGGTTCGCTACACCGAGCTGCTCGCCAATCATCCGGCGCGCGACAAACATGCCCTGATTGCCGAAACCGTCCGCACGATTGCCCGGCCCTGCCTCTACACCACGACCACCACCATCGCCGGATTTTCCTCGCTGGTCTTCTGCGACATCCTGCCCGTGATCAACTTCGGCTGGATGATGGCGGCCGGACTGACGGTGTCGCTGCTGGTGACCTTTATCGTCATGCCGGCCTCTCTGGCGCTACTGCCCCGTCTGCCGCCGGTGCGGCACAAACCCTTCGGGACGCGCTTCACACGAATGATGGCGTCCTTCACTCAGAACCACGCGCGGCTGATCGGCCTAATCAGCATTGCCGTGGTCGCTCTGACTGTGGTGGGAACGCTCAATCTGAAAGTCGAAAACAGCTTCATCAACTATTTCCGCCGGAACACGGAAATCTCCAAAGGAATGCAGTTCATCGACCGCAATCTGGGCGGCACTACCCCGCTCGAAATCATCGTCGACTTCGGCGGCAACGAAGCCCCCTCCATTGCCGCGGCCGGGGAGCCGGCGGATGCGGATTTCTTTGACGAGTTCGATGAGTTTGAGACGGATGCAAACCATGAAAAATACTGGTACACCCCCGACAAGCTGGACTGCATCGGCGAGGTGCACCGCTATCTGGATGCGCGCCCCGAGGTGGGCAAGGTGCTTTCCCTGCACACGGTGATGGAGTTCGCCCAATGGCTCAACGGCGGCGAAACGCTGGACGGGCTGGGCACCATCCTGCTGTTCAACGAATTGCCGGAAGACTTCCGCGACATCGTGCTCAGCCCCTACGTTTCCGTTGAAGACAATCAGGCCCGCGTTTCGGTGCGCATAGAAGATTCCCTGAAAGACCTGCGGCGCGATCAATTACTGCGCGACATCAAGCGGGATCTGGGCGCGGAACTGGGTGATCGACCGGAGCAAATCCACCTCACGGGCGTGATGGTACTCTACAACAACATGCTCCAAAGCCTGTTTGAGTCGCAGTTCCAGACCATCGGGATCACCGTGCTCGCCATCATGCTCATGTTCCTCGTTCTCTTCCAGTCGGTGAAGGTGTCGCTGATTGCGATTGTCCCGAACCTTATTGCTTCACTGACCGTGCTGGGTGTCATGGGATTGCTCGACATCCCGCTGGACATGATGACCATCACCATCGTCGCCATCAGCATCGGGATTGCCGTGGATAACACGATCCACTATCTCCACCGCTTCCGGCGGGAGTTCGAGGTGGACGGCGACTACATCGCCACCATGCACCGCTGCCACAGCAGCATCGGCCGCGCGCTGTACTACACCTCGTTCACCATTGTGGTCGGGTTTTCGATTCTGGCCTTCAGCAACTTCATTCCCACCGTGCTGTTCGGCCTCTTCACCGGGCTGGCCATCGCCATGGCGCTACTGGCCGCCCTCACGCTGCTGCCGGTGATGATCATCCGTTTCAAGCCGTTTGGTAACGGCCAGTCAAAGCGGCAGGAGAATAACGGGTAAACCGCGGGGTTCAGGGGAGCGGCAACCTCCGGCTTGTTTTTCCAGGGATTGGAACTTTTCGCTCCGGTTTTTCCAATGTCTGGAACGTTGAGCCAACCGCCTGTGCGCCGCAGCGCCTATCCCTGAAGTTTTCTGACGAAAGCGACGGGCGGAGAGACGCGCTTCTGGTTGGCGTAGTCGAAAACGGCGACGCCGGTTTTTGCGGTGGCGACAACCGCGCCGGTCTCTTTGTTGGTGAGGCGGTAGTAGAAATCGCATCCGAGGCGGGAGAAGTCGGCGGCGGCCACTTCAATCACGAGCACATCGCCCGCGAAGGCCTGCGATTTGAACTGGATGACGGCGTCGATCATGATGGTGCCGTAGCCTTCGACGTCGGTTTCGCTGTAGCCAAAAGAGCGGAGGAAGCGGACGCGGGCTTCGTGAATAAGGACGAGGGTGTCGGCATTGCCAAGGTGTCCGCCATAGTTGAGGTCGGTGATGCGCACGGTGATTTCGGTGCTAAACAGGAAAATTTCGGGCAATTCGAGCTTTATACGGGCCATGGGGAATCCTTTGGTTTCAGTTCTCGGTTCACGGATTGCAGAATAGGACAGGAACTGCGAAATGGGAACCCGTGAATTATCCGTTTTTAATGGTTGCCAGAGACAACCCGCATCGGTAGGTTACGTCGCTCGATTTAACGACCCACTAAGAGTTTGGAGAAAACCATGAGAATTCGCAGAGCCATGCGCAAAAAACCGCTTCGTCGCCCGATCAAAAGCCCGGGAGCGAAACGCTATCGCATTACGCAACAGAAGAAACGTCTGCTGGCCCTCGGGGTTTCAGAGGATAAACTTCGCACGATGAACACGCAGGACATTCGTGAAGCACTGCGGTGCCCGAATAAACTCAGCGCCTAAGCTGTTCAGCACAGCCTGATGTTCTGTATAACGCTCCGATTCGTCGGGGCGTTTTTTATTGGAGAAGAGAATGGCAAAGAAAAATATCATTCTGGTCGGGTTCATGGGAACCGGCAAAACGGTGACCGGTCGCGTGCTGGCCGAACGAACCGGCCTGGAACTGGTGGATATGGACTCCCTCATTGAGGCGCGGCAGGGGAAAACCATCCCCGAGATTTTCGCAACCGACGGCGAGCCCGCCTTCCGCGCGATGGAGCGCGAACTGGTTCAAGAGCTCGCTCAGCGCGACGGCCTGATTATTTCGACCGGCGGCGGCATTGTGCTCAATCCCGACAACATCGCCGATTTCGAAAAAACGGGACTAGTGGTCTGCCTGAAGGCTTCGCCGGAAATGGTTTTCCAACGGTTGGAAAAAGACGCGTCGCGCCCGCTGCTGGCGGGTGACAAGAAAACTCAAATTGCATCAATCCTCGAAACCCGCAGTCCGTTTTACGATGCCATTGCCCACGGGATCGATACCGATGGACTGACCGCCGAAGAGACCGCCGAGCCGATTCTAGCCCTGTACGCTCTTGAATCCTGAGCCCGAACAGCTAAAGTAGTCCCCTTTAACGCAGGAGTTTAACCATGATGGATAAAGACCAAAACCCGAAACACGATCCCAAACACCAAGAGCTTGAACAGCACGAGGTCAAACAGGTTCTGGATTTTCTAAAACACTACGGATCGATGATCGGGATCGGTGTTCTGGCGGCAACGGTCGCAATTCTCGCCTCCCGGGAACTCTCCCGCCGGCAAGCCGACAAAATGACACAGGCCGAAACACTGCTGGTTTCCGCGCAATCCCCGCAGCAGCTCGAAGAGGTGGTGGATCGCTACAAGTCCACCCCCGCCGCGCCGGTTGCCCTGCTTGGCCTGGCCAGAACCTATTTCAACGAGGGCGACTTTTTTCAGGCGCGCGCCCAATATGAGCGCTTTTTGAAGAAATACAAAAATCACGATCTGCGTCCGATCGCCGAATTCGGACTGGCCAGCTGCACCGCCGCAGACGGCGATTTCAACGGTGCCGCCGAACAGTTCGCAGACTTCATCCAAGCGCAGGGCGATCACTATCTTCAGCCGCTTGCCACCCTCGAGATGGCCCGCGCCCTTGAACAGGCAGGCCGTCCGGAAGAGGCGCGTATTGCGCTCGAAGATTTCTTAACCGAAAGCCCCGACTCCCAGTGGGCAGGTCAGGCCGCCGGCGCGCTGGAACAGCTCGACAAGTAACGAGGCGTTATCAATGATGAGCGACGAATAACATCCCGCTCATCATTCAGCGTCATCGTTCGGAATTTCCTCACCCGCTTCTTCTTCCATCAATGCCGCGCGGGCGCTGATGTAGGGGCCGGGAAACAACTCCATCAACTCATCGGGGTTCTGACGGTAGAGATCGCGCACCTTGCGATACGAATCGCGCGGATAGCGCAGTACCTCTTCCAGCTCCGAGGTTTCCACATTGCGCACCGCGAAAAGAAGCTCTTCCGCGGTGGAGTCCTGCACATTGAGAAGCAACTGCTTCGTGGCGGGCGGCAGGCGGCTCATATTCTGCATGTGAATGGTGTATTTAATATATTCCACCACCCGCTCCTCCATGCCCGCCTCAATCATAAACATCAGCTCGACCAGCTCGACCCGATCGAAAACCAGCCGCACGCGCGGCGGCTCCATATCGTCCGGCAGCGCGGCGCGAAGCTCTTCCATCGCGGAATCGAACTCGTCGAGGATGTCCTCGCGCGAGCAGGCGTTGTCGGGCATCCAATGGATCAGAATGTTGCGGTCGGCATCGTGATAGAGCACCGGCTTATCCACCCGAAAGTTCGCCTCGCACGCCTCGCACTGAACCCGGTTGAGGCGGTTTTCGAGCAGCGCAGTCCTCAGCGCCGGCTCCTGCGCCACATTGATGGAGTCGTACAGATCCACATTCTGCGGATGGCCGCACTGCGGGCAGTGGATTGGATAGGTTTTGGCTAAGCTCATGATAAATCCTTAAATATAAATTCTCTACACTCTCTGGACGCGCGACTCGTCGTAGCGGAATTCCGGCTCAAGCTGCTCGCCGGGAACGCCGAGCGGGAAAAGCGCGAACGGAATGAGATTCTCCGAAACGCCCAGCACCTTGCGGCAACCCGCCACGCGCGGCGGCACATTGATGATTGCGATCCAGACGGTACCCAGCCCCAGTTCGTGGGCGGCCAGCTGCAAATTCTGCGCCGCGCAGGAGCAGTCCTGCGGGCCGAAGCCTTTAAAGCCTTCAAGCGACTCGTCGAGACAGATCAAAATGGCGGCCTGCGCCTGCTTGAACATCGCGTTGCCCTCGTCCACCGCATCGGCCAGCGCGTCGAGCTTCGCGCGATCCGTCGTCACCACAAAACGCCACGGACGTCCGTCGCCCGCGCTCGGCGCGTTCATCGCCGCTTCGAGCAGGGTCTTGATCTGTTCCTCGCTCACCGGCGTGTTTTCAAACGCGCGGATACTCCGGCGTGTCATAATCGCGTCCATTGTTTTCATAAAATTCTCCTCAAAAACGGGCAAAATCATGCCGGACACAAACGTTTCACGCAAGCGAACAGAGAGATTTTGACCGCCACGCAGGATCGGGGGCTTCGACAAACGGACGCAAATCAACGCGGATATTTTCCAATGATTGGAACCCGGCCATGCCGGCCGGTCTGCTTTTTTCCAAAGACTGGAAAACTCAGCGCGTGTCGAGGATGCCAGTCTTGAATGGAGACCTCCCGCGCCAGTTGATCGAAAAAGCATTGAGCAAGCCCTGCTCGGACAGAGATTCCCGATCAAATTCGGATCGCAGCCGCCGAAAGCAGAGGCTTTCCAAACGGAAAGCAACGAAGCGAAGCTGAGAGGCAAACCTCACCACCCGGTTAATGCAGAAGGAGCGTGTCGCTCATCCACCAAACTGCCCTGACGAATGAAGTCTGCAAATGGCTGCAGGTCAATGTATTGCATAACGAACCCTCCTTAATACCTGCATATACGAACTTCGCATAACATCCCATTAAAGGGGTAAAGCGAAGCAAATCCTCTCAAAAACGGATCCTTTTCATATTGAATGAAGCGGATATGCGAACTTCGTATAACACCTCAAAACCGGATTTCACTTACATTTGCTTGCCAGCATTTACAATGCTTTAAATTGACGTGGATCATGACGGGCATTAGCATGGCAACCTTTAAACGGTGAAATTACGAAGTTCGTCTATTAAACGTTGGCTGAATGAAAAAATACCGCCTTGACGGCGGGGAAAAATATTAAATAAAATTGCCTTCGGCAGCATCCGCC
>JAEIOF010000101.1 GCA_016342445.1 Verrucomicrobiota bacterium | reverse complement strand
GTTGTGCGCGTCGGGCGCGAAACCAAAGGCCGCAAGGGCGCGGGCGTAACAGTCATTACCGGCATCCCCTCCCACCCGGAGGGGCTGAAGCAGATCGCCAAGGAGCTAAAGCAGAAATGCGGCACCGGCGGAACCGTCAAAAACGGCGTCATCGAAATTCAGGGCGACCAGCGCGACCTGCTGGTGGCAGAGCTAACCGCCCGTGGCTACACCGTCAAACGCTCCGGGGGGTAGTCTAAGGTCAAAAAGTCAAAGGTCGAAAGTCAGCTTCCCGACTTTCGACCTTCAGACATTGGACTTTTAACCGCGAAGCGTTAATCGTTCCGCATCGTCACTTCAACCAAGTGATAGCCGAACTGGGTTTTAACCGGGCCCTGCACTTCACCAACCGGTGCGCTGAAAACCACTTCGTCAAACTCACGAACCATCTGGCCGGGGCCGAAGGTGCCGAGTGCGCCGCCCTGCTTGCCGGACGGGCAGGATGAGTTCGTTTTTGCCAACTCCGCGAAATCCGCGCCGTTGATGATCTGCTGTTTCAATTCGTTACACTTTTCTTCCGTACTTACGAGAATGTGCCGTGCTGCTGCCTGTGCCATAAGAATCTCCTTTTGTTTTTGAAAACCGAGAGAATGCCGACTTCCCCGGATAAATCAAGCCTCCGCAAAAGCAAGGCGAACTCTTGCGCCCACCCCAAAAGCTGAGAGCTTGCCCTGACGAAGGAACTCATTTATAAACCAACCTACTCAAAACAAGGAAATGCCATGGACGCACGCAAAGCAACGATTGAACGGAAAACCGGCGAAACCGACATCAAGCTGTCGATCAACCTCGACGGAACCGGCGTCTACTCCATCGAGACGGGCGTCCCGTTTTTCAACCACATGCTCGATCTGCTCTCCAAGCACTCACTGATCGACATGGACATCAAAGCCACCGGCGACATCGAAGTCGATTACCACCACCTCGTCGAAGATGTGGCGCTCGCTCTCGGCCAGGCCTTTAACGACGCGCTCGGCGAACGCCGCGGCATCAACCGCTACGGCTTCTGGGTGCTCCCCATGGACGACGCGCTTGCCAGTGCCGAAGCCTGTCTCGACCTCGGCGGACGCCCCTATCTCGTCTATAAATTCGCCAACCAGAAAAAGCTGATCCGCGACTTTGACACCGACATTCTGGAACACTTCTGGCGCTCGTTCTGCGACACCGCCAAGATGAACCTGCACATCGACCAGAAATATGGCGATGACCTGCATCATGCGCACGAAGCGGTCTTTAAATCTGTCGCCCGCGCCTTGCGCATGGCCTGCACCGCCGACGAACGCGCCCTCAACGCTGTGCCGTCGAGCAAAGGAACACTGTCGGAATAACTATTTCCCGGCCAGCTGGCCGCAGGCGGCGGCGATGTCGTCGCCGAGAGAATAACGCAGGGTTACCTTGAACCCGGCCGCTTTCAACGCATCGCCGAAAGCTTTACGCTCTTCAATCGTCACCGGCTGATATTTTGCACCGGGATGAGCATTGAACTGAATCAGGTTGATGTGTGCGTTGGTTCCTTGAAGAAACTCAATCAGCGCGGCGAGGTCTTCGGGCCCGTCGTTAATGCCCTTCAGCATCAGATATTCCACCATCATTTTTCCAATGTTTGGAAAAACCGCCTTCAGTTTTTCCAAGGTTTGGAACTTTGCGACGGGCATGAGTTGCTCACGAATTTCCTGCCGGGCGCTGTGCAGGCTGAGTGCAAGCTGGATTCTCGGGAAGCGCTCGGCGAAGCGTACCATGGCGTCGGGAACCCCGACGGTGGAAACCATGAGGTGATTTTCGGACAAATTAAAAAAGCGGGAATCGCGCAATATTTCCAAACATTGGAAAAGGTTGGCTTCGTTATGAAGCGGCTCGCCCATTCCCATCACCACCACGTTGCGAAGTGTCCGCCCCTCCTCACGCAAAAGCCGCTTGGCGAGCAATACCTGATCGAGCATTTCATCAGAGGTGAGGTTGCGAACAAAGCCGAGCTTACCGGTGGCGCAGAACTGACAGTCGGCGGCGCAGCCGACCTGCGAGGAGATGCACAAACTCGTCCGGCCCGACGCGATCCGCAGAATGACGGCCTCCACCCGGCAGGCTGAGCCTGCACCCTTTTTATTTTCCAAGGTTTGGAAAACAAGCTTGGTTGCGCCGTCAGTTTGGGAGTCATGCCGTTCAACAACTTCCAGATTCGGAGGAAATTCCGAGACCCGCTCCGGGCATTCTTCAGGTGGAAGAGCCTTTTTGAAGTAGGCCGTGCAAAACTTCCTCCGCAGATGCGCATCGCGGATCAATTTTTCCAGGGTTTGGATGTTGTATGCAGATTCCATGGCCCGCTTTTCTATCTCATTTACTGCCCGTTAATCCACATGAATCAACACAAACGAGGTGCGTCTGAGAATCCATTTGCCATCAGGGCAGATTCTGATACGTTTTGCACAGGCGTTTGAAACGCATTGAAAAACAGGAGTTCATCATGAAGAAGACGATCGCATTTCTCACCACACTGTTGCTTTTGCAAGCCGGATTCACCTTTGCCCAGGATGACATCGTGTATGATGACGGCGGTGCCTATCCCGTCCAGCTTGCGCTCTACCCCACGTTGCAACTTGTCCCCTATGAGCGCGATGTAACCGGCCTGCGTCTCAATATTATCGGTGTGAACCGCGACATGACGGGTCTGGATCTCGGCTTGATCAACCAGACGGACGAACTCTTCCGCGGCGTCGGGATCGGCGTGGTCAACCTCTGCAAGGGGGACACCCGCGGAATCAATATCGGATTCATCAATCATGTCAACGGCGACATGGTCGGGATTCAAGGCCTTCCGGTCATTATGCTTCCGAACGCGATCAATATCGTTCACGGGAGTTTCATCGGCCTGCAGGGCGGGCTCTACAACCAGGCCGAGGAGCTCGGCGGTTTGCAGATGGGGTTGATCAACATTGGCTACAATGCCAAGGGCGGTCAGATCGGTTTGTATAACTACACAGACAGCATCGGCGGGATTCAGGTCGGGCTGGTGAATATCGCCTATGAAGATGCCCACGGCGTTCAGGTTGGACTCTACAACGGAACCGGACATTTCCGCGGACTTCAGGTTGGCCTGATCAATCAAACCCAAACCCTTGAAGGTCTTCAGATCGGTCTCTTGAACGTGGTTTCCCAGAAAGAGATGGTGCCGGTGATGGTGATCGCCAACTGGCAGTTCTAGCAGGCGGAGTCTGCACCCAACTGGCTTTCCAGGCATTGGAAAATACAGAAAGAAAAAAGCGCTCTTCCACCGAAGAGCGCTTTTCTTTTTCCAACCATTGGAAAAAATTAATCGAAAAGTTCCAATGTCTGGAAAAACCGAACGGGGTTTTTCCGAGGTTCGGAACTTAAAGAAGCACCCCCTGCGGGGTTTCTTCGTCGGTGCGCCACCAGCGGCCGGGTTTGATGTCGATATATTGAATCGACTTGGTGGTGAGACGGTTTCCTTTGGCTTTGGCACCCTTCACCGCAAGATCTTTGAGCTGGAAGAACTGCTGGTGAATGCGCTGGTTTTTGGCCGGGCGGTAGCGCAAATAAATTTCGTCGGGGCAACCTTCCTGAAACAGGATGATCTTTGAACCCTCGGGCGCGACCTGATAATCGCGGTTCATGATGGTTCCGCCAAAGGTGAAGCGCTTGATATATGTGGCCTTTTCGTGGGTGTAGACACAGGTCATTTCGCGGGCGCGATCGAATACGGCAGTATAAAGAAGGTGTCCGTCGACAAAGAATTTATCCGGCGGGGGCATCATCTGGTAGCGGCCGTCGTCCCAAGCCAGGATGAGCTTGTCGAGCGAAGAACACTGGAAGAGGGTTTCGCCTTTAATGCCGGATCCGATGAACTGGGTTTCGGTGTCGTGCTTGATGTCGAGCTCGCTGGCGGTCAGTTCGCGGACTTCGATTTCCTTGAACGTTTTGATCTGTGTGCAACGAGGATAGCGATCCTTGTATTTTTTAATGAGGTTTTTGACATAGCGAATGGCGTAGCCATTGAGTCCAGCCAGGTTTTTCTCTACCTCAACGAGTTCCTCAAGAATTTTATCGAGATCCGCTCTGTTTTTGTTGATATCGAAAAGGGAGATCCGTTTGATCGGAATGCCGAGCAGCATTTCGATATCTTCAGGGACGATGGCGCGTTTGAGCCTCTTTTTAAATGGCTCGAGTCCCTTGCTGATGGCGGAACGAACCGAGTCGGCGGTTTTGCACTGCTCGATTTCTTTGTAGATGCGGTTTTCGACAAAAATCTGTACGAGCGTTTTTGTATGAAAGGCATCGAGCAGTTTGTCGCGCTTCAGATTGAGCTCGCCTTCCAGAACCATCACCATCTGTTCGGTATTGAGGTGCAGGATTTCATCGACAGTCATTTCGACAGGCCGGCTGTCACGAATGACAACAATCCGGCTGGAAAGAGCCGTTTCGCAGTTGGTAAAGGCGTAGAGGGCTTTTTCCACCTGCGAGGCCTTGGCACCCTGTGAGAGCACGAGCTCGATCTCCACTTTTTCAGCGGTGAAGTCGTTGATGGCGCGCACGGCCACTTTTTTCTTTCGAACCGCATCCTCGATGGAGGACGTCAATGACTCGGTGGTCTGGCCGGAGGGCAAATCCGTAATAATCAGGCGTCCGTCGCGCTCTTTGATCTTGGCCCGAATCTTCACTTTGCCAACGCCGTTGTGGTATTCGCTGACATCCATAAGGCCGCCGGTCTGGAAGTCGGGAAGCGGGTTCGCTTTGTGAGGGGTTCGCTTTTTCTCGCGCAGGATTTCAACCTGTTCTTCAAGCAACTCGATGAAATTATAGGTCAGGATTTTAGTGGAGAGACCGACGGCGATCCCTTCGGCCCCGAGCATGAGCAACAGCGGAAGTTTACACGGAAGCGTGACCGGTTCCTTGTTGCGGCCATCGTAGCTGGAGATGTAGCGGGTCAGCTCTTTATTGAAGAGCTCCTCGCGGGCCAGCGGAGTGAGTCGGCATTCGATATAACGTCCGGCGGCCGCGCGGTCGCCGGTGAATATATTCCCGAAGTTCCCCTGCCCTTCGATGAGATAGCCGCCGCGGTTGGTCAGAGAGACCAGCGCATCGTTGATGGAGGCGTCGCCGTGCGGGTGGTACTGCATGGTGTGACCGACGACGTTGGCGACTTTGATAAAGCGTCCGTCGTCTTTCTCGTGCAGGGAGTGCATAATGCGTCGCTGCACCGGCTTGAGGCCGTCAGCGACATTGGGAATGGCGCGGTCGCAGATGACGTAAGAGGCGTACTGCATGAAGTTGAAATCGACGAGTCGTCGGAGAGGGCCGTGTTCATCCTCGAGATTCAAGTGTCTCGGGACGACTGCATCCAAAGATTCGCAATCGACCTCGTCCGAAGCCTCGTCGGTCACTATTTTTTCTTCCGGTAATTCATCACCGAAAAGCGTTTCCTGTTCGCCCTTGCTCATAATATTTCTTCGTCCACAACCAGATTGTCCATGATATAGGTTCGGCGTTCCTGCGTGTTTTTACCCATGTAGAAAGTGAGCACTTCCGGAATGGAGTGATCCTCGTCGATCACCACATCGGTCAGACGCATTTCTTTGCCGATAAACGCCTTGAACTCGCCAGGCGAAATTTCCCCAAGCCCTTTGAAGCGGGTGATTTCGGCCCCTCGACCAAGTTTGTTGAGGGCCGCTTCGCGCTCCGCTTCGGAGTAGCAATAAATGGACTCCTTTTTATTGCGCACGCGGAAGAGCGGCGTTTCCAGAATCTGAAGATGCCCGTCGCGCACCATCGGTTCAAAAAAGCGGAGGAAGAAGGTGATCATCAGATTGCGGATGTGTAACCCGTCGACATCGGCGTCGGTGGCGAGAATGACGTGGTTATAGCGCAGATCGTCGGAGGTCTCCTCGATGTTCAGCGAGCGCATGAGATTGTAAATTTCCACGTTTTTATAAATGGCGTCGCGCTTGAGATCCCAAACATTGAGGGGTTTCCCCTTCAGGGTGTAAATGGCCTGCGTGTTGACATCGCGACAACTGACGATGGATCCGGCGGCGGACTGCCCTTCGGTGATGAAGATCATGGTGTCTTCGTGCGTATTCTTCGCGCTGTTGTAATGCTTCTTGCAATCCTTGAGCTGAGGGACGCGAATGGAAACCGCCTTGGAGCGTTCACGGGCCAGTTTTTTGACCGAATTGAGCTCTTTGCGGAGCTTCTGGCTCTCTCTGATTTTTTCGAGCAGTTTTTCGGCGGCCGGCTTGTTGCGATGAAGCAGTTCCACCACAGCCTTTTTCACATTAGCCACGACATCGGAACGGATCTCGGTGTTGCCAAGTTTGTTTTTGGTCTGCGATTCAAAAACCGGTTCTTTGAGGCGAATAGCCACTGCGGCGAGCACGCCTTCGCGCACGTCGTCGCCATCGAATTTTCCGTTGGCGTATTCGTTAATTCCCTTCAGAAGCCCTTCGCGGAATGCGCTCAGATGAGTTCCGCCATCACTGGTATACTGCCCGTTGACGAAGGAGTAGTAATCTTCGCTGAAGCGGTTGGTGTGCGTGAAGGCGAATTCGAGCATTTTGTCGCGGTGGTGAAACGGCGGATAGACTTTTTCGAATTCGCTTTCGTCACTGATGAGGTCCAATAGTCCGCCCTGCGAAACCACTTTTTTTCCGTTGAAAATGAGAACCAGTCCGGCGTTGAGGTAGGAATAGAACCGGAGGCGCCGGTTAATGTGGTCTTCGCGGAATTTGAAGGTTTTAAAAATCTCCGGATCGGGCGAAAAGCTGATGAAAGTTCC
>JAEIOF010000100.1 GCA_016342445.1 Verrucomicrobiota bacterium | reverse complement strand
GACTGCAACTAAACTTTTTTTCATGATTCGTTCCCTCATTTTGACTCCATCCCTTCCTTCAAGTTTTCTATTTCAGCCCGCAGCGCGTCCGCTTTTTTCGCCACATCCGTTCCGGCATAAAGCTGCTGAACCTGCCGTGCGGTCACATCGGCAGCATCCATCATTCCCAATTCCAGATAGAGCTCCGCGCTCATTAACTCGCTTCTTGCAATCCATTTTTCGTTGTGGGCATGGTGCACAATCAACTTGGCCAGCGTCTGAAGGGCCTGTTCCGGCTCCCCTTTCGCCCGTTCAATATTGGCCTTGAAAAACAGTCTGGCCGCCGGGTCTGTGATGGTTTCAAGGCGATGTTCCATTGCCTGAATCTGGCTTTCGCTGAGTCCGGCATTTTCATTTGTGACGGCGGCTGCCGTCTGTTCGGAACCAAACGAGAGTCCCGCGGCGGCGAACAGGATTAAAAACAGGCACATTCGGTTCATTATTCAGTCACCTCCGCATCGATTGTCACGGTCAGGTTGGTTTGCACTCCCTGGGCAATCAGAGTGTTAATCTCTAGAACTTCCGCTGCGCCGAGCGCAGTGCGCGCCTCGTCGGCCTGCGGCGACGTATTCACATATTTATCGAACAGCATGGCCCGGAAGGTATTGCGCATGTCGTTTTCGAGCCCCAGATTGAGCAGGCAACGTGCGCTGGCGAGATATGCCTCTGCGGCCCAGTAGCCGCCAGCATAGCCTTTGTACTGGAAGTAGGCGCGTTGATACCATCCGAAGGCTTTGCGCAGTTCGCCGGCCTTCTCCTCCACTGCGCCCAGATAATAGGTGGCTTCCGCATACGGCTCGCCGCGCCACTCGCGCACCGTGAGAGTCTCGCGGAAGGTTTTTCGCGCCGCCTCAAGATCACCTGTCTGGAGCTCAATCCGTCCCTTCAGGATCTGCGCCCAGGCAGCATCCTGATCGGTGCCGTACAGTGCTTGTGTCTCGGCAGCAATGTTTAGCGCCGCATCATACTCACCGGTGCTGAACAGCCCGAACCCGCGCAGTTTATAGGCTGCCCGCATAAAATCAGAATCCTCGAACCGGGTCTGGAACAGGTTCAGGAGTTCCTCTGCCCGTGAGTAGTCTTTTTGCGTAAATGATGCATCGCAAATCACGCCAAGCACCGGCGGCGGGGCCTGACTCAAGTCATCCAGCTCCGCAATCAGCAGGCTGCCCAGTTCGGTCGCGGTGCCGTTCATTTTTGCCAGCAGTACCCTCAGGCGCAACTGAAGGGTTACATTCTCCGTTTCCATCAGTGAGGCATGCAGGTTTTTTTCCAGCGTCTGGCGCTCATTGTCCTCCAGTTTTCTGGAGAGAGTTATCAGTTCGGAAATAATCAGATCAACACCGTCCTGCTGAATATCTCCGCCGTATTTGACGATGGTTTCGCGGTAGGCCTCCACGGCTTCGTCGACGAGGCCCTGTGCGAGTTTCGTTTTGCCGATCCAGTAGGCGGCCTTGGCCACATCCGCCTCGTCGCCATAGCGATCCAGATAGGCGTTCACCACATTGAGTATTTCTTCATAACGATCTTCGAGCGCGAACATGGCTGTCAGCTGGAAAACCGCATAGGCGGCCTGCCGAGGAAGACGGGCCGTGGCAATGGCTTTCTCATAATCGCGTTGCGCTTCGTTGAGCAGGCCCTTTGAGGCCAACAAATCACCGCGCATACTGCAGGCGTCCGAATAAATGATGTCGTTGGGCCATGTCTCAATCACATGGGTAAAGCGCGTCTGGGCCTCGTCATATTTTTCCAGTCCGAACAGGCAGATTCCGCTGTGAAATGCTGCGGACGGCAACCAGTTTCCTTTCGGATACGTTGCGATATAGGCCTCCAGCTCGGCGAGTGCTTCCTGATGGTTTTTCAGGAATAGCTGTGCCATGGCATGCCAATAGGTTGCGCTCTCCTGCTGATGCGAATCGGGGTAATCCATCAGCACCCGCTCAAAACCGGCCCGTGCCGATTGATAGTTTAATAGAACCATATCGGCGATCGCCTGCATGTAGTAGAGCTCGCACTCATACTGGCGAATGACGGGGTCGGTTGACGGGGCAAACTGCTCAATCACCGGGAGAAGTTTTTTGATTTCCTTCCAGAGCTCCTGTTTCTGATAGGAGCTGGTCAGGGCGTGTGCCACCCGCCGGGGGCCCGGGCCCTCTGTATAGGTGGCCAAAAACTGTTTGCCGCGTTCTTCAACGCGCGCATATTTTTTAAGCGGATCGGTCAAAACCATCAGGGATTCGGCGAAGGCTTCCTGTCCTCTTTCACTGTCCGGGTCACGACTCGCGACATAATCCAGCGAGGTGACGGCTTCCCAGGGGCGGCCCGCCCGGGCAAAAAGCAATCCGGTGCGGTACAGAACATCCTCCTCATACGATGGCTGTGAAACGAGCGCTCCGACTGATTCCTCCATCTTCAACAACGCCATCGGTTTGGGAGGAAGACCTCCTTCAAATTCACTGACGGTTTGGCTCATACCGGCGGACTTGTTGCCGAACAGGGTGTCGACCCGGCCCGTATCGTTGGTCGAAATTTGAATGTCCACACGGGGAAGGCCCGCTTTCCGGCGCAACTCATTCATCTTCTTTTCCTGATAGGCCACCAGCTCGCTGCGCGGCAGAACCATCCGATAGAGCATTAAGGACTGGTCGTACTCAGCCTCTGCGTACAATGCCGCCGCCGCACTCATCAGCGCCATGTTCACCCGAATGTCATATCGTGCGTCTGTCTGGTAGAGTTCCACGATGAATTTTTCCGCATCATCAAACCGTTTCAGGGCGATCAGCGAATTGACCAGCTGCATGATGGCGTATCCTTTGCGATCCTCAGCCACAGCATTTTCAACCACAAATTCATACGGCTCGATACTGGCCTCCCAGTTATCGAGTTTGCTGTATGCTTCCGCGAGTGTCATTTTGAGAAACACCAGCTCTTCCATAGTATAATCCGGCTCGGCATCGGGAACCTCCCCGGAGATTTCCCGTGAAAGGGTTTCGCCCGCTTCTGCGGCCTCTTTTTCAATGCGCTTGATCTGCCGGGCCGTAAAGCCTGCCATTTCCTTTTTTGAGAGTTCCTCGTAGTTGACCTCGGTTGATTTCTCGGGGAGGCCCTTGGGCAGAGGGCTGTTCAGCGCATTCGTCACGGCGGCAACACAGGGTTCATACTGTTCGGATTCATACAGCGTCAGAGCCAGAAGCTTCAGCGCTTCCCGCGGCCTGTAAAGCGGAAGGGTTTCCATGTACTGCTTCAGATAGTTGGCTGCGGATAATGAATCCTCCATATACGCCAGCACTTTTCCCAGTTTCAGACGGACGGCCTGCTTCAGCGCAGCCACCCGGGCATCCTCGATGTTCTCCATTCGCTCCAGATAGTCCGTCAAACAGGGAAGGGCGGCGCCATAGTTCTCTGCGGCCAGGTTTTTTGCGGCCTCACTCAGCAGTCCGCTGGCGCTGCTATCGGCGAGCTCCTCCTGCGACGCCGCAAATGTCCCTGCGCACAACATGAAAACCATGCTGGCGGTGGTCCCCCGCAAGATGTTCCGGCGCAGCTTCATTCTTTAATGGCCCTAATGTTTCTCTGATCAGATATCATCATCCTCGCAGTCGTATCTTCATATTGATAGCTGTGCCGCAGATAAACCTTGCCCGGAAAGAGACGGGTTGTTTTCTTCCTCATCCGATCCATCATTTCCGTGGAGCCATCCTGCTTTTCCGCCAGCGGCACAAACGTTCCCCCGTCCATGATCCCATATTGAATGATATACCCCGATACGTCCAATCGTTCGAGGTCGCCATGGGCCATATAGAGCTCCCAGTAATCTTCGCCCTGATATCCGCTCTCATAGTTTCCCAGCGCATTCCCCGTAAATTTGACCAGATAAGTGTTCTTTTCCTTGTCCGTCAGCTCGACGACCAGCCGCATCCGGAACCGGGTCATGTCCAGCTCAACGGGATCGTTCATATTTTGACAGGTATTTATCTCAAGCGTCTCGAATTTTTCCCGGTCGTCGCTTTTCCAAGTATCGGTGCGGGTTCCGGAAATTTCCACATCTTTCAGGCGTTTCAATTCCTGTTCTGAGAGCTCTCCGGAGGCCATCAGGTGACCCGTAAATAAAACAGCCAGAAGAAGATAAATTTTCATTGTTAGCCTTCCTTGTATTAACCCGTGGACAGCTGAAGACGGCGGGCCGGACAAAATCCGAGCTTGGCAGGGTGCTCAAGGCAAAGGAGGCGACGGGATGTGAAACCGTCTGCCCGAACCTGCCGGTTCAGCTAAAATTCTATTCATTTTTTTACTTTGTACTTCGATGTCTTACTGAACCGTGACTTTATAAAAAATCACCGGCTCATTGTTGTGTTGGTCGTCTACATAACTGGTCGCGTTTTTCACGGTGTCCAGCAGAGTCCATGGGTCACTCAGGCTGGTGGTGTATAAAACGTTGTAGGTGCGGCTCAAGTCGTCCTGAGCGGCCGGCCACGAAAGGGTGTGCGATCCGTCGGAGTTCTGCTGACTTTTTACAACCGGCTCATCGGTTCCCCACATCGCTTTCACCACGGCCGGCGCCGGATAGGCGGTCTCCAGGCTGTTCGTCGCAGTGAAGGTGACTGCCGTACTCTCTGTCACAGAGTGTGGTTTTTTTCTTATATAGTCGGCCGGGCGGTCGTCCGGATCCCAGTCGACATTGTCGGAACGAATGTAGATCGTATCGAAGTCGATCACTCCGGGGTCGTTGTTTCCCCAGCCCCATGTCTGCCAGGCCAGCTCGCCGGGGGTTTTTTCCGCTCTGTATGCTCCGTTTATGTATACATTGGTCGGGCGTGGAATCCTTGGAGCCACGCCGCCAAGTCTAGCGAGATACCATTCGTCGCTGTTGCTGACGGACCTGATCCACTCATACTGATCGCTGGCGCTTACCAGAGTTTGTTCGAGCGGCTGAACAGACTCGGCACAGAAAGTCAGCAGCGTATCGTTCGTGACTGTATTCCCGCCGCCCTCTGTCAGACTGCTGGCGTTACCGACCAAAGTGATGTCGGCCGTTGCCCCGACCACAATAGTGCCGAAGATTGGGGAAAAGGTAATAATCCGCGACTGCCCCGGCGCAAACTCAAGGGACTGGCGGTTGGCGTTTTCGGTGTAGGTGATCACCGTGTTGGTGCCGACTACTGTTTCGACCTTAAATATCTGGACGTAGTTCCCGATTTGATTTGTCACATAGGTTGTTTCGATGACCGGAATCTCTTCAATGCGTTCAATCGTATCGTCATTAATCAGCGTCCCCGCAACGGTTGTTCCGTCGGTCAGGCGGATGACTCCGTCTCGCCAGTTTCCGGTGAGCTGCATGTAGTTGAAGCGGATGGTTCCGTCGTCGCGGTTGAGAACCGCCTGAAAGGTCTGGTCTTCGCCGCCGCCGGGCTGGACCAACTTCTCCCACGTCACCGTGAAATGGTCTAAAGAGGCATCGGTCAACATGCGGATCTGGGCGTTTCCGTCCAGAAAAAGACCGGCGGAATAAGGAGTGATGCTCGCCCCGTCATCAAAGATCAGGGTTCCGTCGGTTTCGACCGTCAGATTGGTGCGGGTGCGGCCGAAGAAAACAAACGGGAAGCCGATCGCCACCGGTTCTGTATCAAGCACGGATTCGCTGAGAACGGTATCAATGGTTTCCGGAATATGGCGCCACTGATAGTCAACCGATTCCGATGCATAGCCGGCATCGCGCAATCCGGTGTCGGTGATGCTGTAGGTCAGCGGCACATTGCCGCTGTTCGTCACGGTCAGTATGGCGGGGGGTGAAATATATCCCGCCAGTCCGCTGAAAGCGACGGTGGCCGGAACGTCAAGCTGAACGTACGGGGCGTCAACGATCACGGTTACATCGATTTCATCCGATGTGCCGCCCCAGTCAACCGTCGCGGTGAATGTATAGGTGGCGGGAGACGGGATCGCCGTCGCGTCTGCGGTGAACGTTAGCAGACGGGTGCTGACCGCGGGGAGGGTTCCCTCGGCCGGGGAAAACGAAACCCAGGTTTCCGGAGCCAGATGGAGGGCGTCATTACCGGTCTGTCCGGGGCTGTGATTAATCGTCTGCGAGATGGAGTCGGCGCTAAGCCCGATCGTGCCGGCGCCCCATGCTCCAATTTCATACAGATAGTCAAACGTTCCGTCCGCATGGAGCCGCAGTTGGAATTCCCGCCCGGTGTCATTTCCCCAGGCGATGACCAGTTGTTCATTCCCCACACGGTCGTAGCGAATGGTGGACTGATTCACGGTGGCGGTTGTTTGGAAGGGAGCCAGTTGCGCGGTGGCCCCAACGGTGTTCGACAGCGTGAGGAAGCCGTATTGACTGACCGAGAACGAGGTGTATTCCGTTCCGAACAGCGTAAAACCAAAGCCGATATCCATGGGGGCGCTGTCGGTTTCGGTCCAGCTGTTGAAAACCGTATCCGGCTGGACGTCTGCAGACCAGAAAGAGAGCCTCGACACGCTTTGTGTTTCAACGGTGTAGAGTACCGGCAACTGCGCGTCAGCAGTCACGGTAAAGGGGGCGGCCTCATCTCCGTCGGTCGTCAGTGTGACCGATCCGGAGCCGATCTGCCCCGGGGCCACCCGGATCGTCAGCTCAGTCTCTAAAACGTGCGGAACCGCCTGCAGGAGTACGTTCAGCTCGAATGTGTTGGTGGTGAAGACGGTTCCGTTGGCGGAAACCTCTGCTGTCAAAACATAGGTTCCGTTGGTGTCGGCAACCACATCGTAGGTGTGAATGAGAGAGTCGCCGCTTCCGAGCGGCCCC
>JAEIOF010000099.1 GCA_016342445.1 Verrucomicrobiota bacterium | reverse complement strand
GCGAGGTGGACGTGCAGGTGCTCGAGGCGGAGGAGAACCCTGAGCTCGAGCAGGAGCTTCAGAAGCTCGACGAGCTGCCGCCGGATGAAAATCTACTGGTAACCGACGAGCCGGAGGCTCTGCCCGATACGCCGCCGGACGATTTTTCCGCCGACTCAATGGATCTGGCCGGGCTGGCAGCAAGCGCGGCGGACAGCCCGCTGGTGATGAAGGGCCTTTTCGCGGGCCGTACCGATGCCGCCCGCGCCAGCCAGCTCGAAAAATTCGCGGGCGGTTATGGCGAGCGGGTGGAGGCGTCTGTCGTACGCGGTCTGGAATGGATCGCCGCACAGCAGAATCCGGACGGATACTGGGGCGAGGTTTCGCGTTACAACAAAACGTGGCACGGCCGCAAGTGGACCGCCTCGCTCGAAAACGAGCAACGGGCCACCCGCCTGACCGCGCTTTGTCTACTGGCATTTCTCGCGCACGGCGAAACCCCGCAATCCGCAGAATTCGGCGCAACCGTGCAGCGCGCGATTGAGTATTTACGGAGCCAGCAAGATGCTGAAACCGGCCTGTTTGTTCCGATGGCGTCGAGTCGCCCCGAAAAGGGCGGCGAGGATCTCGGGGTCTACGCTCACGCGCAGGCGACCTACGCGCTGGCCGAAGCCTACGCGCTGACCCGCGCCCCCGCTCTCAAGCGCCCGGTCGAGCGCGGTCTGCAGGTGATCATCGACGGCCAGCTCGAAAGCGGCGCATGGGGCAACTGGTACCAGCAGGATATCTCCGACTCATCAGCGACCAGCTGGCAGATTCAGGCGTTCAAAGCGGCGTCCGCCGCGGGCGTTCGAATGAACGGTCTTGAGCCGGCAATGGAAAAGGCGGTCGCCGGCGTGGGATATCTCTATAAGGGGGAGGGCGAGTGGTATTACCGCAAGGGGCCGCCGATCAAAACGTGGAGCAGCGGCGGGCCGATCATGAGCGGTGCGATGGTGCTCAGCTTGCAACTGCTCGG
Organism: Verrucomicrobiota bacterium; assembly: GCA_016342445.1. GTDB lineage: Bacteria > Verrucomicrobiota > Kiritimatiellia > Kiritimatiellales > Tichowtungiaceae > Tichowtungia. The sequence continues at coordinate 5,938 of JAEIOF010000099.1, read as the reverse complement.
CCTGCAAAACGACCCCATGGTGCAGGCCGGACTCCGCTACATGAACGACTTCGGCGTCACCGAATGGGACAGCGCATGGGCCAATCCGATCAACAAGAGTTTGCCCGCCACCTACGAGTGGTACTACAACACGCAGGCTGTTTTTCAGCGCGGCGGTTCGCGCTGGAAAACCTGGAATGCCGATTTCGCGCCGATGCTTCTCGGACATCAAGACTCGGAGGGGTGGTGGCGCGGGCCGGGGCAGACGAAGGGGGAAGAAACGCTCTATTCGACCAGCCTCTGCACGCTCGCGCTACAGGTCTACTACCGCATCCTTCCGACTTTTCAGAAGGTGGAGATCCGCGCACCAAAAGTCACCTTCGACGACGATGTCATCATCACAATTCTTTAAGAGCGGCGGCAACGACCTCTTTGAGCGGAATGTGGTTCGCTTCGGCCAAGGTGCGGCAATCGTCGTATTCAGGAGTAACCGAACAAGCTTTTCCATTTGCGGCGCTGATCTTGACCCGCACAGGACCCCAGGGTGTATTGACCGTCTCTTCGCGGCGGTCGGCGGCGGTACGATTCACCGAATAGGATCGTATCCCAATGGTGGTTGTTTCTTCAAAAATGATCGTTTCCAACTCGTTTTGGAGCAGAACAGGCGCCAAAACTGACAATTTAAGCGCAGAACGGCCCTTTTTCATTAAAATCGGCGTTTGCCACACATCGAGCGCTCCGGCTGAAAAAAGCAACTCCATCACATAGCTGATAATCTGCGGCGAGCAATCGTCGATATTGGTTTCCAGCACAACCAGCTCTGATTTTTCCAATGTTTGGAAAAGGCCCAACTCTGCGCGCAGGACGTTGGGAATCTCCAAATCCCACCCTCCGGCACCATAGGCAGTAGCTTCGGTGATAAATCCTTCGGGCCGATCGCCAAAGCCGTCGCACAGTGTTGCGAGCAGGGCCGCGCCAGTCGGAGTAAGCAGCTCTTTTTCGATATCGCCGTGCGAATAGGGAATGCCGCAAAGCAATTCCGCCGTCGCGGGCGCGGGAATCGGCATGGATCCGTGCGCGCACTGGATAAAACCATGTCCGGTGCGCAGATTTCCGGCATAAACCTTTTCAATACCGAGAATTTCGAGCCCGAAAACGGTTCCGACAATATCGATAATGGCATCTACCGCGCCAACCTCGTGAAAGTGGATTTTTTCGACAGTTGTTCCATGAACTTTGGCCTCCGCTTCAGCCAGCCGGGTGAATACTAAAATGCTGCGGGTCTTCACTGCATCGCTAAAATCTGCCGCCTCGATGATTTTGACGATATCCGCCAAATGACGGTGAGCGTGGTGCTCGGAGTGATCGAGCTGCACATCAAAGTACGTTGCCTGAACGCCCCTCTTCACAACGGTTTCGAATTTCAGCTGATAGCCGGAAACGGGCAGGGTGCTGACCATGTCGCGCAGGGTTTGTTCGGGAAGCCCTGCGTCGAGCAGCGCGCCGATAAACATGTTTCCGCTGACACCGGAGAAGCCGCTTAAATAAAGTGATTTCATAAAATTACCTCATCGAATTCATCATGCCGGCAAGGCGTCCCGCACCAAAGCCGTTGTCAATATTCACAACCGCCACGCCTGCGGCGCAACTGTTGAGCATGCCGAGCAGGGCGGCCAGCCCTTCAAAGCTTGCGCCGTAGCCGACGCTGGTCGGCAGAGCAATCACCGGCTTGGAAACCAGCCCGCCGACCACGCTGGCGAGCGCGCCTTCCATTCCTGCGGCGACCACCAGGACGTTGGCGCTGCGGATTTTCTCCTCTTGCGCGAAAAGACGGTGGATGCCGGCAACCCCGACATCAAATACGCGCTCGACGCGATGGCCCATCAGTTCGGCGGTGATGGCGGCCTCTTCGGCCACGGGGATGTCGCTCGTTCCGGCCGTCATCACAAGAATGAATCGGTCGGAATCGGGAATAAGCTCTTCTTTACGCACAACGATCAATCTTGCGAGCTCGTGATATTCGGCTTCCGGCACAAGCTGTTTAACCTTGGCGTAGGTTTCGGCACTGGCGCGCGTCGCGAGGATGTTGTGCTCCCCCTCGTTCATTTTCTGAACGATTTGCGCAACCTGCTCCGAGGTCTTCCCTTCACAGAAGACAGCCTCGGGGGCCCCGCAACGATCCGCGCGGTGATGATCAATCTTGGCAAAGCCCATTTCCTCGAACAGATTGTCCATTATTCAAGCCCTTGGTTCATGCTGCCCATTTTATAGCCGGAAAGATCGAGTGCAACGTGATCAAACCCGATCGATTTAAGCTTTTCGGTGATCTTCTGAGCTGTTACCGGTTCCGCCAACTTCGCAATCCAGTCCGGCTCCACCTCGATGCGCGCCGACGCACCGTGGTGCCGCACGCGAAGCTGTCCGGAACAGAGCGAGCGGATAAATTTTTCAGCTTCTTCGATCTGGATCAGTCGGGCTGGCGTGATCGGAAGATTATATTCTATTCGCGTGGCCAGACAGGCCATGCTTAGTTTTTCCCACGTCGGAAGATTCCACTGTTTGGAAATTTCACGAATCTCGGCCTTGGTCAGCCCCGCCTCTTTTAGAGGACTCCGCACGGCATCCAGCTCCGCAACAGCGCGGGAGCCGGGGCGATAGTCGCGGTCGTCATCAAGATTGCTTCCCTCAACAACCCAGGGCCAGCCTCGTTCCGCAGCCCAATCAACCAATGCGCTGAATCGAATTTTTTTACAGTGATAGCACCGATCGGCGGAGTTGGTGGTGAAGGCTTCATCGCCGAACTCATCGGTTTCGAGCAGGACATGCTCTACCCCGATCTGTTTGCCTAACTCGAGCGCATCGGCCTTTTCATCATCCGTGAGCGTGGCGGAGACGGCGGTGACAGCCAACACCTGCTCGGCGCCGAGCGAGCGTACCGCAGCCGCCAATAAAAAGGTGCTGTCCACCCCGCCGCTGAATGCCACGACGGTTTTTTCCAATGTTTGGAAAATGGAGTTTAAATTAGAAAGTTTGGCCTCGACGCTCATCAATCGTCCTTTACGGGGCGGCGCAGAGTCTTTTTGACGGACTGTTTGTTTTTATCGTCCAGCATCTTGTTTTTCGCGCGGCGCGAGCGGCGGCGCTTCTGGCGGCGGACTTTTTCCTGCTCCTGCAGCTTCTTGCTTTTGATACCGAGTATTTGGGTTTCGAGCTTATCGCAGAGGTCGCGGCGGGCAAAAAAGCGGTTGGAGGCCTGCAGGCGAGAAGACTGACATTTGACTTCGACGCCGGACGGAGCGTGGCGCAGCTGGACGCAGGACGACGTTTTGTTGACCTTTTGACCGCCCGAACCGGAGGCACGGATAAACTGCTCCGAAAGATCGGCCTCGCTGATGTTCAGCTTCTCCATACGCTCGTGCAGCTTTTCCCATTTTTCCTGCGTAATCATGGGGGAGTGTAGACACAAAGGGGGAAAAGCGGAAAAGAAAAAATGGAGCGGGTGAACGGATTCGAACCGTCGACAGTCACGTTGGCAACGTGACGCTCTACCACTGAGCTACACCCGCGTCAGAAGGTTGGCTAATATGCCGATTCCAAAATCCTTTGCAAGCCGGAATCTTAAAATTTTTAGTTTCCAGTCTCAACGCGATCCACCCGCAAGGAGGTTCGTCCGCCCCGTCCGGGCTGAATGATGTCCAGATCCTTTACCATCCAAAGGCCGTCAAATTCTTTGACGCTGACCACTTTTATGATTTTCACCATCTTCCCGTCCGCATCCTGCTCTTCAGCACCGAGCATCCGTCCGGTGTTCTGCTCAACCCACAGGAGGAGCGCATGGTTTTCCGGGCGCGGCACGGAGATAACAAAACAGTCGCGCCCCAATTTTTTGGCGGTTCGTAATGTTTTTGCCTCTTGGCTCCACAAAAAGGAAAAGCTCAGGTCAGACCAGGTGATGCCGAGGCGATTGATCTCTGTATGCGGATCAAATCCCTCAATCAAAACCCCGTTTTCCAAACATTGGAACTCCGGGCCGCCGGGAAGCCACTGAATTTCCAAACCTTGGGAAACATTATTCTTTTCATCGCGAATCTGATAGGCGGCTTGCGGCGGAGCGGCGTTCCAGTCGAGGCGCATCTCCACATTCAGCGTCCTCTTCATGAACCCGTTAGGGGCCCACTCCTTTAGCGTACCGACCATCTGAACCGGGTACAGGGGCAACTGCGCGCGGGCGGCGGCCAGAATCTGCGGCGCGGGCGGCATGGATTCGACGAGCTCGCCACGGGGCTCTTCCGCGAAAACCGATGCGGCTAAAAAAAGGATGCTGGCGATGCGTTTCATGCTCCGGACTCTACTCATTTTTCCAGGATTTGGAAGCCATTGCGCGGCGGCTTGCTTCTTTTTTCCAACCATTGGAAAAAAAACATCAAAAAGTTCCAATGGGTGGAAAAAGTGGATAGTGTTTGCGCTATGGCAAAATTCATCATTAACGGCGGAAACACGATCGCCGGAACATTTTCACCGCGCGGCAACAAGAATGCGGTGCTCCCCATGCTGGCGGCCAGCGTATTGACCGATCAGCCGGTAACTCTCCGGAACGTCCCGGACATTCAGGACGTCCGCGTGATGCTTGAATTGCTCGAAACGCTCGGCGTTTCAGTTGAAAAGTCGGGCGGCCGGGTTGTCCTTTGCGCGGCAGGTCTTAAAACCACCTCTCTCGACGAAGATCTTTGCCGCCGTGTCCGGGCCTCGATTCTCCTGGCCGGGCCGCTCGCCGCCCGCCACGGCTCGGCCTCTGTCCCCGCACCCGGCGGCGATGTGATCGGCCGGCGGCGCCTCGACACCCACTTCTACGGCCTGCGCGCCCTTGGCATCACTATTTCCGATACCGTTCCGTATCAATTCAAACGGGGAGCCCTTCAGGGCGCCCACCTCGTGCTCGATGAGGCCAGCGTGACGGCCACCGAAAATATTCTGATGGCCGCGGTGCTCGCGACGGGCGAAACCACCATTTTCAACGCCGCCTGCGAACCGCATGTGGGTGATCTTGCCAATCTCCTGGTGAAAATGGGCGCGGAGATTTCCGGAATCGGCACAAACCTCCTGCGCATCCGCGGCGTAGAACGCCTCGGCGCGGCCGAACATACCGTGGCTCCCGATTACATCGAAACCGGAAGCTTTTTGACCGCCGCCGCTGTCACCGGCGGCTCCCTCGAGATCAATGCGCCCGGCGATGCGCTCACGCTGAGCGTGCTCGAAAAGGCCTTTTCCAAACTGGGAGTTCATTGGATCCTGTCGCAGGACTCTTTAAAAATGAAAAATGAAACGGGTCGGACGACCCTTCCGGACCTTGGAAACTTCACGCCGAAAATCGAAGACGGTATCTGGCCCGCGTTTCCGTCGGATCTGATGAGCGTGATGATCGTACTGGCAACCCAGACGCAGGGGCAGATGCTCTTTTTTGAAAAGCTGTTTGAAAGCCGCATGTATTTTGTCGACAACCTGATGGCGATGGGCGCGAACATCATCCAATGCGACCCGCACCGCGTGGTGGTGAGCGGAAAATCGCAGCTGCATGGCGCACGCCTGAGCAGTCCGGATATCCGCGCGGGCATGGCGATGCTGATTGCGGCCTGCTGTGCAGACGGCGAAAGCATTATCGAAAACGCGCAAGTGATCGACCGCGGCTACGAAGCGATCGACGAACGGCTCCGCGCCCTCGGCGCCGATATTGTGCGAGCATAATTTTCCAGGCATTGGAAAACTCCGAAGAAAAAGTTCCAACGTTTGGAAAACCCCTAGATCTCAAGCTTCTTGGGGCAGGGGGCGAGCATTTGATAGCCCTCTTTGGTGACGAGGACGGTGTCTTCGATGCGGACGCCGCCTATTTCCGGATAATAGAGGCCGGGCTCGATGGTGATGATGTGACCCGCGCGCAGTTTCTGATGATTGGCCGATGAAA
>JAEIOF010000098.1 GCA_016342445.1 Verrucomicrobiota bacterium | reverse complement strand
TGTACGGGCTGGGCATTGCCGTGGCCTACGGCGGACTGGGGCTCTTCGCGGTGTTGACCGGCAGCAAGTTTGGAACCCTGAATGCGTCATCGGCTTTTAATTTCATAATCGCCGGAGTGTTCATTGTTCTCGCCCTGGCAATGTTTGACGTGCTGAACATCGATCTTGCGCGTTACGGCTCAAAAGTCGGCATCGCGAACGAAAACCGCGGCCGCCTGATTCCCGCGTTCTTGATGGGGGTTGTTGCCGCGCTGCTGGCCGGGGCCTGCGTAGCACCCATTGTGATCGCTGTGCTGTTGCAAGCCACCACGATGGTTGCGGCCGGAAAATCCTTTGGTCTCTTCCTTCCGCTGTTGCTCGGAATCGGCATGGCTCTGCCGTGGCCGATTGCCGGGGCGGGGTTGACCGTTCTTCCGAAGCCTGGAAGCTGGATGGTGAGGGTAAAGCACGGCTTCGGTGTGATGATTGTTCTCTTTGCCCTGTACTACGCCTGGTTGGGGGTCGAGTTGCTTCCGCGCGGTGTGGCTTCTGAGCACTCATCCGAAGCGGTTGCGGACCTCGAAGCCGGACTGCGAGAGGCGCTGGCTGCCGACCGGTTGGTCTTCATCGACTTCTGGGCGAGCTGGTGCAAAAACTGCCTGACCATGGATGCCACCACCTTTAAAGACCCGGATGTGATCGAACGTCTGCATGATTTTAAGGAGATTAGATTTCAGGCTGAAAAGCCGGGCGATCCTGAAATTAAGGCCATTCTCGACCGCTACAACCTTCTCGGTCTCCCCGGCTATGTGATTTTGAAGCCGAAGCGATGAAGTTCTGACATTGGAAGAAATTTCACCGCGGCTTTGGAGCGAATCGGAAAATAATTTCCGAAGGAAATAGTGACGGACGAGCGGTTTATACGCCGAAAAACGGAAGCTTCCAATGCTTGGAATTCTTTGGATTCTTCGCATTTTTGAGGTCATAAACTTTTCCAATGCTTGGAAAAAAAGCATTCCTCAGGGCTTTGATTCGGGGGCGCAGATCGGTATCTTTCTTCGCTTCCAACAGGTGAAAAATAATGAGCACAAAAAATATAGCTATCTATGACACAACGCTGCGTGACGGAGCGCAGGCGGAGGGGGTTTCCTTTTCTGCCGTCGCCAAGGTTCAGGTTGCCAAACGGCTGGATGAATTCGGGATCGCCTACATCGAGGGCGGGTTCGCCGCATCCAATCCGAAAGACATGGAGTTTTTCCGCCTCATTAAAAAAGAGAATTTGAAAAATGCCAAGGTGGCGGCATTCGGGTCGACCCGCCGCGCCAACACGCCGCCGGAAGAGGATAAAGGCCTCGCCGCGCTGCTGGAGGCCGACACGCCGGTTTGCACCATCTTCGGGAAAAGCTGGTTGCTTCACGTGATCGAGGTGTTGCAAACCACGCCGGAAGAAAATCTGGCGATGATTTCTGACAGCGTCCGTTTCTTGAAAGAACACGGCAAAGAGGTGATTTACGACGCCGAACATTTTTATGACGGCTATAAGGATGATCCCGAATACGCCATGGCCGCGCTCAAAGCGGCGGCGGATGCCGGAGCGGACTGTCTTGTTCTGTGCGAAACCAATGGCGGTGCGCTTCCTCATGAGGTGGCCGAGATCACAAAAACAGTCGTGCAGACATTCAATGTCCCGGTCGGGGTTCACACACATAACGACGGCGAGCTCGGCGTGGCCAACGCGCTAGCCGGTGTCAATGCCGGGGCGGTGCATGTGCAGGGCACCATCAACGGCATCGGCGAGCGGGTCGGCAACTGCAACTTGAGTTCAGTGATCCCGAATCTGATGCTTAAAATGGGCATGATCTGTTTGACGAAGCCGGAGAATCTGAAGCAGCTTCGCGCGCTCTCTCTGTTCGTTTGCGAACAGGCGAATATGCGCGCGAATACCCGGCAGGCATTTATAGGCGATAGTGCCTTTGCGCATAAAGCGGGAATGCATGTCGATGGCGTGCGGAAGGTGTCGCACAGCTTCGAACACATCAGCCCGGAATCGGTCGGCAATAAACGTCGCATCCTGATTTCCGAATTGTCGGGTGCCAGCAATGTGTTTCTGAAAGCCATTGAAATGGGGCTGGAGATCGACCGCAAATCGCCGGAAGTGCGCGAAGTGCTTAAGCAACTCGAACAGATGGAAAAAGAGGGCTACGAATATGAGTCCGCCGATGCCTCGTTCCAGATGTTGATCAAAAAGGTGCTCAAAAGGCACCGGTCCTTTTTCGAGCTGGAAAGTTTCAGTGTGACCGTAGAGCACAAGGGTGCCGGCCCCGGTTGTCTGTCCGAAGCAAAGGTGAAGCTGTCCGTTGAGGGGCAGAGCATTGAAGCAACCGGCTCTGGCGATGGCCCGGTCGATGCGCTCAACCACGCGCTGCGCGACGCGCTTTCAACATTTTATCCGACGATTTCCGATGTGGTTCTCGTCGATTATTCCGTGCGCATTCTCGACCCCGAGGAAGCGACCGCGGCTAAAACACGCGTACTGATTGAGTCGACCGACGGCGACAAAACGTGGGGCACAGTCGGCGTTTCGGAAAACATCATCGAAGCATCCTGGGAAGCCTTGGTCGATGGTGTGGAATACAAACTTTTCCTTGAAGAGGAGAAGACGAAAAAATAGGAGAGAGCCCTTCGGGCAAGAATGGATGGAGTGGTGGGGTTTTGAACTCCTCATTCATCCAATACTCATTCACTCAATACTCCATGGAGATTTTTTATGCGCGAATTATCGAAAAATTATGAACCCAAGGGCGTTGAGGCCAAGTGGTACGCGAAATGGCTGGAGGAAAAGGCCTTTGCCGCGCAGCCGGACGAAACCCGGGATCCCGCGACGATTGTAATTCCACCGCCAAACGTGACGGGGATTCTGCACATGGGTCATGCGCTCAACAACACGATTCAGGATGTGCTGATTCGCTGGTGGCGCATGCAGGGTAAAAACGCGCTGTGGGTGCCGGGTACCGACCACGCCGGAATTGCCACGCAGAACGTGGTTGAGCGCAAACTCGCCAAAGAGGGGAAAAGTCGCCATGACCTGTCGCGCGATGAGTTTTTGAAGGAAGTCTGGAACTGGAAAGACCAGTATGGCAGCACGATTGTCAATCAGCTGAAAAAGCTTGGATCGTCCTGCGACTGGGATCGTGAACGATTTACGATGGACGAGGGCTTGAGCAAAGCCGTCCGGGAGGTTTTCTGCCGTCTTTACGAAAAGGGGCTGATTTACCGCGGAAACCGGATCATCAACTGGTGCTCGCGCTGCACCACCGCGCTCTCTGACGAGGAGAGCGAGCATGTCGAAATCGAAGGTGCGCTCTACTATATCCGCTACGCAGTAAAGGGCGAAAAACGTCGGGTTGTTGTGGCGACCACGCGCCCGGAAACCATGCTCGGCGATGTGGCCGTCGCCGTCAGCCCGCGCGATAAACGCTATGCGGATCTGGTCGGTAAAACGCTGATCCTTCCGGTTGTGAATCGCGAAATTCCAGTGATTGTCGATGAGTATGTCGACCCTGCCTTCGGAACCGGTTGCGTGAAAATCACGCCGGCTCATGATCCGAATGACTTTGAGATGGGTCTGCGCCACAACCTCGCTCCGGTTAATGTGATGAACGAAGACGGCACCATGAATGCGGCGGCGGGGCCGTATGAGGGTATGGACCGTTTTGAGTGCCGGAAACAGCTGATCGAGGATCTTCAACATGGCGGGCTGGTCGAGAAAATCGATAAGCATATGCATTCAGTCGGTCACTGCTACCGCTGTTCCACCGTGGTGGAGCCGCGCCTTTCTCCTCAGTGGTTCGTCAAAATGGAACCGCTTGCCAAGCCGGCCATCGAAGCCGTGCGCTCTGGAAAAATCAAATTTGTTCCCGAGCGTTGGAACAAGGTCTATCTCGACTGGATGGAAAACATCCGCGACTGGTGCATTTCGCGTCAGATCTGGTGGGGTCACCGCATTCCGGTTTTCTATTGCGATGCGTGTGGACATGAGTGGGTTTCCAGAGAGCAGCCGGTTGCCTGTCCCGCTTGTAACGTTGCCGACTTCCGGCAGGATGAAGACGTGCTCGACACCTGGTTCTCGTCGTGGTTGTGGCCCTTCAGCGTGTTCGGATGGCCGGAACAGACGGACGATCTGAAACACTTCTATCCGACCAGTACGATTGCGACCGCGCCGGAGATTCTCTTTTTCTGGGTTGCACGCATGATTATGGGCGGCATCGAATTCATGGGCGATATTCCGTTCGACACGGTCTACTTCCACGGAACCGTGCGCGACGATCAGGGACGTAAGATGAGCAAGAGTCTCGGCAACTCCATCGACCCGCTCGACATCATTGAGAAGTACAGCTCCGACGCGCTTCGTTTCAGTTTGATGATGCTCACCGCGACCGGGCAGGACGTCTATATCAGCGACGAAAAATTCGAGCTGGGCCGCAACTTCTGCACCAAAATATGGAACGCCGCGCGTTTCATGCAGATGAATGCCACCACCGACGCGCCGCTCGATCCGGAAAATATCGACTTCAGCACAATGAGTCTCAACCCGGACGACCAGCATATTCTTGCCAAATTGAGCGAGACGATCCGCGCAACCGAAGAGAATCTGGAGAAGCATCGCTTCAACGATGCCGCACTTGCCATGTACGATTTTGTCCGCCACTCGTTCTGCGACTGGTACGTGGAATATTCCAAGAGCGCATTCCGCGGCGAAGATGCGCAGCGGAAACTCGAGGTGGAACAAGTGATGAATTATGTGTTCGCCGCATCGCTTCGCCTGATGCACCCGTTCATCCCGTTTATCACCGAAGAGTTGTGGCACGGCATGGGATACAATACGACACACGAAAGCATCCAGCGTGCACCGTGGCCCAAAGCCCTGTCTGAAGAAGATCTTGCCGAGTGGGGCGTTGAGGAGCGTGTCGTTGAATATGTAGAAGCCAAGCACGATCTGATTCGCGTTGGACGCACCCTTCGCAGCGACTATAACCTGACGCCCAAACAGCAGGCCAAATTCTCGATCCGCCCGGCTCAGGAGCGTGTTGCAGCACTGTTGCGCGAAGATCTGGCATCTGTTTCCATGTTGCTCGGAGCTGAATCCATCGACGTAGATAGAACCTTTACGCCCGTAGGCGCCATGCCGAGCGGCATCAGCCAGCTGGGAACCGTTTACATGTCGATCGAAGGTCTTGTTGATGTGGAGGCCGAATTGGCTCGTTTGAAAAAACAGCTCGAAACGGTTGAAAACGGGTTCCTTGCAATCCAGAAAAAGCTTTTGAATGAAAACTTCATCAAACGGGCCCCCGCAGATATCATCGCCAGCGAAGAGAAGAAGAAAGCAGATCTGCTCGAAAGACGGGAGAAACTCCAAAAACTGATCGAAACGCTTTCTTCCTAAAGGGTCTTTCATGAGCGGACTTAAACCCAAAGCGCAGCGGCTTCCAAAATGGATGAGGCGTCCGATTTCGACGGATGAGAAATATCCGGATGTGAGCAAGCTGCTTGCCGATTTGAATCTCAACACCGTGTGCGCGAGCGCGAACTGCCCAAACCGCCACGAGTGCTGGAACTCCGGAACCGCCACCGTGATGATCCTTGGCGATGTTTGCACACGCAACTGTCGCTTCTGTGCGGTCACAACCGGGACGGGCCTTCCGCCTGATCCGGGCGAGCCGGCGCGCGTGGCGGAGGCTGCTCAAAAGCTGGGCCTCAAGCATGTGGTGATCACCAGCGTAACTCGCGACGATCTGCCCGATGGCGGCGCCGGGGCCTTTGCCGAGACGATTCGTGCGGTGCGTGCGGTCAATCCCGGCGTGGTGATTGAAGTGCTGACACCGGATTTTTTGGAACACCTCGACACCGTACTGGACGCCGAACCCGCTATTTTTAATCACAATCTGGAAACGGTAAAACGGCTGCAGGAAACCATTCGCCCGCAGGCCAGCTACGAACAGTCGCTGGCGACCCTGCGTAAGGCAGCGGAGCGGGGCGGCGTGCAGGTGAAATCCGGCCTGATGCTCGGTCTCGGAGAAACCGACGACGAGGTGTTCGAAGCCTTGGACGACCTGTTTGCGGCGGGGGTCCGCCTGCTGACGCTGGGACAATATCTGGCGCCGACCCGCGAACATCATCCCGTTGAACGCTTTATTTCTCCCGATCATTTTGACAAGTTGGCCGTGCGGGCTCAGGGAGTCGGGTTCACGGGCGTGGCGGCGGGGCCGCTGGTGCGCTCCTCGTATCGCGCCGATCAACTGGCAGAGGCCGCAAAAGGGCTTTAAACAACCATGGCAACGATTGCACAACGTAAAGAGGTGGAGCGGGTCGCCGTGCTCATTCCGGCGTATCGGGAAGAGGCCCATATTTCCGAAGTGGTCGCCGAGGCGCTCAGGCATCTGCCGGATGTGATCGTGGTGGACGATGCATCCGGCGATTCCACGGCACAACGCGCGCGCGAGGCGGGTGCCACCGTGCTGGAGCGCGAAGCAAACGGCGGAAAGGGTGCCGCGTTGACCCAAGGGTTTCAGTATGTAATGGAGCAGGGGTTCGATGCGGTAATCACACTGGATGCCGATGGATTTCACGACCCCGGACAGATTCCAAAGTTTCTCAAGACCTATCGCCGGACCTATCTTCCGGTCTTAATTGGCAGTCGGATGGCCGAGCCAAAAAAAGTCCCGCTGGTGCGCCGCTGGAGCATTCGGGTCATGTCCCACTGGCTTTACAGTCTGATGGGCGTTTATGTGCCTGACCCGCCGTGCGGCTTCCGGTTCTATCGTTGCGATGTACTTCCATTCCTTTTAGAGACCGGCTCGTCGCTTCCGGCCGAGTTTGAAACGCTTCTGCACATCGCCTCCCGCCGCATTCGCGTCGGATCGGTCCGGATCGCCAAGCAACCGCACCGCCACAAAAGTTGGATGTCTCCGTTTCGGGATATTGTCCGGTTTTCGAAAGTGCTCCGAAAGCATTACAGCAAAGCGAAGCAGGCGCGGGCGCGAATCCGAATTACTGAAGAGGAACTATGAAATTTCACATCGTACTGTTTTTGCTGCTCACGACCCTGTTCGCGCCGGTCGTTTCCTTTTCG
>JAEIOF010000097.1 GCA_016342445.1 Verrucomicrobiota bacterium | reverse complement strand
GGATCCTGTCTCTTCCGGCCCCGGATGCCGCCACGCAGCAATCATCGTACCGATCGCATCGGCGAACGTCACGTTGCGGGCGGTCAGTTTTGAAACCAGCTTCGACCACCGGGTCGACGCATTTTCTTTTTGCGGGGTTGATCCGCGCAGATAATCCAACGCAATCCGGATCTGTATTTCCCGGATCTGCAACTCTTTATGATGAACGGTTCAACCTGAATATGACGCAAATCATATTGTTGTTTTGACGCAGTTGTTGAGAGTACGAAAACGATAGGTTTGCTAGCGCTTGTGTTGGTAAGCAGGGGTGAAGTGGAAGAGTAGAAGGAGTGAGTAGAGGTAGTAAAGTTAACAAAAGGGAACATAGATGATAAATCGAATAGGATTAATTGTATCCATGGTCTGGCTGGCGATGATCATGCCGCTGAGGGCTGATGTCGAGTTTCAGGCGGGGTATGAAACCGGGCTGGAGAATGACGGGGATCCGGATATCACCGTAGTGGAGCCGGCGGCGGATCGAATTGAAGCGACATCGCTTCAGTCCAGAGTCGGAAGCTGGTCTGTTCGGACGGAACTTCAGTATGGGGACACGACACCGGTCGGATCTCGTGCGGAGAGCAGCCTTCATATTCTGGGCGGAGAGCTGCCTGTTATGATGGGGTTGACCCGGTTTTATGGATTTTCCATTCGTCTTGATCCGGATAACTTTGCCTACGACAGCAATGGCGATATTTTGTTTCAGATTAAGAATGGTGACAGTCAACCATCCTTCCATCTGATGACGGATGAAGGGCAGTTTAAGTTCAGTTATCACAATAACGACAACCCGACGACGGTGGACACCTATTTCACTACGTATCAAAAAGGGATTTGGTACGACTTTGTTTTAGAAATACTTCCTGAGTACACCAGTACCGGATATATGAAGTTCTACTATAAGAAGGCCACCGACCCTAATTATACTCAGGTGTTGGATTACACCGGCTCCACTCTGCTACAGGATCGGGATGCCTATTTTAAATGGGGCGTTTACAAGGCCACCTGGGCAACCGCACCGACCGAGTCAACCATTCGCGTGGTCTATCATGATAATGTGACGGTCGGAACGACCTTTGCGGACGCCTCGCTTCCTGACAGCAATGGGAACGCGCTTCCGACCTTCACCGCAGATCCGATCATCACGTCGGACGTGACGGACGGGGTGGCTTACAGCGACACCCTCGACGGATCAGCAACGGATGCCGACAGCGATCCGCTGACCTATTCAAAAGTCAGCGGCCCGGCCTGGCTGAGTGTTGCTTCCGGCGGTGCGCTTTCCGGCACACCGGGTACGGCCGATGTCGGTCCGAACAGCTGGACGGTACAGGTTGATGATGGCAATGGCGGAACCGAAACCGCGACGCTTCAAATCACAGTAAATGCCGCTGAGGGGAGTGCCTCTGACGATTTCCAAAGCAACAGCTGGTCCGGCGGAACGGGCTGGTCTGGCGGTTGGGATGTGGTGGATTTAGCGAAACTCAATCCGCCGGAAATCGTGCTGCTGTCGGGCAACTACTGCGCACAGTTGCGTGATGGAGGACGCGCCCACTGCATCACACGCACGCTGGGGGGTATTGCCGGCGGAACGTTGACGTTCACGTGGGATATCGACAGCATGGACTCTGTAACTGAATTCGGCTATGCCGAAGTGTTTGATGGCACCTGGCACACCGTATGGTCGATGAACAATAGCGGCAACGGTGCAGACGCCAACGCTTCACCCGATAATCTTCAGCTGGAGACCATCGACTTGAGCGCCTACGGCACCGTTACGCAAGTCCGCTTCTTTACCAGTGCAAATACCGGAAGCGGCGACTATCTGTATGTGGACGATGTCTCAATCATCGGCGGGAGTGCTCCCGCCAACAACGCGCCGGTCTTCACGGCGGATCTCTTCAGCAAGCCGGGTGCAACGGAAGATGTTTCCTACAGCGGAACGATCGCCGGATCGGCAACGGACGCTGACAGTGATCCGCTGACCTACTCCAAAGCCGGCGGTCCGACCTGGCTGGCTGTCGCATCAAGCGGCGCGCTCTCCGGTACGCCGGGAACGGTTGATCTCGGAACCAACAGCTGGAGCGTGCAGGTTTTTGACGGCAACGGCGGAACCGACAGCGCGATTCTGAAGATTGCGGTGGTTGTGGCTCCGGTGAATCAGGCTCCGGCCTTCACGGCGGATCCGATCAGCAAAGCCAACGGCGACGAAAACGTGGCCTACAGCGGCTCTGTTGCGGGCGACGCTTCCGATCCGGAAGCCGATCCGCTGACCTTCTCGAAGGTTGCCGGCCCGGCCTGGTTGAGCATTGCGGCCAACGGAACCCTTTCCGGCACGCCGGCTGCGGGCGATGTGGGTCTGAATGTCTTCACGGTTCAGGTGAGTGCTGTCGGCGGTAGCGATACCGCCACGCTGAACATTACGGTTGATGCCGCTCCTAGCGGTCCGGCCTTCACTGACAACTTCGAGTCGTCCGCGGACTGGACTTCGGAGTGGATCTCCTACGGGGCCTGGGCGCGTACGACGGCCCGACAATATGACGGGAGCTACAGTGCTGAGATCGACGGCAGCGTGACCGACTCGGCACTGGTTTCGCGCAGCATCGACGTAACGGGCAAATCCTCGGTGACGATTACCTTCTGGTGGTACATCGAGAAAGGGCTCGACACGGGTGAATACCTGGCGTTTGACACTGATACCGGTTCGGGGTGGGTTGAAAAGGCCACCCGTCAAGGAAATGTCGATCAGGAGGACACCTGGGCTAGCGAAAGCATTGTGGTGGATGTCAGCGGCACGAACACGTTGACGATTCGCTTCCGGGGGAAGATGAGCGATTCCAGAGAAGATGCCTATGTGGATCAGGTTGAGGTAATTGCTCAATAGGCTAATACACAAAGTATTGTAGCGTAAACGGCGAGGCCACCGAATCAGGGATTCGGTGGCCTTTTCTGTGAGCGGTGGGGTTGTGAAGATTCCGACGAGTTCTGGAGCCTAATCAAAGCCTATGTCAACGATGTCGACTTTGTTGATGGTGTAGTCATCCCCGCCCGGTAATTATATCAGTTAATATAATAACCGTGATGCGCGGCGGCCCTTGCGGGTCGCCGCGCTTTTTTATTCGGTAGAGGACTACTGCGAAGAGATTTCGAGTTTGATGAACTGCTGGTTTTCTCCGTCGGGAACCGAATGCCGCAGGGTTGTTTCCACCACGCTGCCGCGATCTGTTACAGCGACCACGCCGGGTTCGCCGGAGAGGCTTTGCGGGGCATCCGGGTACGGAGGGGAGACCACCAGAATGGTTGTCCATTCTGATGTCAGCGTCGCGGCCGCTTTGACCGTGAGGCGCAGGTTTTCATTTTCGGAAACAGCGTTGTTGAACGTGAACGTATAGTTCAGTCCGTTGCCGTTTTCGGTGGTGTGGTGCACAATCGGGCGCAGGCTGTCGGTGGAGGGGGTCAGGGGATCTTGACCCAGTCCGAATTCGAAATGGTTGTTCAGTCCGTCGTTATCATAATCATCTTGCGGCCCGCCGATATCTGAGGGCTGTCCAAGGCCGCCTTCGTAGCGTGCTTCCCATGACAGGTAGGTTTCCCGAGAATTCAGTGTCAGTTCAACGCTTTTCCCCTCCTTGCAATCGAACTCGAGTACGGTTTCTTCCGATTGAGCCGATATAACGCGGGCGTTGTCCGGAATCGTTTGGGCATTCCAGAAGCCTTGAACGGTGATCCGGACTGTTGAGACCGGGCTTTCGTTGTCGAGATCGCCGCTGGGAATGGACCAGACATGATGCGGGGAGCTGGCAGTCAGTTTCAGGTCGGGGTCGCAGACGCTGATGACGAGCGAGTCGCCGGTTTCCCGGGTCATGGCCAGACACGGTTTGTCGGCGGCGGTCACCGGCCCGTGTCCCACGTTTGCGCTGGCATTGAACAGGGCGTAGGCGGTGGTGGTGGCGTCCGGCGCGCCGGTGTATTCAACGATGTGGGCGTCGGGTTCGCGCTGCAGGACGCGGTAGGTCGGTGCCGCGGCGAAGGCCTGCATGGTTGCGGGGGTTGTGTTCACCAAAACTGCATAGTGGTAGCTGCCGGCGGGATTGCTGTTGTATCCGGGCGAGGCGCCGTGATCAATCCAGACAGAGGCAAAATCGCCGTATGTGTCCAATGTGTTCTGGTTGTTTCTGGACTGCTGGTTTTTACGGGACAGGTGGAGCGCCTGATTTGCCGGGATATAATACCCGTTGGAGGCCGGATCCAATATCCAGTGCGCCGAGGAGGGGTTCGGCGTCTGCTCCAGCGGGAAGGTTGTTGTTGCCGCGCCGTCGAGGGTTGTTGCTTCGGTTTGGGTTGCGAGCGCTCCCTGAAAAAGCGTGGTGGTGGTCGGGTAGACAGCATCCGTGTTTGAGATGCCGCGACCCAGTGCCACGATCAGATCATCAAAGAAAAACAGGGTGGTGCGGCCCTGTACGTCCCGGTCTCTCCACGGATAGTCGTCGAGTTCCATCACAAAGGCGCCGTCGGTGTTTTCCAGACTGAGTCCGCCGGTGAAACGTTTTTTCATCAGCACGTTTTCGTCCCAGCTCTGTTTGTCGAGCAGGCTGAGCGGCAGATTGATCGTGGTGGTTCCCGGAATCTTGTTCCAGTCCCAGCCGTTTTCGTGATAGCCGCTCTCTTCGCGGGTGACCGGGTCGCCCTGATTGAAAATTTGCATGGCGCCATAGCCGAGGTAGCGGCCGAATTCATTTTCGTGATAATAGTGTTCGGTGGCGCCGCTGTATTGGCTCATGCCCTTGACGCTGACCATCCAGTTGTCGCGCCGGTGGATGGAGAGCAGGCTGTAGTTGTGGGCCCAGTGGCCGCTCGGCGGGGCTTCTGCCGGGATGGCGAACGCAGCCGTTTCCTGCATCAGCTCGATGGCGCCGAGCGTATCCAGATACATGATGCTGGGCTCAGCTTGCCGGAGATAGTCGCTGGTCAGGCTGGCGGAGGGATTCCACAGCCGCTTGAGAACAGCCGCCATTTCTAAATCCACGGCCTCGCCGGTTTCGGGATTTCCGGCCAGCGCCATGTAGGCAAAGCTCGGCATAATTTCTAGCAAGATCCGGTTGTTAAACGGGAATCGTCCGCAGACGCCCATCGGAACGTCGTATTGGTTGCACATGGTTCGCAACGTGAGCAGGGCGTTGCGCAGGTTCTTTTGTGTTTCGGTAGAGAAAGCAAACGGGGTGTCGTGCAGAAAATAGTTGATCAGCGCCGACAGATGAAACGCCTGCGGGGCGTAGGCCCCGGAGTAGGGCATGTAGTGGTGGAAGCCGGTGAAGTCGGGCTTGATGGTTCCCATCCAGCCCTGTGCAATCGCCAGCCCGTTGTCGTGCCAAACTAGCAACCGTTCCATGTCGCGGACTTTTTCCTTGAGCTGTCCATCCGTGGCGTCATCCATCAAAAGAACCGCGATCAGCCGATTCAGATAGATGCTGCGCAGAGCATCGGCGGGGGTGCCGGTGGTTTGGGGTGTGGTGTAGATTTCGCCGAGGTTGGAATACCAGCGAATGGCGGCCCGTTCCCGTTCCAGTTTGCCCGCGGTCCTGAGCTCGTTGCGCATCAGTAGAACGGCATTCATATAGGCGGACGTGCGGAGGGGTTCATATTTCATCGATCCCATGGCGCTGCCTTCGTGCCAGCCCTGGTCGTGGCAATAATCGAGCAAATCGAAAAACTTCTGTTTCGAGGATTCGCTGCCGTTGAGTTTGTAGTCCATCGCCAGCGGGATCATGATTTTCTGGAACACGTCACGACCGATATCCGGCGAGCCACCGTTTTCTTTTGTGAAGAGCGGCGTGCCGGTGATCGCCCCGTCCGTTCGCTGGATGTTCAGCGCGGCGTAATCGATCAACCCGTCCTGAATATAGCTTTGCAGTGCCTGGTGGCGGGAGCCGATGGGATCGAGCATTCCCCAGGTGATGTCGTCCATGTTGAAATAGGGGCCCGTTCCGCCTGTGACTAAAAATCCCCCGCCGTCGATGACGCCGCCCACTTGGCTGTCGAACGTGCCTGGAGACCCCGACACCGTGAGCGGGGTTTCATCTGAGTCGACCAGGGCGTTGAGCATTCCGTTGTTGGCGGATGCTAAAGGGCTCCACTGAACGCTGTGGACATCGAGATGGCCGTTGAGAGAAAGCAGATCGACGCTGTCCGAGGCATACCAGTTTGAGTTGGCGGCGGACCGGACAAGAAAGCGCATTTGGATGCCGTCAAATGTTCCCAGCGCGGAGAATTGAATAAAATCGACGGCTTGAGTGGTGGCATTGACCGGAGGCTGGCTGGCGGCGAAAATGGTATAACCATAGCTGCCCGCTGTTGCGGCCCCTTTTCGCCAGCGCAGGCTACCGGGCGCGTTCAGCTGCATATTGTCGGAGGGGCCGGCGTTGTAAGCGCCCCAGCGGTAACCGGTATCCTGACTGACGCAGGTGGTTTCATTGCCGGTTCCTGTGCGATCAAGAGTCAGGGCGGCGGGGATCGTGAACGATTCGGTCACGCTGGGTTTCGGGTTAATGTTTTCGCCCAGATTCCATTGGTCAAAGCGCTCTAAAATGGAGGCGAACGCATCGCGCTCGGCGGGCTCAACTTGCTCCGGAAGGGGGGTGGGGGGCGTTTGGCTCCACGTGTAGGTGTTGAGCCACAGGTTGTCCGGGGTTTCGTTGACAAACGGCTGCTGAAAATCACGCTGGCGCGAACTGATGATGCTTTCCAGAAACTCGACCCGGTCGAAGAAAAGATCTCCGGCCTGGATGGAAGAGGGCGCTTCGATTTGCATCGTGTCCAACAACCCGCCTCCGCTGTAACCTGGAACGGCGGCGTCCTGTTGGAAATTCACGAGAATGGCGCGCCATCCTGTAAAGTTCAGGCCGTATTCAAAGGCGTAGTGCGGGGTTCCGGCGGCGAGTTCCGCCGCGGTGCCGAATCGGAACGTCAGATGGGTGTCGGCGGCAACTTCATTGTAGACCCATGCGCGAATCCCGCCCGCCGCAGAAGCGCCCGCGGCAGGCAGGCCATCCGGACTGCTGGCGGTGAGAAGATTCGCCCCGGCGATCCGGTTCCATTTCAGCGAGCGGGTTCCGTCTTTGAAATGCCGCTCGCTCGATTCGAGCGTTGCTCCGGCGCTTACGGTCCAGCTTGCCGGAACGGTTCCGCCTTCGAAGCTTTGGACTTGTCCGGATGTGATCATCGGGCAGAG
>JAEIOF010000096.1 GCA_016342445.1 Verrucomicrobiota bacterium | reverse complement strand
ATCAGTTCTTTGATTTTTGCGTCCGCCAGAGTGCGCGAGCATTCAAACGCCGTGTCTCCTGTTTTGCGCAGGGTCGCCGGAACTCGGCCTTTAACTTCAATGCCGAGATTCACGCAGTGGCTTTTCCCCTCGACTTCGAACCTTCCGTACCACCAGTTTGACTTCAGCGAACCATCTTTATTTTTTTGGATTTCCAGACCCATTTTCTGCCTCCCGTTGATTTTGCGTTCATTTGCAACGCCCCCAAACAAAGAGGGCGAATCAACCGGCCAAACCCGTAGTTTCCCCCGTAGTCGGGCCGGGCAAGGCAGAAATAAAAAAAGCACCTTCTGCAAGGTGCTGAATATCAATGATTTAAATGGTGGGCGTTACAGGATTCGAACCTGTGACTTCTACCGTGTGAAGGTAGCGCTCTAACCAACTGAGCTAAACGCCCTCGAGAAGGAGTCGATCTTTGTACTCACCAAAGAACTGTTCGTAAAGAATTTCTTTTATCGGATCGAGACCCTGACCCAGTCCGGCGGAGACAGGAAGCGGTTCGAGCCCTGTTTTCTTGCGAAATTCCTCAAGGTTTTCATCAAAACCTTCCTGATCCATTTTGTTGGCGAGAATTAAACAGGGACGGTCGGCGAGCTCGGGATTGTAGGATTTGAGTTCGTTGCGCAGGTTGTTGTAGTCCTCTGTAGGATCCCGTCCATCTTCGCCGGACATGTCGATGACGAAGATGAGGAAGCGAGAGCGTTCAATATGACGCAAAAAGTAGTGGCCCAGACCCGTGCCTTCAGCGGCGCCGTCGATGAGGCCGGGGATGTCTGCAATCCGGATGCGGGTATAGTTTTCGAAAAGCAGTGTTCCGAGAATGGGGTTGAGGGTGGTGAAGGGGTAGGATGCAATTTTCGGGTGTGCATCGGTCAGGGCGGTGAGCAGGGTGGATTTACCCGCATTGGGATAGCCGACCAGTCCGACATCCGCCATGAGCTTGAGTTCAATTCGGTAGGTGAGCTCTTCGCCGGGGGATCCCTCTTTGCATTGGGTTGGCGTCCGATTGATCGAAGATTTGAAGCGCGGGTTTCCCAGTCCGCCGTAACCGCCTTTGGCAATAACGACTTCCTGACCTTCTTCGGTGACTTCCGCGATGAATTCCTCGGTGTCCGGGTCTTTAATGACGGTTCCGAGCGGTACGTTGATAACGGTGTCTTTTCCGTTACGACCATGGCGGTTGTTTCCGGATCCATTGCCGCCATGTTCCGCCCGCTGATGCGGTTGGTAGTGAAGGTAGTTGAGGGAGTCGGTGTTGCTGTCGCCGCGCAGAATCACACTGCCGCCATGTCCGCCGTCGCCGCCATCCGGTCCGCCGTGCGGTGTGAGCTTGTCGCGGAAAAAAGCTACAATCCCGTTGCCGCCGTTGCCGGCGCGGGCGTAGATCTTAACGCGGTCTCTGAATGTGATAGCTTTCACGGATGGCCCCTGTAAGTAAAAAGGCGAGCTTCAAGAGCCCGCCTTGTTTTTTACCAACCCTTCGACGTTGCTCCGGGCAGGTGTTTGGAAGAATTTATGCCGCCTGCATTTCGCGGATGTTGACGCGACGACCTTGTTTGTCGAACTCAACGACACCGTCTTTCAGTGCGAAGAGGGTGAAGTCTCTACCCTGACCGACATTGCTGCCGGCAACAAATTTATTTCCGACTTGACGAACGATGATGCTGCCGGCTGTGACGGTCTGTCCGCCAAAGCGTTTGACACCGCGCCGTTGAGAATTGCTGTCGCGACCGTTACGGGATGCTCCCTGACCTTTTTTATGTGCCATTGTTCTGCTCCTTAAAAATTATGCGCTAATGGATTCGATCTTCAGCATCGTGAGACCTTGGCGATGACCGATTTTTCTACGGTAGCCTTTACGACGTTTCTTCTTAAAGGCGACCAGTTTCTGGCCGCGGTAGTTTTCAACAACCGTTGCGGTCACTTTCGCGTTGGCGACCACCGGGGTGCCGATGGTGAGTTCCGTGCCGTCGGATGTGGCAAGAACCTGATCAAACTCAACGGTTTCGCCCTCTTCGACACCGAGCAGCTCGACGCTCAAAACGGTATCTTTTTCCACGCGGTACTGTTTTCCGCCGGTTTCAATTACTGCATATGCTTCCATAAAAAAATTCCTCGCTAAATCAAAAGACGGGAGAAGGTAGGTTAGATGATGTTTTCTGTCAACCCTTATAGAATATCTTTTGCCGCTGATTTCAGCCCTGCGGGCGCTGAATCTGGTTCACACGGAGCGGGTAGCGGATTTTGAGGTCGCCTTCGAGCAGAATTTCCACCCAGAAGGTGCCGGCTTGCGGAAATGCGACGTTGATAAAGACCTCGACGCTGGTGGCCGCGGCTTCAGGGGAAGGGAGGCTGACCTGCACGTCTTTTCCCTCGGCGAGGACGGTTTTCTGGTCGGGGTGCATAATTCGCGAGCGCTGGGTGAAGGTTCCTTCGCCGCTGCACCAGCGGGTGACGAGGCACATTTTAGCAAAATTCATGGGCAGTTTCTCGGCGTGGATGGCGTCGAAGAGGCCGATGAGCATGAATTTGCCGTTGCGCTCCTGACGGACGTCGTCGCAAATGAGGCTGGATTGTAAGTCTGGGATCATTTTTCTACCTTTTCGAGTTGAGTTGAACGGTCGAGTGAAAGATTGGCGGCGGCGAATTCCGCTTGGTCAGTCAGAACCATGTGGAAGCAGTTGCAGGTGTCGAGCTGTAAGGTTCCGTCGATGGTTGTGAAATCGAGGATGTGGCCGCCTGTTTTCCGATCTTTGGAAATAAAGTGCAGGTGATAGCCCGGCACATTGATGCCTTTAACAAAAGAAGGGCAGCGAAAGCCGAGTACGGTTCCGGTGACATTTGTGTATTCAAATACCGTCTGGTGCTGAACAACCTCGGCCAGAGGCGGGTAGGGTTTTTCCTGTTTCGGAACAGAACGCACCTTCATGAGAGAGAAGCCTCCGTCGAATTGAACCGCTACAAACACATTTTGATTGGGTTCCAGTTCATCGATATATGACTGGAATGTTTCTTTGGATAGAACGCCCTTGAAATAGGGTTCTTTTTGGTCGGCCTCAAAGTTGACGACGGCGGCGAACGGAGTGGTGGTGCCGCCGGGCATCGGGCGCACGGCGCCGTCGGAGAGTGCCTGATAAACCGTGCCGTCGAGAACGATCATTTCGCCTTCGAGCGCGTCGAAGGTGCCGATACCGAGGTTTCCATGCCTCAACAGCTCGTCGGTCGTCATCTGCCCGTCATAAACTCCGGCGAGCAGGGCGTCGATGGTTGAAACCTGCATCAGCGTATTCTTTGGGGCGGTCGCGCATCCGCAGAGGATGAGAAGCGGTAACAGGAGTAGTTTTTTCATTCGAACACCTCGGTCAGAGTTTCGCTTTGCGGGGTCATGTCGTTACGGAGCAGGTTTAGCAGTTTTTCGGAGATCGGACCGGGCGCTCCGTCACCGACGGGCTGGCCTTCCCATTCGATAACGGGGGTGACGTCGGTGGTGGTGCCGAAAATGAAAATTTCTTTGGCCTGCGCAACCTGTTCCTGTGAGATGTTGCGGTGTTCGGCGGCCTTCAGCGTGCCGTTGGCGACCAGTTGTTGCGCCAGTTCGAGTGCGCGCCGCGCGGTGGTTCCGGAGAGTACAAACGCAGGCGCCGGCATCAGCAGTTCATTGTCCCGCGTGAGGATGCCTACAT
The DNA here is from genome assembly GCA_016342445.1 of Verrucomicrobiota bacterium. Taxonomy (GTDB): domain Bacteria; phylum Verrucomicrobiota; class Kiritimatiellia; order Kiritimatiellales; family Tichowtungiaceae; genus Tichowtungia. The sequence goes on along the minus strand of JAEIOF010000096.1, from coordinate 3,607 downwards.
TCTCCGTTGCGCCTTCGCCGAGGTTTCCGTTTGGATCGATGGAGATGACGAAATCGAGACCGCGCTGATTGGCTTCGAGCTTCATCAGCACATTGGGCAGATAGTTGCAGGTTTTGATGGTGGCAAGCTGCGGCGGCTTGATCGGAACGGAGCTGAGTGCGGCGCGCGCCGGCTTCAGTTTTCCGTTCTCAATGCGCGCGGTGTAGCGGTAGACGATCACGTAAATCACCGGTCCTTTGCAAAGCGCGGGATCAATGCCCATATTTTCGGTGCCGCGCGAAACGAGCACGCGAATGAGGCAGTCGCGTTTGCCGCCGGCGCGGATGGTGTCGCAAATAATCTGAGCCAGCTCGGCGCGCGGGCAGGGGGGCTCCATGCCGATTCCCTGGCAGGAGAGTTCAAGGCGGGCGAGGTGGGCGTCTGCATTATAGAGCTGCCCGCTCAGGCATTTAAGCGATTCGAAGACGCCGTCGCCGCGCTGCGGCAGGTGGTCGTCGGCCGGAATGTTCATCAGTGCCGGGTCGGTGGTGATGCCGCCGGTGAGGCCGGAATACATCGCATACAGCGTGTCCGAAAGGCCGGCGCGCGCGGCACTGAGCCGCGCGAGCCATTCGCTGTTTTCCAAGGTTGAACCACTCCCTGTGGTCGTTATTTTTCTTTCAGAAAAATTATCTGTCGCTTCGCTTTCGGGGAACGTTTTCATAAATTTTTTGCCGCATCGCTTCTTTGGGTATTCTCAAAAAGCAATCGTGTTAAGTTGCAGCCTCCTGACGAGGCAGATTTCCCTCCGACGAGTTTAAGGATACATTCTCGAAATCCTTTTTCCGTGAACTGGAATCGGATTCGAAACATACAAGAAACAACCCTTGTGGGCACGACAAAAAACGTCTGGAAAGTTTCCAATGCATGGAACTTTCTGGTTCACTTTTTCCAATCATTGGAAAAAGGCAGCAAGCCGCAACGCAGTTGCTTCCAAGCATTGGAAAAATATGATGAAAAAGTTCCAGACATTGGAAAAACGGATTGGGTACCGCTTTAAAAACAAAGCGTTACTGGAGACGGCGCTGACTCACCCGTCGTTCCGCTATGAAAACCCGGACGTCCTGACGGATAATCAGCGGCTTGAATTTCTGGGCGATTCAGTGCTCGGCCTGTTGATTGCGGATACGCTGACAAAAAATAATCCCGAGGCGGCGGAGGGCGAGTTGACTCAGATGAAAAGCGTACTGGCCTCTGGCGCGGCGCTGGCTAAGGCTGCGGCGAAGATCGATCTGGGCGAGTGCCTGCGGATGGGACGCGGCGAAGCCTCTAATGGCGGCGCGGCGCGAGAATCGAATCTGGAAGATGTGCTCGAAGCACTGCTCGGCGCCATTTGGCTTGATGGGGGACTGAAGGCCTCGCGCCGGTTTTTTGATCGCCATATTTTCCGGGTGTTGGATGGCGCGGAGCCGGCATTGCTGAATCCGAAGGGCACGTTGCAGGAGTATGCCCAGAAGAAGGGGCTTCCCATTCCGGAGTATCGGGTGATTGACGAGAGCGGCCCCGATCACGCGCGGCAGTATACGGTGGAGGTGTGCGTGTCGACGTATGCGTACCGCGGGACGGGCGGCAGCCGCCGCGACGCCGAAAAGAACGCCGCTGAAAAAGCGGTTCGCAGTCTACTTTGATGGCTTCCCCGCGCGCTTGAGCTGATCGCGCTCGCGGCGGGTGAGAGTATGAATTCCGCCTTGGGCGGCCTTGTCGAGGATGCGGTCGATTTCCGCGCGGTCAATCGGCAGCGGTTTTTTGGATTTAAATTTTTGGCGAATCTTCTTCAGGATGTCGGGGCGACCAATGGCGGTGGCGTAGATGTAGCCTGCGATACCGCCGCTCAGATGCGCGGAGTTGGCGACTGCCCCGCCGGGGCCGCCCAGAGTGTGCAGGAGTTCATAGGCCCCGAGGATCAGCACAAAGACCCATGCTTTGATCGGAACGAAGGGCATGAAAATGAGAATGAGTTCGCGTTTGGGATAGAGTGCGGCATAGGCCCCGAGGATGCCGAATACAGCTCCGGATGCGCCAATGCAATTGTGCCAGGATGGAGCCAGAAGCGACCAGCCGAGTCCGCCGAGAACCCCGCTTAAAAAATAGAGGGTGAAAAACCGGTTGGTACCGAGCGCGCGTTCTGTTTCCGGGCCGAGGAAATAGAGGCCGAGCATGTTAGAGAGCAGATGGCCGAATCCCTGATGGATGAACTGATAGGTGATGAGCTCCCAGAAAGCTCCGTGGCTCAGCCAGCTTGCGCGCAGGGCACCAAAATTGCTTAGCGGAATTTGAAACATATGTTCAATGACAAATGCGCCGATGTTCAAGATGAGCAACAACTGAACCCCAAAGGTCATTTGCATCGGATTTTCGTAGTGGTTTTGTCTTCGCATAGAGTCAGATAGTAGCTGATTTTTAAGGGATTGCAAAAGGATGTGCTTTCGATTAGTTTCGATCCTCAATTTAAGCGTTTTAGGACAAAAAAATGGCCGATATTTATGTAAGACCCTATGACCGCGGCGTCAGGAAATCCCCTAAGGGACTTCTGGTGTTTGCGCTGGGTGCGCTCCTGCTGGGTGCGCTCGGCTGGTGGGCGATGGCCCATCGTTCACAACAGAACGAGCCGGGCGAGGTGATTGTGACGGTTGAGAGCGTTGGGCAACCGGCTCCGGCAACACCGGCGGCTGCCCCAAAACCTGCGCAGACGAATCTGCAAAATCTTTTCACTCGCGCTCAGTCGATGATGAACTCCGGTAAGCTGCTCGACGCCAGCCGTCTGCTCGACCAAGTGATTTCCACCTCGACCGACGAAAATCTGCAAAACAACGCACTTCGCATGCAGGGTCGAATCAATGTGGAACTCTTCCTCTCCGAGGCGGCATCCCCCTGGAAGAAAAGCTATGTCATTCAACCTGGCGACTCTCTCGACCGGATCGCCCGGCGCAACAGCACGACGGTCGATTTGATCCGCCGGATAAACGGGATTGAAGGCAACCTGATTTACCCCGGTGCCCGCCTCCTTCTGCCCGCCGCACCATTCGTGGTCGAGGTGGACAAGTCGAGCCGGACGATGGAACTGGTGATGGATGGCAAACGCTTTAAGCGTTATTCCGTTGGACTGGGCCGCTTCGGGAAAACCCCCCTCGGTAATTTTATGACGGTGGTTCATCAGGCCAACCCCGACTGGAGCCCGCCGAGCGGCGGGATCGTTCCCTACGGTGATCCCCGCAACGTACTAGGAACCCGCTGGATTTCAATTCAGGACGAAACCCGCCCCGAAATTAGAGGCTTTGGTATTCATGGAACAGCGGATCGCGAAAGCATTGGAAGCGAAACCAGCAATGGTTGTATTCGAATGCTGAACGAAGACGTAGAAGAAGTATTCCTTCTCATTCCGCGCGGAACCAAAGTATTCATCAACGAGTAAAAAACCAAGGAGCCCCCATGCCCCCCTTTATATTGCCTTTTGAAAAACCCGTTCAGGAACTGGAAAGAAAATTGCACGAGCTGGAAGCCTTCAGCAAAGAACAGGATTTGGATGTGTCGCACGAAATCGATCGCATGAAGGAAAAGATCAAAGCCA
>JAEIOF010000095.1 GCA_016342445.1 Verrucomicrobiota bacterium | reverse complement strand
ATTCATCGGATTCGCATTTTTTCGCGATGCACGGGCCGATGAAAATGATGCCGATGTCTTCGCCATAGGTTTCGCGCAGGAATTTTCCGTGCGCGAGCATCGGCGACAGAGTGGGCGTGAGCGCCTCCGCCATAGCCGGCATATATTTGCAGACATAATCCACCGCAACGGGGCAGGCCGTCGAGAGATGCAGCCGGTTCGGACTGCCATCAAGCTGTGCGGCGACCTCCCGGTTGACCCGTTCCGCGCCCAGCGCCGTTTCGCTGACGCCCGCGGCCCCGAGTTTCTTCAACACATGGATTAGCGCCTCGGCCGGCACGCGAGGAAAGGCGGCGGCATAGGACGGGGCCAGCGAGATAAAGACGCGCGGCTTGCGCTCCATCAGAAACTTGGCGCGCCCCAGATCGTCGCGAATATGCTTGGCGCTCGCCGGGCAGACTTCAACACAGCGCCCGCAGGCGATGCAGGCGCCGGGAATGACCTCGGCGCGCCCCTGCTCGACCTTAATGGCTTTGACGGGGCAATGCCGCAAACACTTGTAGCAGTCCTGACACTCGGTTTCGACCGTATACACGGGGAAGGTCTTATTCATAAGTGCTCTCCGTTGTCGGGCAAACCTCCCGGAGAAGATCCAGAAGCATGCCGCGATCCACTTTCTGGAACGGGCGTCCGTTCACGATTAAATTCGGCCCCTCGGCACACAGCCCTTCACAGCGGCTTCCGGTCAACTCCACGCGGGCCCGCACGTTGTTTTCCGCAAGGTACTGTTCAATGACCTCCAGATTATCCCCGTTTCCCCGGGCAAAGCAGGAACTGCCCATACAGACGGTAATGCTCGCCAGCTCATCATATTTCGCGCTCATCCGTCCGCTTCCTCTCCGGTTCAACACGGCCATATACAAAACAGTTCAACTTTCTGGTTGTATACGATATATTAATATCGATATATGTCAATCGCTTTAAATGAATCGATTGCAAACACTCTATTAACCCAGGAGACTCACATGGCGACAACCGAGATCGAGAAACTGAATGACATGATTCAGGGTGTGAAGAAGGCACAAGCCCTCTTCGCAACCTTCCCGCAGGAAAAGGTGGATGAAATCTTCCGCCGCGCGGCCATCGCCGCCAATGGAGCCCGCATCCACCTGGCCAAAATGGCGGTGGCCGAAACCGGAATGGGCATCGTCGAAGACAAAGTGATCAAAAACCACTTTGCCTCAGAGTACATCTACAACCGCTACAAGTGCACAAAGACCTGCGGCGTGCTGGAATACGACGAAACCTTCGGGATCACCAAAATCGCCGAGCCGATCGGGATCATCGCCGGGGTGGTTCCAACCACCAACCCGACCTCGACCGCGATCTTTAAAGCGCTCATCACCCTGAAGACCCGCAACGGAATTGTATTCTCGCCGCACCCCCGCGCCAAAGACAGCACCGCCGAAGCCGCCCGCATCGTCCGCGAGGCTGCCGAAGCCGCCGGTGCTCCGAAAGGTCTGATCGCCTGCATCGACACCCCGTCGGTCGTATTGAGCAACGCATTGATGACTCATCCCGATATCGCCCTGATCCTGGCAACCGGCGGGCCGGGCATGGTAAAGGCGGCCTACAGCAGCGGCAAACCCGCCCTGGGCGTCGGAGCCGGCAACACCCCGGCGGTGATCGATGAAACCGCCTGCATCCAAACGGCGGTCAACAGCATCCTGATCTCGAAAACGTTCGATAACGGGGTCATCTGCGCCTCGGAGCAAAGTGTGGTTGTGGTGGAATCGATCTACAATGCCGTGAAAGAGGAATTCAAAAAGCGCGGGGCCACAATCCTGACTCCCGCCCAGAAGAAGAAGGTGGGCGAAACCATCATGGTTGACGGCCACCTCAACGCGAAAATCGTCGGCCAGTCGGCCGGGAAGATTGCGCAACTGGCAGGCATCACCGTATCGGACGATACCAAAGTACTGATCGGCGAAGCCACGAAGATTGGGGCCGATGAACCGTTCAGCTTTGAAAAACTCAGCCCGGTGCTCGGCCTCTACAAAGCGCTCGACTTTGAGGATGCGCTCCACAAGGCGGAAGCGCTGGTGGCCGCCGGCGGGATCGGACATACCTCGGTGCTCTACACCGATCCGCTCAACCGCGACCGGATCACCGCCTTCGGGGCCATGATGAAAACCGGGCGTATTCTGGTGAATACCCCGAGTTCACAGGGGGCCATCGGCGATTTGTATAACTTCAAACTCGAACCGTCGCTGACGCTGGGATGCGGAAGCTGGGGCGGAAACAGTGTCAGTGAAAATGTGGGAGTCAAACATCTGATGAATGTCAAAACAGTGGCGGAACGCCGCGATAACATGCTGTGGTTCAACGTGCCAAGAAGCATCTACTTCAAGTACGGCTGTCTGCCGCTGGCCCTGAAAGATCTGACCGGAAACAAACGCGCCATGATCGTTACCGACAAGCCGTTGTTCGACCTCGGCATGGTCGAGAAAGTAACCACGGCCCTCGAAGCCGCCCGGATCGACTATCAGATCTTCTACGATGTAAAGCCGGATCCCGATCTGAGCACGATTAAGGCCGGCCTCAAGGTGATGAACGGCTACAAGCCCGATGTCATCATCGCGCTGGGCGGCGGCTCGCCGATGGATGCGGCCAAGATTATGTGGCTGATGTACGAAAGCCCGGAAACCAAGTTCGAGGATCTGGCCATGCGCTTCATGGATATCAAGAAACGCATCTGCACATTTCCAGAGCTTGGAAAAAAGGCCAAACTGGTCTGCATTCCGACCACCAGCGGAACCGGCTCGGAAGTCACCCCGTTCGCCGTCGTCACCGACGATGCGACCGGCGCGAAATATCCGATTGCCGACTACGCGCTGACGCCGGATATGGCGATCTGCGACCCGGAACTGGTGATGGGCATGCCCAAATCGCTGGTGGCCTTCGGAGGGATCGATGCGGTGACCCATGCGCTCGAAGCGCTCGTCAGCATCATCAGCACCGAGTTCACCAACCCGCAGGCCCTCGAGGCGCTCCGGCTGCTCTTCAAATATCTGCCGGACTCGTATGCCACGGGTGACCGCAAGGCGCGGGAAAAAGTTCACTACGCCGCCACCCTGGCCGGCATGAGCTTTGCGAACGCCTTCCTCGGCATCTGCCACAGTCTGGCGCACAAACTCGGAGCCGCCTATCACCTGCCCCACGGCATGGCCAACGCGCTGATGATTAACGAGGTGATCAAATTCAACGCCACGGACAACCCGATCAAACAGGCGGCGTTCTCGCAGTATAGCTGGCCCACCGCCAAAGAGCGTTACGCCCGCGCGGCCGACTATCTCGGACTCGGTGGAAAAACCAACGACGAGAAGGTCAAACTGCTGATTCAAGCGATCGACGAACTCAAAATGAAACTCGGCATCCCGGCGAGCATCAAAGACGCGGGCGTCGACGAGAAAGAGTTCTACGCCAACCTCGACCAACTGTCGGAAAACGCGTTCGACGACCAGTGCACCGGCGCCAACCCGCGCTTCCCGCTGATCAGTGAACTCAAGGCGCTCTACATCGCCGCCTACGAAGGGTAAGCCGTCCGGTTCCAACCATTGGAAGATTTCTCTCCAAGGGTTGGAACCGGCGCGGCCTGGTTTTATGTTTTTTCCAACCCTTGGAAAACGGTTGGTTTAAGACGCGAGTGTGCCTATCATCCGGAAAAGTCCGGAGCCTGAGGTGCGCTTATGAAAAAGAAAATCCGTCTGACCCGCCCGCCGCGCAAACCGGGGATGATTCCCGGCTCACTGGTGATTGATCCGTCGTGGCCGAAACCGGTGATTCAGGTGATGGCGTACGGCCCGGAGAGCGTTGAAGAAAAAACCATTTCCGAAGTTCGCGAAATCGGCGAACTGCTCGGCAAACAGCCGGTGACATGGATCAATGTGGACGGACTGGGCGATGAACAGGTTCTGCGGCAACTCGGGAAACTGCTGAACCTGCATCCGCTGGCACTCGAAGATGTCGTGAGCCTGCGACAACGCTCCAAGGTCGATGATTACGACACGACCCTCTACACCGCAATGAAAATGCTATCCCTGCACGACGGCAAACTTTTCACAGAACAGGTCAGCTTTTTTCTCGGAACAAATTTTGTGCTGACCTTTCAGGAGATGGAGGGCGACTGCCTCGACCCGGTGCGCGAACGAATCCGCGCGAAAGCCGGGCGCATTTGCAGCGCGGGGGCCGACTATCTGCTTTACGGCCTGATCGATGCGATTGTGGATGCCTATTTCCCGGTACTGGAAACCTACGATGTCCGGCTGGAAGAGCTGGAAGAGCAGATTCTCGGCCATCCCGACCAGTCCACGATGAACCTGCTGTTCAGCGTGAAACACGATCTGACCAGCCTGCGCCGGACGCTCTGGCCGGTGCGCGAAATGGCCGGTGCGCTGGCGCATTCGGAGTCGCCGCTGATTACACAGCCGACGCTGGTCTATCTGCGCGACTGTCAGGATCACACCGTCCAGCTGCTGGAACTGGCCGAGTCCTACCGCGAAACCGGCTCCAGCCTGATGGATTTTTATCTGTCGAGCATCAGCAACCGCATGAATGAAATTATGAAAGTGCTGACGATCATCGCCACGATTTTCATTCCGCTGACCTTCATCGCAGGGATCTACGGGATGAATTTCAAGAACATGCCCGAGCTGCAAACGGACAACGGTTACTTCGTGGTGATGGGCGTCATGATCCTGCTCGGCCTCGGCATGATGGGCTGGTTCATCCACAAAGGATGGCTGACCCCAAAACGCAAAAGCAAATAGCTTTTCGCAGGCCGAGCCTGCACCCGATCATTTTTCCAATGTTTGGAAAATAAAAAAGCCGCTCCGTGAGGGGCGGCCTTCGTTTTTCCCAACCTTGGAAACGCTAGATCTTTTTGAAGCAGAGCGTACCGTTGTGTCCGCCGAATCCGAGCGAGTTGCTGAGCGCAACGTCGATGTTCATTTCCCGAGCGACGTTCGGCACGTAGTCGAGGTCGCAGTCCGGATCAGGGGTGGTGTAGTTAATGGTCGGCGGGGCAATGCCGTCACGGATGGCGAGCGCACAAATAATCGCTTCGACACCGCCGGCGGCGCCGAGCATGTGACCGGTCATTCCTTTGGTGGAGCTGACCGCTACTTTGTAGGCCAGCTCTTCGCCGAGCGCTTTTTTGATGGCGAGGGTTTCACCCTTATCGTTGAGCGGGGTGCTGGTTCCGTGAGCGTTGATGTAGTCGACATCTTCCGCCTTGAGACCCGCATCTTCGATGGCGAGCTTCATGCCGCGGGCGGCTTCGTCGGCGGCAGAGTCCGGAGCGGTGATGTGATAGGCATCACAGGTGCGGCCATAGCCGGCGAGTTCGCAGTAGATTTTTGCACCGCGCGCTTTGGCGTGCTCTTCTTCTTCCAAAATGATCATTCCCGCGCCTTCGGACATCACAAATCCATCGCGGTCTTTATCGAACGGACGAGAGGCGCCCTTCGGATCGTCGTTGCGGCGGCTGGTGGCGCGCAGGGCGGCAAACCCGCCGACACCGAGCATGGCGATGGAGGCTTCGGCTCCGCCGGCAACCATGACGTCCGCATCGCCGTAGCGGATGATACGTGAAGCTTCACCAATCGAGTGCGTTCCGCTTGCGCAGGCGCTAGTGACACAGAAGTTCGGGCCTTTAAAGCCGTATTTGATCGCCACATATCCGGAGAGGATGTTGGTGATCATTTGGGGAATGAGCTGCGGAGAGATGCGGCGCGGGCCGCCTTCAATCGCTTTGACACACTGAGCCTGCATGAACTGCATGCCGCCGATCCCGGAGCTGGCGATGACGCCGACGCGGCACAGGTCAAGCGCGCTAAAATCGAAGCCGGCATCTTCCACCGCCATAATGGAGGCCGCAACACCCCAGACAGAAAACGGATCCATTTTGCGGGCTTCTTTGGCGTCGACGAACCGTTCGATGTCGAGATCACGGATTTCGCCGCCGATTGTGACGGGATATTGATCGATATCGGGCATGGACTTAACCTGATCAATTCCAGACTGACCCGTTTTGATTCCTTCCCAAAAACGACCCAGCTCGCTCGCCACAGGCGAAACAACCCCTAAACCAGTAACAACAACTTTACGACGATTCATAATCCCTCCAGATATCTAACAAAAAAAAAGCCGGGAACTCTTTACAAAGTTCCCGGTTTTTCTATCACAGGCCGTCTTTATTCACCAAGACCTTTTGATGTAAGATAGTCGATGACAGCGCCGACGGAGACGAGCTTTTCAGCATCTTCGTCCGGGATTTCTGCACCGAATTCTTCTTCAAAAGCCATAACCAGTTCGACGGTGTCGAGCGAGTCAGCACCGAGATCTTCGATAAACGAAGCGCCGGGGTTGACCTGATCAGCATTTACGCCAAGTTGTTCAACGATGATATCTTTTACTTTATCTGCAAGTGCCATTGTGTTTTCTCCTTATTTCGGCTCCTGATGAGCGTCCTGTTTAACCTACATAACCATGCCGCCGCAAGTCGAAATCACCTGTCCGGTGACATAACCTGAAGCGTTTCCTGCCAGAAAAGCGACCACGTTGGCCACATCTTCGGGGTCTCCAAATCGACTCAGAGGGATATTAGCCAACATTTTCTGCTGAACCTCTTCTGAAAGTTTATCGGTCATCGGGGTGCGGATGAACCCGGGGGCGACCGCATTGCAACGAATGTTGCGACTGGAAAGTTCTTTCGCCACCGTCTTGGTGAAGGCAATCACCGCGCCCTTGGAGGCCGCGTAGTTAGCCTGCCCGGCGTTGCCGATCAGTCCGATGATCGAGGCGATATTGACGATGCTGCCGGAGCGCTGCTTCATCATGCCGCGCATCGCGGCTTTCGTGAAGAGAAAGACCCCTTTGAGATTCACATTGAGAACAGCGTCCCAATCTTCTTCGCTCATGCGCATCAGCAGACCATCTTTGGTGATGCCAGCGTTGTTGACCAAGACGTCGACCGCCTTGCCAAAATCCTTTTCGATTTGCTTGACGGTGGCGTCTACGCCGTCGGCGTTGCTAACGTCCACGCTATAGCACTCCACGCGACGGCCAAGCTCTTTGACTTTGGCGGCGGTTTCTTCGAGCCACTCAGCCTTCAGGTCGCACAATGCGAGGTCGGCGCCGTCGGCGGCGAGCTTGAGGGCAATGGCCTGCCCGATTCCGCGAGCCGCGCCGGTAACTAATGCAATCTGTCCGTTAAACTGTCCCATGAAATTCCCCTTTATGAGTTTCGTATTTCGGCTTCGTCTATGCTTCTAAATCCGAAAGGGCGCCTATGTTAATGATCGAAACGTCCTTGTCAATACGCTTCACAAGCCCATTGAGAACCTTGCCGGGTCCGCACTCAACAGCCTCACTAACCCCTTGCGCCACAAGATACTGCACACATTCAACCCACCGGACGGATCCGGTGATCTGCGCAATCATGTTCGCGCGAATCGCCTCGACACCTTCGTGCGGCTGCCCGGTGACGTTGGACAGAACCGGGATCGAGGGCTCACTCAACTGAACGGTTCCGAGTAATTCCGCCAGCTGGTCAGCAGCGGGTTGC
>JAEIOF010000094.1 GCA_016342445.1 Verrucomicrobiota bacterium | reverse complement strand
GCGGTAGGCGGCACGGTCGGCTTCGAGCTGGCCGAAGGCGTCGAGGATGTCGAGCTGCGCATCGGTTCGCAGAAGCGACTGGTGATCGTAGGGGCCGTGCATGTCGACCAGCACGTTGCCGAGCGCTTTGAGGACGGGCAGGGTGACGGGTGAATCGTTGACCAGATTCTTCGAACTGCTCTCCGTGATCGTTCGGCGGATGACGAGCTGTCCTTCGTCGCAGGGCGGCAGTCCGTATTCCTCTAAAACGGCATTGACGTCGGACGGATCGGCGAGTTCGAAGATGGCATCGATTCCGCAGGTGGTCTCCCCGGTGCGGATCATGCTTTTGTCGGCCCGATCACCGAGCAGCAGGCGCAGGGCGCCGATCAGGAGGGATTTGCCCGCGCCGGTTTCGCCGGTGATTACATTCAGGCCGCGACGGAATTCGATCGATACGGAATCCACCAGAGCCAGGTTGCGGATGTTTAAACGGCTTAGCATGTTGCCGCGCATCATTTCAGTTTCGGGTGTTTTCGACAAGCCCGTCGTTTCCAATGTTTGGAACCCGGCAGAGCCGGGATGCCTTTGATTTTCCGAGCCTTGGAAAACAGGAGGGGAGTTTTTCCAATGTTTGGAAGAAAAGGTTCCACGCAGCGGGAAAATTCTGTAGAAAGCTGAAAACGCGGAGGGCGATCATGTCAAAAGATGCAGTGGCGGTGTACTGGGATTTCGAAAATATTCACGCGAGCCTGTTCGATGCAAAAAACGGGCGGGGGGCATACAGCAAGCAGAGCCGCTTTGCGCCGCAGGAGGTGCTGGTGGATGTTCAGGCCGTGTATGATTTCGCGGCCACCTACGGGAATGTGGCCATCAATAAGGCCTATTGCCATTGGCAGTGGTACTCCAAGTATCGGCAGGCGCTGCTGAAGACTGCGGTGGAGCTGATTCAGATTTTCCCGCCCGGCGCGTCTGCCAAAAACGGCGCGGATATCAAACTGTCTTTGGATGCGCTGGATGATGTCCTGCGGTTTCCCTATATCTCGTCGGTCATTGTGATCGGCGGGGACAGCGATTTCATCCCGTTGGCTCAAAAAATAAAAACAGCGGGTAAAGAGATGATTGGCGTGGGGTGCAAGGGTAGTACGAACCAGCATTGGGCCAACAGTTGTTCGGAATTTAAATATTATGAGTCGCTGATGGTTGAAGAGTCGGTGGTGATTGAGGAGCCGGAGGGGGATGAGATTGTTGTGAAAGATGCGGTCGAACTGATCACCCGGGCAATTAAGCAGATCGCGGCCAAATCGGGGGATGTCTGGGCGTTGAATTCAAGCACCCGCAATATGGTCAAGCGATTGGACCCGACCTTCGACGAGGCGAACTACGACTGCAAAACGTTCCGCGCTTTGCTCAAGAAATATCCGGACAAGTTTAAGGTCAAGAAGGGCGAGCATGATCATCTTGTCAGCCTCGCGAGTGAGAGATAGATGGCCGGAAGTTCACGGTCAGCCCGTGGTACCGATCAGTTGTAGAAACTCTGATCGGGTGGCCATTTGTGAGCGGAAAATTCCGTGCATGGATGAGGTGATCATCTTGGAATTCTGTTTTTCCACGCCGCGCATCATCATGCAGAGGTGCTGGGCTTCAATCACGACGCCGACGCCTTGCGCGCCGACTTTTTCCATGATGGCATGAGCGATCTGTTCGGTCAGCCGTTCCTGAATCTGGAGGCGGCGGGAATACATGTCGACCACGCGGGCGAGTTTGCTGACGCCGACCACCTTTTTATTGGGGATGTAGCCGATGTGGCACTTGCCGATGAAGGGAAGCATGTGGTGCTCGCACAGGCTGTAGAGTTCGATGTCTTTAACAATCACCATATGACTGTCTTCGGCATCGAAAAAGGCGCCGTTGAGCACTTCGTCAATATTCTGATGATAGCCCTGAGTAAGGAACTGATAGGATTCCTCGACACGCTTCGGGGTGTCTTTGAGGCCTTCGCGTTCCGGGTCTTCCCCGATTTTTTTGAGCAGGTTGTAGAATAGATTTTCCATTTTTTAAGATCCTTAATTTTTAGGCCGCAAAGCCTACCAGTTTTGGGCGAAGCGGGAAACTATGAAAAACAGACTGAATCCGGCGAGGAATAGAATCCCCGCCCAACTCAGGGCGCGCATTGCTTTTCCGGGGCGGTCGGCGATCGGCATGAAGTCGGCCGTTACAATTCGGTAATTAATTACCGCAAAGACCGGCGCGGCCAGAAAGGAGAGGATCATCGCAATATCGAGCATCGTTTTGAGACTGTTTAAACAGAGGCCAACGACGACCAGAGAGAGCAGGGTCGTCATGATGATGGCGACGAAATAGAGCGGTTTGAAGCGGTCTTTCCATTGCGGAACCATTCGCTGGAGCGAGGCGGCCAGTGCGCGCGGGTATCCGTCGACGCAGGTTAGCGAGGTGCTGAACATGGTGATGAAGGCGACCAGCGCCACTACGGGGCGGATCCAGCTGCCGAGCGCTCGCGTGTAGAGTTCGACAAACTGTTTGGCGAAGCCCGCTCCGCCCTGGAAGGTCTCGCCGGAGCCGAACATGACGAGCGCGCCCAGGGAGAGGAAAATGACGGCGAGTATGGCTGTGGTGATGTAGCCAATGTGAAAGTCGATCCGCGCCTCGCGCACGGTAGCTGTGTGGCCGGTTTCGTCTTTGCGTTCCTGCATCCAGAGCGATGCCCAGGCCGACAGCTCAATGGGAGCAGGCATCCAGCCCATCAGCGCGATCAGGAAGAGAATGCCGGTCTTGTTCCAGATCGGGGGCGGCGCGGCTTCAAGGGTGATGCCGTGGTTGTAGCGGGCGGCGGCGGCCAGGGCGATGATCGTGGCCAGTGCCAGCAGGGCGATCTGGATTTTCATCGCGCGATCCAGCCATTTATATTTTCCGGCAATCATCAGTGCCACGCAGACTCCCAGCACGGTAGCGGTCCATAGGAACGGGTGAGATGCCGTGCCGAACAACTCTCCGGCGAGGATCCCCGCGATGAGCGAAACTCCCGCGATATTGGCGATGGCTGTGAAAAGGGACAGTAGAAAGAAAATGAGGATTTCCCAGCGGCCCAGTCGTTGGTAGCCGTCGAGGATCGTTTCGCCGGTCGCGGCGGTGTAGCGCTGCCCATACTCAAAGAACGGGTATTTTAAAATATTGATGAGCAGCACGACCCAAAGCAGCGAAAAGCCATACTGCGCGCCGGCGGTTGTCGAGGCCAGCAGATGGGAGCCGCCAATGGCCGCCCCGGCCAGCAAGATGCCCGGCCCGATGCTTTTGATGAGGTTTTTACGGGTTTCTGTGTTTTTCATGACCGACGAGTTTTGCCGCTTTGCTTCTTTTTGCAATACAAAAAGCACATTCGGAATACCTTCCGCCGTCGCTCTGCGAGCTATGGCGGGATACGCAGGTCCACTGTTTGGATGAAACCGCAATTGCATTTTTTAACCACACCTGAGCCACAGGCTAAAGAGGCAGCAGCACAGCGGAAAATGAACACGAATAGCTGACCTCTGAATTGGGAACTCCGAACGGATCTTTCCTGTAACTAATATCTTCGAGAGGGGAATTCACCATTTTAATGGCGAGTTAAATACTCCATTCGTTTTCTTTTTGTCTTTGAGTAAAATCTCTAGACTCGAGCACGTTTTCGGGCTCGGTGATCGGTTGACCCTGTTACGATCGTTCAAAAGTGCGCAGAGGGTGAAAGGTAATATCATGTGCGGTTTGTCGGGATTCTGGAATCGAGGCGGCGAGTCTGCTGACGAAAAAATTGTTCGGCGGATGCTGGATTCTATTGTTCACCGCGGGCCGGATGGCTCCGGCATCTGGGTTGGAGGCGGTGTAGGCCTCGGACTTTGCCGGTTGAACATTCTTGATTTAACGGAGCGTGCCCGCCAGCCGTTTTTGATTCCGAAAGAGCCTGGCGTGTTGGTTTACAACGGCGAAATCTATAACTTCCGCGAGCTTCGGCGTGAATTGGAAAAAATTGGCCATGTCTTTCGCAGCGAGTCGGATACCGAAGTTGTATTTCGTGCGCTCCGGGAGTGGGGCCCGGAAAAAGCGGTTCCGCGATTCAATGGAATGTTTGCTTTTGCGTATTACGATGATCAAGTCGGTACTCTCTGGCTAGCGCGCGATCGGGCGGGCATTAAGCCCCTTTATTTAACAAAGGTCGGGTCGGTGCTGGCCTTTGCCTCCGAGGCGAAAGCCCTTTTCAAACATCCACAGGTTCCCTGCCGTCCGGATATGCACGCGCTGACAACGCAGGTTATGTACCAGCGTTTGGCGGGAGGCTGGTCGCCGTTTGAGGGTGTCTCAATGGTTTTACCGGGCACACTCGTTAAAATCACTGCGGAGCATGAAGAGACGTTCACTTATTTTGATCTGGTTCGTGATGTCGATCCGAATCGCATTGCCCGACAGTCGAAGGCGAATGTCGGCGAGCTCGCCAGCGAGCTTGAGTTGATATTGAGCAGGAGTGTTCGGGAGCATTTGGTTAGTGATGCCCCATTGGCCATGATGTGCAGCGGCGGACTGGACTCCAGCCTCCTAACCGCAATGGCGGCTCGAGAAAGAAAAAATCTCACAGGATATGTGGCAGATATCGCGCACACGCCTGTAGATGAGGCGGAGAAAGCCAGAGTGGTTTGTCAACACACCGGCGTCACGTGTCGTCCCGTTCCGTATAGCCGCGAGGACTTCCTTCGTGATTGGCCTGCCAGTGTTTATCATAACGACCGCCCTCAGTATTTTCCGCAAAATCTTCCGTCCAGAGCGGTTTGCCGGGCGGCGCATCGAGACGGGTTCAAAGTGCTTCTTGGCGGAGAGGGGGCCGACGAACTCTTTGGGGGGTACAGCTGGCAACAGCAGAGCCGCGGGAATTGGATGGCCTATCGCCGCAGCCGGTTGATGAATCGCCTCATTCCCGGACTTTATGGTCTCAGCAGATGCGGGATTCGGTTCTATCTCGCAAACCGTTTGAGCCAAATGGAGAGTCGACCGTTTGACAAACCCTCCAGACTTCTAAAAGAGACCGCATTTAATCCGCGCTCATGGGCGTTGGACGGAGCCCAGCGGCATCACCGCGCCGAGGCGCTTTTCGAAAAACTCAAACCGGTTGGACGCCTCGAAGATCGAGCATTCCTTGTGCACAGTTTCGAGGATTTTCATTCTCACCTTCGAACGTCACTGCGCAGCACAGATAAAATGGCGATGTCCCAATCCATCGAAATGCGGGTGCCGTTTCTTGACAACCACGTGATCGACTTCGGCCTGCATGCTCCGCTACATGCCAAATTAAACCGGGGCCGGGGCAAATGGGTGGTTAAACAGGTGGCGAATCGCTATCTGCCGAAGAGTATTATCCATGCCAAAAAGGTTGGGTTCGGGATCGAGAGTTGCATGTGGAAGGGAACCGAGAAACTGCTACGTGGCGGGATGGTCGCCGAGCTGTTTAAGTGGGATCGCGGTGCGGCGGACAAAATACACAGCTGGATCGAAGAAAAAGAGCTGCCCGCCTTTCATCTGGTATCTATGGAGCTTTGGGCCCGCATCTTTTTGCGGGGCGAGAGTCCCGATGATCTCGCGGAGAAGCTGCTGGCGCTGGCCGCGGACAGCAAATAAACGCAGGCATGCCCGCGTCCTTTAAATCTACAGTGGACAAGTAAGAACTCTTGGCTGGGATTACAGCGTTGTTTTGAGCCAGTCGAGGAGTTCGTCGCGGGTTTCGAAGCGACCTTCGAGCTGGGCGTCGTAGGCGATTTTCAGCAGGTCGCCGATTTTCGGGCCGGGCGGAATGCCGAGATTAATCAAGTTGCGCCCGCTGATCCAGTGTTCGGGCAGAACCGGTTCGTTGGACATCTCGGCCGCCTTTTCAAGCAGGAACTCGTAGTTGTCGAGCAGGCCGTGGCTTCCGGAGCAGTCGATGCGGTGCAGTTCGAGTTCCATATCAAACGTATCTGCTCCCATCAGTTTGCGCAGGGTGGATTTGTTCATCTTCTGCACGTCTTTGAAGCGCATGTGTCCGTCGACCGCTGTGAGGAGTTGTTTGATCTCTTTGGCGGGCAGTCGCAGGCGACGCAGAATGTCCTCAGCCATTTGAGCGCTTTTCCGTTCGTGTCCGTGGAAGCGCAGGCGGTCTTCGCCCATGAAGGCGGTGGCGGGTTTGCCAATATCATGCAGAAGTACGGTGTAGGCGAGTGCGCGACTCGGGTTTTTCATCAGATTGAGCATCAGGCAGGTGTGTTCGAAGACATCGCCTTCCGGATGGAATTCCGGCGGTTGCTCCTGTCCAATCATGGGGAGGATTTCCGGCATAATGGTGTCCATCAAGCCGAGCTCGACCAGTTCTTTGAGTGCGTCACCGGGGCGGAGGCTTTCGGTGAGCGTGCGCGAAAATTCATTTTCGATGCGTTCCGCGCTGATTTTGGCGAGGTCGGCCGCATGCTGTTGGATCGCGGCGCGCGTGGCGGGTTCGATGGCAAAGCCGAGGGTGTGAGCAAAGCGGACGGCGCGCAGCATGCGGAGGTGGTCTTCAGCAAATCGTTTCTCAGGATCTCCGATGGCACGGATGATTCCCCCCCCCAAATCGGCCTGTCCGTTGACGTAGTCGATGACGTGATCTGCAACCGGATCGTAGAACATCCCGTTGATGGTGAAGTCGCGCCGTTTGGCGTCTTCCTCGGCTCCGCAGAAGTGGACGGAGTCGGGGCGGCGTCCGTCCTGATAGCCAATATCTTCGCGGAAGGTGGCGACTTCGGTTTCAACTCCGTTTTGTACAACGATGATGACCCCGAAGGCTTTGCCGACGGCGACTGTTTTTTTGAAGAGCGCTTCGATTTGGTCGGGCAGGGCGTTCGTGGCGATATCGTAGTCTTTGGGGGTGCGTTTCAGAAGCTGATCCCGTACGGCTCCGCCGGCAAAATAGGAGGTGAAACCTGCAGAGCGGATTTGCCTCAGAATCTGTAACGCATTATCGTGGGCCTTGTTCATATGGTCGGGAAGTTTGAAGGGAAGCGATGAAAAAGAACATCCTGTTTTTGGTTTAATCAGCTTGTTTGCGGGGGTCTTGTCTATGAGTAAAAAAGTTCCTTTGCGCGAAACGGCTCGAAACGCATTCATCTTGATCGTTGCGGCTATTCTTTGGGCGGGCGGGGTCAACATGGTTCACCCCAAACGCATTTCGTGGGTGGAGGACTGGGGCAATCGGGTCGAGGCGCAGGCGGTGCGTGAAAACATCGCTCTGGTTCAACTTTCAGAAGTGATCCGGGTTTTGCGGGAGGATTCCCGCTTGCTGGTCGATGCCCGCCCCGTTGCTGACTATGCGCGGAGTCATCTTCCCGGAGCCGTTTCGCTTCCGTTCGAGGCGATGGCAATGCATCCGGAAGTGATTGTCCAAGTGCTTTCCTCGCCCGGCGCGCCTGTCCTCTACTGTTCGGGGCCCGAGTGCGATGACAGTCTCCTGCTTGCGTTGGAGCTTCGAAAACTCGGACGGGCAGATGTCGCGGTCTTTATCGGCGGCATGGAACTGTGGCGGTCGGAACTGCTCGCGGTGGAAGAGGGGGCGGCTCAATGAAAAAGAAAAAACCGGTCGTTGATTTTAAAAAAGCCATCAACATGGAGTATCCCGCTGAGTATTATGTGGCACTT
>JAEIOF010000093.1 GCA_016342445.1 Verrucomicrobiota bacterium | reverse complement strand
TTGATGAAAGCCGTTGAGAAATTTGAATACCGCCGCGGGTACAAATTCTCCACGTACGCCACCTGGTGGATTCGTCAGGCCATTACCCGCTCGATCGCCGATCAGGCCCGCACCATCCGCATTCCGGTGCACATGATCGAAACCATCAACAAACTGCTCCGGGTTCAGAAGCAGCTTCTTCAGGAATATGGCCGTGAAGCGACTGCGGAAGAGCTGGCCGACGAAATGGAATTGGCTGTCGAACGTGTGCGCGCCATCCTGAAAATCGCCCAGCAGCCCATTTCACTGCAGGCGCCGATCGGCGACAGCGACGACACCAGCTTCGGGGACTTCATCGAAGACAAGTCCGCTGAAAACCCTTCCGAAATGACTGCCTTCAGCCTCCTGCGCGAAAAAATCGGCGACGTACTCGAAACACTCACCATCCGCGAACAGGAAGTGCTCACCCTGCGCTTCGGATTATCCGACGGCTATCCGCGCACCCTCGAAGAAGTCGGCCGCCAGTTTAATGTAACGCGCGAGCGCATTCGTCAGATCGAAGCCAAGGCGTTGCGTAAAATGCGTCATCCGACCCGTATTCGGAAGCTCGAAGGCTTCCTCGAACAGGGTCGCTAAGCCGGAAGGGCCGAGCGATGACGGCGGTAAAACAGATCATCAAACGCAACGGAACCCCGGTCGTCTACGACCGGGTGCGCATTGCCGATGCCATCTTCAAGGCCGCCGCCTCTATCGGGGGCGATAACCGCGCCGAATCCGAACGGCTGGCCGGTTTGGTCGAGCACCGCCTCGAAAGCATGTACGGAGGCGAACCCCCCACCGTCGAAGACGTGCAGGATCTCGTCGAAACCGTGCTGATCGAAGAAAACCACGTCAACACCTCGCGCGCCTACATCACCTATCGCAGCCAGCGGGCGCAGCGCCGCGCAAGCCGCGCCGATCTGGCCTCCTCCACCTTCAACAACATCCCCTACAAAAAAATCTACGATGTGCTCCGCTGGAACTTGGATCACGGCTGCGAATCGGTCGAAAGCCTCAACCGCATCATCGCCGAAAACCGCTTCGCCGGCCTCGTCGCCGCCTGCGAAGAGCGCTATCTCGGCGAGTGCCGCGCCGCCGCCTCCAATGTGCTCGCCCGTATCGACGACATCCGCGTTATCATCGTCGCCGGCCCGTCCTCCTCCGGGAAAACCACCACCACCATCAAAATGATGGAGCGTCTCGAGCAAGAGGGCTACGCGCAGAAAGCCATCAACATTGATCACTACTTCTTCAACCTCGAAGAGCATCCCAAAGATGAATTCGGCGACTACGACTACGAAACCCCGCAGGCGCTTGACCTCGACCTCATCAACCGGCATCTCGGCCAGCTCCTGGCCGGCGAAACCATCCGCACGCCCCATTACGATTTTCAGACCGGACAGCGCACCCTCGACGTCCACGAACTCAGCCTCGCGCCCAACGAAATCCTCCTCATCGACAGCCTGCACGGCTTGTATCCCGCCATGACTGCCGCCGTTTCCGTCAAAAACAAATTTAAGCTCTACATCGAAACACTCGGGCAGCTTCGCAGTGCGCAGGGCGAATTCATGCGCTGGGCCGACCACCGACTCATGCGCCGCATGATCCGTGACAGTTGGCATCGCAATCACACCCCCGAAGAGACCATCACCCACTGGCACTACGTCCGCAAAAGTGAGCTCCAGCACATCATCCCCTACAACGCCTCCGCCGACTTCCTCGTTAACTCCGCCATGCCCTACGAAATTCCGATTTTAAAAAACAAACTCTTCCACTACTTCCCCGCCGCTATCCAAACCCTCAAAAACAACCCCAAACGGCAGGACGCCTACATCCGCGCCCGCCGCGTCTTCGACCTGCTCGACCCGCTCAGCGTCTGGACCGATGAATCCCTCGTCCCGCCCACCTCCCACCTGCGCGAATTCATCGGCGGCAGCGACTACGAATATTGATTTTGCGCGAAGCGCTTTGGAGTGCGGCGATCCAATCGCCGCTTTGTCCGAGCTTCTGTTTGTGCTGGTGGGCGGAAAAAATTTCACCACAGAGGCACAGCGAGTTTCCAACCCTTGGAAGTCGGATGATCCGACGAGCAATTTATTTTCCAATGGTTGGAAAAAACGGACTGAAAGTTTCCAACCATTGGAAAAATTGTAGCCGCGCACGGTGGGCGCGGTCGTCGCCCGCACCTACAGTTTCCAGCCATTGGAAAAAACGGACTGAAAATTTTCCAATGTTTGGAAACCCGCGTCGCCAGAGGCTTCCCTCGACGCGCGTTGCGCTATGGCGGGACAGGATGCAGGTCAAGAAGTTCCAACCATTGGAAAATCAGGAGCCAGAGGTTCAGCGCATTGGGCGAGGGCTTGCTAATGTCTCGCGTCACTCTGAGGCGGCGGAGCCGGTGATAGAGTGTGTGCTCTGGTTCGCTCGTTTTTGTTTTCTTAAAATAACAGCTCCTCCCAAAGCAAGTAACCATACTGTGCTCGGTTCTGGAACTACAGAAAACGTTCCCCCATGCATATCCACACCATGGAATATTTCATCTGTTTCGCTAAACCAAAAGGTTCCATCAGGTTCTAAATTCCCTCGCATGCTCCATAGCAAATTGGTGCTACCGTCTGGTATGAGTGCTTCTTCGTAAATTATCCATTGAGGTTGAGTGGATCCAGTCAGCTCCGCCATAGAATAAACTTCACTTGATACGCTGAATTCATAATTCCCGTCGAGAGGACTTGAGTTACCATAAAAATCACTAAGAATTCCAGTTTGCGTTGAGGTGTCAAAAAGGAATGACGCAATGCCAGTATCGGGCGGTGGAGGGTCTCCCAACTGTGATTCTGGATAACATCGTCCAGACCATGTGATTTCTCCGCTGATGACATCCGCGAAAGAAAAGGTGGTGAGCAGAAGCAGTGCTGTGATGGCAATAGTTTTCATTTTTTTATTAGCGAACGTTGTTTGTGCGTCATGACGGAATTTCCGGAAAGTTGGCCGAAGGGTGATCAATATCTTGTGGTGGCACAACGATCTTTTCAATATGTAGAAGCGGGTGCCGGTTTATGACGCAATATCCGACGATATCTATGATATGCGGCGCGACGTATAACGTCGGAGTTGTGATATTTTTCCAACCATTGGAAAAATTGTAGCCGCGCACGGTGGGCGCGGTCATCCGTCGTCGCCAAGGCTTTGGCGGGACAAGTCGCCCGCACCTACAGTTTCCAACCATTGGAAAAAATGTCAGAAAAAGTTCCAGGCATTGGAAAACTACTGTTTGCGCAGGAGGAGGGTGCGGGCGGCGGGTTCGGTGAGGCGGTTGTTGAGTTCCAACAGTTGCTCGTAATCTTCTGCGCGGATCAGTGCCGGGTTGAGTTCGGCATGTTGCGCAATCAGCAGTTTGCCCGGCATCGTTCCGACACCGACTTCAACCACGCCGGCGCCGTTGGGCAGTTCGATCCGGAAGGGCTCGGGTGCGAGCACGGGTCGCCAGCCGTCGGGCAGGGTGATGGCGTACGCTACGGTTTTGCGCACCGGGTTTTCGATGTGAAAGGGGTTTTCGCGCTGGCTGCTTTTCAGGTCGAGCAGGTCGCCGAGGCCGCCGGGCAGGGTGAGGTAGAGGTGGTCATCCTGGCGGATGGCATAGGCGTCGGCGCGCGCGGCGAATTCCATTTTGCCAGGATAGGCGAAGGAGGTTCTCAGTTCGCCGGCGGCTTCGGCGGACTGGGAAATCCGGCTGAGCAGGTTCTGCGTTTCGCGGCGGCGCTCCTCGGGCGTAAATTCGGCAAATGTTTTGTGGAAGGTTTCAAACTCGGTGCCGCTAAACACGGTTTTCTGAATCAAATCCACATGGCCGTTTTCGGCGAGGTCGATGGTGTAGCCGGTTTCGACGGAGTCGGTGAGGTCGCTCTGCGGAATCTCCAGCCTTCCGTTTTCGAGATTGATGGAGGGTCGCCGGCTGTGCGCCAGAGTCCCTTGCTCGGCATACTGTCCGCTGTCGCCGAAATAGTAGATGTTTTTGCCGTCGTTCATCGCGACGAGCAGGGTGTTGAAGGGGTCGGACTGGAAGGTGGCCATCACCGGCAGCGCCATTTCCTCCGCCCGCGGCAGGCTGGAGGTCAGCACAAAGCGGGGGTCGAGTTTGGCGGCTTTGCAGAGCGCATAGAGCAGGACGGCGCGGTCGGTGGTGTTTCCGTAGCCTTCGGCGAGAATCCGGTCGGCGGGCGTGATCGCTGAAAGCGGCAGGGACGACAGGCCGGGGCCGGCGGCGCGAATGGTTCGATCAACAAAATCTCTCAGGATCGTCATTTTTTCCAGCCGGCTTTTTCCGCGGGTCAGTTCGCGCGCTTTGATCTGGACGAGTTTGTCTTCGCCAGCCGCTTTGAGCAGTGCCTTTTTGAGCGTTTTTGCATAGTCTTCCATGGTTCCGGTCGAGAGGAACAGAGTCGGGGCGAGTACCCATTGCGGCGGCAGCTGATCCTCTTTTTTGATCATCTCGCGGTTGGCGATGAACCATTCGTGGACGACCAGTTCGCCGTCGTGCCGAGTGTGCCGACGGATGGTTCCAGGCGCGCCGTTGCCGATGGCGACCTTCAGCTTGTGCGGCATCCGCAGCCGAACCGTTTTTTTGACGATCGGGTTGTGCCCGGCAAAGGATTCCGCGGCGGAGAAGAGGGGGCGGTTCCGGCAGAGGGTGGTGGTTTTGGTTTCAATGATGCTCCCGATTTCGACGCCGGGGAGGCTGGCGACCATGATTTTTTCCGCCGGATAGCGCGGGGCATCGCCGGCCCACGGGGCGTCCATGAGGTTGATCTCTTTTTCAGGATCGATCTGTTGGACGGTTCCGTCGGGGGAGGTGATTTTCGCTTCGTTGAGTACGGTGAGTTCGAAGGCGGGGTTGTAGGTTATTTTCAGATCGGAGAGTTCGTTTTTACCGGCGTAGGTGAGCACTTTCCGGCGAAGGGTCTGTTCTTTTTTCCAATTGTGTTCGTCGTAGACGGAGTATTCGACGGTTTCGTCGAGGATGGCCAGATCGGCGGCGAGCGGGAAGCCGCCGGGGGCCAGCACGACGCATTTGCGGGCGTTGCGCTCGGCGGTTCCGAGGCTTTCTTTCAGGTCGAGGTATTGCTCCGGTGTGAATTCGACGGTGCGCAACATCAGGTCGGCGCGGCTGATCAGCACCCCGTTGGTGCCCTCCACGGAACGGCTGACAAACAGTTCGGGGTTGTCGACGGTTTCATATTGGGGAAGCACGGAGGGGCGCAGGCTGGTTTTGCGGAGATCGAGCCGGACGGTTTCGGCGACCCCGCAGGTGATTCCGGTTTTAAGGGGATAGCGCCGTTTGTCGAGCCCGATGCCGTCGCCGAGCAGCGCGCCGAACAGGCCGAAGCGGTTGATGAGCGTGGGGACTTTCAGGAGCGACTCCTCGGCTCCGGAAACCAGCGCGTTTTCGAGTTCGAAGCGCAGGGTGATGGAGAGCGGGACGGCGGTGTCGCGGACTTCGGCGGGACGGATTTCGAGACGGGTGAGGGTGGCGTTGCCGAGCGCCTGCTTGAGGCGTTCTTCAAAGTAGGGTTCGCGCTCGTCGGGTTTGAGGCGCGCAAGGCGCCCGCGGTAGGCGGTGTCGTTGATGCCGCCGAACGAGAGAACCGCCTCGCCGGTGATTCGGTTTTGATCTTCCAGTGTGGCGTCGATCTCAATGCTCAGGAGGTTGTCTTCCGCCGGGATGACGGGAGAGGTGTGCAGGGTTTCGCCGTCGGGATGGGCGACCAGATAGCTGCAGTCGGAGAGATAGGCGGGAAGCAGGTCGCGGGTGTTCTCGTTGGTCGAGTCCATGAGTTGATAGGTTCCGTCTTCGTTGCGGACGGCGGTGATGGCGTGGTTGAACCACGGCTGAGGGACGTCGGGGTCTTTTTTGGGGCCGACGTAGATCAGGACGGGGTAGGCGTCGAACCCGCCGAGGCGAAGCATTGCGACCAGCAGGGCGGCTTTGTCGCGGCAGACGCCGTAGCGGTTGTTGAAGGTGAGCGAGACATCGTGCGGTTCGTAGCCGGGGGCTTCATCTTCGACGGTGATGCCCATGTAGCGAATGTCTTGTGAGACAAAGCGGAAGATGGCTTCGATCTGTTTTTGGCGGTCGGTGATGCCTTCGGTCAGCTCGGTCACTTTGGCGGCCATTTCCGGCGTTTTGGTTTCGAGGCGAGGCTGGGAGAGTTTCCAGTACCATTTGGAGAGGCTTTCCCAGTCGGAGAGGGTGCTGAGCAGGATGCGCTGTACGACGGTGTGCGGTGCGGGCATCATCGGCTCCTCAAACATTTGCGGCACATCGCGGACTTCCCAGCGGTAAAGAATGCGGCCGTTTTTTTCCGATGTTTGGAACGTAACGGTTCCCGGGATTTCATCGCGGAAGGCGATGTGAACCAGCGGGCGGTTTGCGGGTGCGTCGACTTCGTAAACGCCGTGGACAATGGGGTCTGATTCTTCCAGTGTGAACCAGTCGGACCAGCAGTCGGGCACGACGGTTTTGGTGCGTTCGCCAGCGTAGGTGTAGTGAAGAACATCGCCGATTTTGAGATCGGGTACGTTGAGTGTCAGCGTTTTGCTGTTTGGATCGTAGATGTTGGCGCTCATCTGTCCGGCCGAAATGGTTTCGCGCGTCTGTTTTTCGAGGTCGATTTCGACGATTTCCCCATCGGATTTAATGATCTCGGCGTGAAGGATTCGGAGGGAGCCGTAGGCGGCGTCAAACCCCATGGAAATTGAGGATTTTTCCTGCCGTCCTTTTTCGGTGAGAATTTTGAAGAGCACTTCGCCGCTGTAGCGGTGGGTTCCATCGGCTTCATACTGAATCCGGTTGATGTCGTCGATCAGTACGACGTCGGCATCGGGGTAGCGCGTTGGGGTGGTTAGCGAAGCGGCTTGCCGCCAGTCGGCATTTCCAGAGTCCATGGCGGGGAGAAGTTGTGCGCTTAGGGCGAAAATGAGCAGTAGAATCCATTTTTTCATGCAGGGGCTCCTGGTTTTTTAGAGCTGGGAGTCTAACGGCTCGGTCCGGCGAATACAATCGTCGGCTTGTGAAACGGGGGTGAATCGGAACTTGCCCTCGGGCGGTCGCTCCGCTAACGTCCCCGGCTTCATAGAACGCGTCGCCAGTCCATTCTGTTGTCTGATTGAAACGACGGCGCAACAACCCTGAAATAGAGAAAGGAAGAACCATGGGGCTCTTCGGAACAACCAAAAGAACAATGGTGGTGGATCTCGCCGCCGTATTGAAAGCCAAAGGGGCACGCGGCCGCGCCGCGCCGCGCCAGCAACTGCAGGTTCTGCGATCGCTCTCCCGTTTGGTGCAGCGTGAGAAAATGAACGTAACTGCCGTACTGGTCGGGTCGCCGCTCAACAAAGCACCGCATAACAAGAAGTTAGACGGCGTTCGCGTTCGTTACGCGAAGTCCGATGAAAAACTGACCAAAGAGTTGGGCCGCGCGCTGAAACAGGCTGGCTGCATGGGCGTGCTGGTGACAGAGGATGTTGCGCTTGAGAAAAAGGTCATCCGCGCCGGCAAAGAAACGCTTCGGGTTTCCACCTTCTGCAAGCTGCTTGATGACGGCAATGAGCAACTGAACGATCAGAGCAATGAATCTCGCGGGAATAACCGGAACAATCGGAATAACCGCAATGATCGTAACGACCGCAAC
>JAEIOF010000092.1 GCA_016342445.1 Verrucomicrobiota bacterium | reverse complement strand
CGAAGAGACCGGAAATGACGGAAAGGACGATGCCGCCGGAAATCATGCCGAGTTGCCACATGCCGATGAGCGCCAGTACGATGAGAACGGAACTGCCGAGCGTTCCGGTAAGCAGCGCTTTAAGCAGGCCCTTCTGCGTTGCACCCTCTTTACATTTCACCATGAACATACCGATGATTGAGAGCAGGGTTCCAACACCAGCCACCACCATTGGTGCGGTGACGAGGCTGATGGCATCCTGAGCCGTGCCTGTGCCAGCAGACAAATGATGCGCGCCGACAGCCGCGCCGAGCGCGGCGGTGGCGAGGATGGAACCGCAGTAGGACTCGTAGAGGTCGGCACCCATTCCGGCGACATCGCCGACATTATCGCCGACGTTGTCGGCGATGGTGGCGGGGTTGCGCGGGTCGTCTTCCGGAATTCCGGCTTCGACTTTACCAACGAGGTCGGCACCGACATCAGCAGCTTTGGTGTAAATGCCGCCGCCGACACGGGCGAAAAGCGCCTGAGTGGAAGCACCCATCCCGAAAGTGATCATCGTGGTGGTCATGTGGACCATTTTTTCGACTATCGTGCAGCCTTCGGGAACCAGCGTCATGCCCCAAAGGTTCCAGCCGTCAGCCATGTGCGCAGAGGTGTAAACGAGCTTATCGAGCACCCAGTACCAAATACAGATGTCGAGCAGGCCGAAACCAACAACCACGAGACCCATGACGGCGCCAGAGCGGAAAGCAACCTGCAGTCCGCGGTTGAGACCTTCGGAGCAGCCCTGCGCGGTGCGCGAAGAGGCGGCGGTCGCGGTCTTCATCCCGATGAAGCCGCAGAGGCCGGAGAAGAATCCGCCGGTCAGGAAGGCGATCGGAACAAAAGGGTTCTGAATGCCCGCCAGCGCGAGCCCTTGCAGGATGATTAACAGAACGAGAAAAACGAGCGCAACCACTTTGTACTGGCGCACAAGATAGGCCATCGCGCCTTCACGGACATGGCCCGCAATCTCGATCATGGTGGCGTTGCCTTCGTTGGCACCCATCATCTTTTTGTAAAAATAGACCGCAAACATCAGCGCCAAAATCGACGCAATCGGTGCAATCCACCAAACCCCCGGAATTACTGAGCTTTCCATATCCTTTTCCCTTCACTGATTTATGACTCAAAACAAAGCTTAAATTTTCGGCATTGTTACACTGCGGAAGACAAAAGAAAGATGCAAGTTGATTTCTCAAACATTTGAGGCTAAATCGCGCCTGACAGAAAAATCCGGCCGGAATTTACGAAAGCAAGGGAATTCCCGGGGTTGGGAAAGTGCTTATTCGGCGAACGAAGCGAGCGGAGAAGTTTCCAATGTCTGGAAAATTTCGAGGTCGCGCTTACAAACCTTGGAAAAGTTGGCGAGCAGACGGTCGCGAACAGCGTCCATCGGGGGGCAGGCATCGCCGAGAACGGTCTGCATGGAGGCGACAGGCTGCCCGACGAGGCCGCACGGGACAATGGTTTGGAAGCCGGAAAGGTCGAGGCTGACGTTGAAGCTCATGCCGTGGAAGGAAACCCAGCGTTTGAGTCGGAAGCCGATGGCGGCCAACTTACCCTGCTCAGTCCACGCTCCGTTTTTGCCATCCACGCGGAAGCCATCGATGCCGAAATCGGCCAGTGTGCGCAGGGCAACTTCTTCGAGATTCCAGAGATAGCCGTGAGAGTCGGCCTCGGATCCGCCGAGATGGATGATGGGATAGAGCACCCACTGGCCGGGCGCGTGGTAGGTGACGTCGCCACCGCGCTCGGCGTGAAAGACCTCGATGCCGAGCGCTTTGTATTCTTCGGGTGTTTTGAGCAGATAGTTGTCGCGTCCGCGGTTGCCGAGCGTGACGGTGGGGGTGTGCTGTAAAATCAGTACGGTATCAGGGATTTCATCGGTCTGCCGCGCCGCAAGCAGGCGGTGCTGCAGGTCGAGCCCGGTCTGATAGGGAACCGGATCATTAAATTGTACGGCCCAGGCGTTCATAATTAAAACCGAAAAAGGGCGGCCGCGCCGCCCTTGATCTCTACCTCTAACCTATGAGGCTACTCTTCCTCACAGAGCTCGTCGTATTCTTCGGCGCTCATGAGGTTGTCGATGTCCTCTTCTTTATAAAATTCAATTTTGAAGATCCACCCTTTTTCATAGGGGCTCAGGTTGATCAGCTCAGGCGCATCGTCCAATGAGTCGTTGACCTCAACAATTTTACCGGCAATCGGAGAATAAATATCCGAAGCGGCTTTGACGGACTCCAGAACGGCCACCTCATCGCCGGCGGAAACGGACCGGCCGACTTCGGGCAGTTCAACAAACGTGAGGTCAGAAAGCTGACCCTGCGCAAAGTCAGTGATCCCAACGGTCGCGATATTGTCGTCGACACGAAGCCACTCGTGGGTCTTTTCATAAAAGAGGTCTTGGGGTGCGGACATGTTCTCTCTCCTAAATTGCTGAAACGGACATTAAAAATTGGAGGCGCGAAGCGGAATTGAACCGCTGTAACAGGTTTTGCAGACCCGTGCCTAACCACTCGGCCATCGCGCCCCTCACAAAGGGCAAACAATGTAAACAGCCGCACAATTGTTTAAAGGAAAATTTTTAAAAATCGGCATTTATTTTCCCAGCACGGCGTTGTCGATCAGCCGCGCACCGGAAAACTTCACCGCCAACGCAACCAATACCGGTTTTTCCAATGCCTGGAAACTTTTCAAAGACTCGTTGTCAGCGATTTCAATATAATCAACCGTTCCTGTTGTTTTGTTGATAATTTCGCAGATCGCCTCCTTCAAAGCATCCGCATCGCGTTCCCCGGCAGCGAACAACTCTTTCGCTTTTTCCAAACCTTGGAAAAGGCAAACGGCTTCGGCGCGCTCAGCGGGCGAAAGATATTTATTGCGCGAGCTCATCGCGAGGCCGTCGGCCTCGCGCAGGGTCGGGCCGGATATAATTTCGACCGGGAAGTTCAAATCGCGCACCATGCGGCGCAAAATGCGCAACTGCTGGGCATCTTTTTCGCCCAGCACCATGAAATCCGGCAGAACGATGTTCAGCAGCTTAGCGACCACCGTGCAGACTCCGCGGAAATGACCGGGACGCGCCGCGCCGCAGAGCACCTCGGAAAGCGAGTCTTCGTCCACCCAGACGCTATGGCTGTCGAGATACATCGTCTCGGGCGTCGGGTAAAACAGCAGATCCACGCCGGTTTCGCGGCAGAGCTTTTCGTCGCGCTCAAAATCGCGCGGGTAAGCCGCGAGGTCTTCATTCGGCCCAAACTGCGTCGGGTTGACGAAAATACTGGCAACCGTCACATCGGCCCGCTCGCGCGCGATCTTCATCAGCGAAAGATGCCCTTCATGCAGAAACCCCATCGTCGGAACAAAGCCGATAATTTTTCCCTCGCAGCGCAGAGCCTGCGCCGCCCGCTGCATCTCTTCGGGTGTGCGGAGGATTTTCACGAAGGAAACCCGCCCTGCTCCACGTCCTGCTTGTAGGAAGAAAGCGCGGCCTGAATCTGCGGTTTGAGGTCGGCGAATTTTTTAACGAAGCCCGGCACATGCCCATGCCCCATTCCCAGCACATCCGTAAAAACGAGAATCTGTCCGTCGCAGTGCGGGCCCGCGCCGATTCCAATGGTTGGAATTTTCAGCGATGCGGTGATGTTCTGCGCGAGCTCTGCGGGCACACATTCAAGGACCATCGCGAAGGCCCCGGCCTGTTCGAGCGCCTGCGCGTCATCCATCAGCTTGCGGGCAGCCTCTTCCGTCTTGCCTTGCATCTTAAAGCCGCCCAGCTCCTTCACGCTCTGCGGGGTCAGACCGATATGCCCCAGCACGGGAATCCCGTTGGCGACCAGCGTCCCGACAAGCTCGGCGCGCATCGCGCCGCCTTCGATTTTAACGGCGTCCGCACCGGCCTCTTTGATAAAACGGCCCGCATTCTCGATCGCGTGCTCCAGCGTGCCCTGATAGGACATAAACGGCATGTCCGCGACCACCAAGCCCTCTTTGACGCCGCGCACAACGGCGGCGGTGTGATGCACCATTTCATCCATCGTCACCGGCAGCGTCGTTTCGTAGCCGAGAATTGTGTTCGCCAGCGAATCGCCGACAAGAATCAACGGGATGCCCGCCTCGTCGGCATAGTGTGCGCTCAGCGCGTCGTACGCCGTCAGCGTTGCGATCTTCTGTTCACCCTTCAGGGCCTTAATTTTTGGAACGGTCCACGTCATAACATCACCATTTTTCTGCGAAGAGGCGAACATCATCATTCGCGGGCATCTGTTCAAGAATTTTATGCACCGGAGATTGCGAGTCCGGCAGAACCAGATCTCCGCGCACCTCGGCTAGGGGCTGCACCACGAAGCGGCGCTCGGCCCAGCGGGGATGCGGAATTTTCAGCGTCTCGCCATCAACAATCTGATCGCCGGCAAAAATAATATCGATGTCGATAGTGCGCGGCGCATTGCGATCGTCGGTGCGTACGCGCGACAAATCCCCCTCGATCCTGTGGATAAGCGGCAGCCACTCCTGCGGAGTAAGACCGCTTTCCGCAATCAGCACCGCATTGAGGAATTTCATCGCGCGGTACTCGTCGCGTACTCCCACCGGCTCTGTTTCATAAACGGAGGACTGCCCGACAAACGTCGCCTTGCCCGACAGCAGGAGCCGAGTCTTCGCCCAGCGCAAAAACTGCAACCGATCCCCGGCATTCGACCCCAAACAAAACCCGATCTCCATTATTTCTCCTGCGACTTCAGGAACTCCAGAACCTTCGCCGGATGGGTTTCGGCCTGCGGAACTTTTTTCCAACGCTTGGAAACGTTGCCATCCGGCCCGATCACCGTCGTTGTGCGGATCGTTCCGGTGATCACTTTACCGTAGTGCATTTTCTCACCGTACGCGCCGTATTTGGTCATCACCTTCGCCTGAGGGTCAGCCAGCAATACAAACGGCAGTTTGAACTTGCTGATAAATTTATCGTGGGAATCCAGACTGTCGCGGCTCACCCCGAACACCACCGCATCCAGCTTCTCAAACTCCGGTTGCAGATCACGAAAACCACAGGCCTCTTTAATGCACCCCGGGGTATTATCTTTCGGGTAAAAATAGAGAACCACCGTTTTTCCGGCGCAACTTTTCAGCGAATGTTTCTGTCCGTCACTTCCCGTCAGCGTAAACGCCGGCGCTTTTTTGCCTGCTTCAATCATAGTCAACCTCTCCTTTAAACACATGTTCCGCAGGGCCGGTCAGCGTTACGCACGCTGCGCCCCCCTCGGTCAATTCAGCATCCACCATCAACAAATCTCCGCTACGCGTGTACACCTTCACAGGAAGCGAAACCCACCCTTGCTTGGCGGCCACCAGCCCGCAGGCCGTCACCCCCGTACCGCAGGCCAGCGTCTCCGCCTCCACCCCGCGCTCGTAGGTCCGCACGTGCAGATCGCCCTCCGGCGAAATTTGCATAAAATTCACATTCGTTCCCGCCGGAGCGAACTGACGGTGCCGTCGCACGGCCGATCCAACACCCTGCACGTCCACATCGCGCAGCTCTCCGGTACGCATCACCACATGAGGAACCCCGCTGTTCACGAACGAATAACTCAGTTGCCGACCTCCCATATCCAGCGTTCCGTTCAGCTCCCAATCCCTCGGCGGCGTCATCCAAAGACACACCCCGCCGTCCAGAACCTGCGCGCAAACCTGCCCGGCAACCGTCTCAATCGTCATTGTCTTCTCCGCAACACCCAGCTCAAACGCCAGCAATGCCGCGCAGCGCGCGCCGTTCCCGCACATCTCCGCCTGTCCGCCGTCCGGATTAAAAAACGTCATGAAAAAATCGGCCGTGGCGGATTTCTCAATCAGGATCACTCCTTCGGCCCCGATCCCCGATCGGCGGGCCGCAATGTGCTTGATAAAGTCCCGATCTTCGACCGGAAAATCTCCGCTTCGGTTATCGAACAGAACAAAATCGTTCCGTGCACCGTGCATCTTCCAAAATTTAATTTTCATGGGTAATCGCCCCGTGATAGCTTCTGCCCGATGAGCGAACCATTAAACAGCACCGATGCACGAAATGAAATAGCAAAACTGTGCGCCGAAATCGACCTGAACAATGCTCTCTATTACGAAAAAGCCCATCCTTCAATTTCTGACCGTGAATATGATGCGCTGCTCCGCCGCCTTGAGGATCTCGAAAAACAGTTTCCCGAACTGGTAAAACCCGACAGCCCCGCGCATCGTGTTGGGGGCTCCCCGCAAAAAGAATTCAAACATGTCCGCCACACCGTGCCGATGATCAGCCTCGCCAACACCTACAACAAAGAGGAGCTGGTCGAGTTCGACGGACGAGTGAAAAAGCTTCTCGGTGAAAAAGAGTACACCTACGTCCTCGAGCCGAAAATCGACGGCGTCGCCATTTCACTGCGTTATGAATATGGGAAGCTCGTCCGCGCTGTCACCCGCGGAGACGGCACCACCGGCGACGACGTCACCGCCAACATCCGCACCATCCGTTCTATCCCCCTGATTCTCTCCGGCAGCCCGCCGGAAATTCTCGAAGTGCGCGGCGAGGTTTACATGACCCGCGACGGCTTCGCCAAACTCAACGAGGAACGGCAGGAGGCCGGGCTCGAACCCTTTGCCAACCCGCGCAACGCCTGCGCCGGATCGCTCAAGCAGCTCGACCCGCGCGTCGTCGCTGCCCGCCCGCTCGACGCCCTCTTCTACGGCCTCGGCGAAAGTTCTGCGAACTATTCCAGTCATGAGGAAATGCTTCAGTCTCTAACTCAATACGGACTGCGAATTACTCCCCGGCTTTGGGTTTGCGAAGGAATATCAGAAATTCTCGACCAGCTGGATGTTTTAGAAAGCCTGAAGCGCAGCTTCCCGTTTGAAATGGACGGCGGCGTCATCAAAATCAACCAGCGCGATCTCTACGAAACACTCGGTTCGACCGCCAAAAGCCCGCGCTGGGCCGTCGCGTACAAATACGAACCGGAACAGGCGGAAACCCTTCTCAAAGAAATCACCCTTCAGATCGGGCGCACCGGCGTGCTGACTCCGGTCGCGGAACTCCAACCGGTGCAATTGGCCGGAACGGTCGTCAAACGGGCCACGCTCCATAACGAAGATGAAATCAGGCGCAAAGACATTCGGGTCGGCGACCGCGTCATCGTCGAAAAAGCCGGCGAAATTATTCCGGCCGTCGTCCGCGTCGTCACCGAAAAACGCACTGGCCAAGAAAAGCCCTTCGACATGCAGGCCGCCTGCCATGCGCTCGGCATCACGCCCGTAAAGATTGAAGGCGAAGTCGCCTGGCGGATCGACGACCTGCACCACCCCGCCATGCTCAAGCGCTGGCTCACCCACTTCGCCTCGCGCAACGGAATGGACATCGACGGCCTCGGCGAATCGATTGTCGAAGGGCTCGTCGACGCCGGACTCGTCAAAAACCCCGCCGATCTCTACGACCTTAAAAAATCCCAACTGCTCGGGCTCGAAGGCTTCAAAGAAAAAAAAGCCGCCAACCTCCTCGCCGGAATTGAAGCCAGCAAAACACGCCCGTTCGACCGCATCCTCTTCGCGCTCGGCATCCGCCACGTCGGAAGCGGCTCGGCCCGCGTGCTCGCGCAGAATTTTCCAAACATTGGAAAAATCATGGCCGCCGACGTCCAGACCTTGGAACAAATCCGCGATATCGGTCCAATCGTCGGAAAAAG
>JAEIOF010000091.1 GCA_016342445.1 Verrucomicrobiota bacterium | reverse complement strand
CGGCGGTGACGGCGGGCGGCATGGAGAGCGTGCATTCGGGATCGACGATCGCCAGATCGGGGATCATCAGCGGATGGCGCATACTGACCTTCACTTTGTGTTCCGGCGAAAAAAGAACTGCGTTTTTTGTCACCTCCGCACCGGTTCCGGCGGTGGTCGGAATGGCGATGCATGGCGCTGGACGGTTTTTAAGCGGCAACCCCTTTCCAACCACCTCAAGGTAGTCGAGCGGATCGCCGGGGTTGGTCATCAGGGCGGCGGCCGCTTTGGCGAGGTCGATCACACTGCCGCCGCCGAAGCCAATGACCAGATCGCATTTGAACGCAGCGGCTTGTTTTGCGTCCTCTACCGTCGGCTCGCCGGCAAGTGCGAAGAGCTCAAATGCCACGCCCTCTTTTTTCAATGCGTCGAGCAACGGGCGGGCGCGTTCTGTGTTCCGTCCGGTCACCACCAGTGCACGGCGACCGAACCGCGCGGCGGCCGGGGCGGCCTGAGCCAGCGTTCCATTGCCGAAAATAATTTGTCCGGCGGTGGCGAATTCGAAACTCATTCGCAACTCCAGCGAGCAGGTTCGGGATAAAGGGTTTCAAATTTTTCGCTGGCGCGCGGCGCGGCCATCATCTTCTCGACGGTATCGCGCCAGAGGGCGTAGTGAGCCGTTTCTTTGTGGCGCGCGGGGGCTCCGGCGTCGCGGTAAACCTCAACGAGCACAAAGCGGGTCGGGTCGTCCTTCCGCTGAACCAGATCAAACCGCGCAATGCCCGGTTCGTTCAGGCTGTTTTTTGCGTTGTCTTTCGTCGCTTCAACAAAGCGCTCCACGCACTCCGGCTTCACTTGAATATTCACATGTACAGCGAGCATAGGAACCTCCTGGGGGAAATGAGATATTTGGAATATTGAAGTAAAGGAATATCAAAACCCAGTCCGTTCATCCAGCACTCCACCATTCCAATCTCTTTATTCCACCATTCCTCTCTAAACGATATTGACTCCACCCGCCTCTGTCTCCAATCTGTTTCGGCAAAAGGACACATTCCATGAGCCAAAATAAGTATCTCGATAAATTCATGAGCACCTTCCCCTATGAAGGGCTTACCTTTGACGACGTCTCCCTGATCACCCAGTATGCCGACTTCCTCCCCGGCGACACCGATGTGACCACCCGCCTGTCCACCAACATCAAGCTGAACATCCCGTTCATCAGCGCGGCGATGGATACGGTGACCGAGGCGGACATGGCGATTGCCATGGCGCTGCACGGAGGGATTGGCATCATCCACAAAAATCTGGAGCCCGAGGAGCAGGCCGACCACGTCGAGCGCGTCAAACACCACCTTAACGGACTGATCGGCAAACCGATCACCTTCAACATCAACCAGACGGTTGCTGAAATCCAGGCACGATGCGCCGAGAAATGCTACAGCTTCAGCGGCTTTCCCATTCTCGACGACAACGGCTCGCTCGCCGGCATCCTGACCTCGAAGGACATTAAATTTGCCGCCAACCTGAGCGTCCGCGCCGGCGATATCATGACCCGGAAGGTCATCACGGCCTCCGGCGACACCAATCTCGAGAGCGCCTACAAGCTGATGAAGGAAAATAAAATCGGGAAGCTCCCGCTCATCAAAGACGGCAAGCTCACCGGACTCTACAGCTACACCGACGTCGCCGACCTCATCGAAAACACCCGCCCTCTCTATAACCGCGACGACCACCACCGCCTGCGCGTCGGCGCGGCCATCGGCCCCGGCGACTATGTCCGGGCCGAAGCTCTCGCCGGCGCCGGCGTCGACGTCATGATCGTCGATACAGCGCACGGCCACAGCAAGGGCGTCATTGAAATGACCACCTGGGTCAAAAAGAATCTGCGCGGCATCGACGTGATCGCCGGTAACGTCGCCACGGGCGAGGCCGCCCTCGCCCTGCAAAAAGCGGGTGCCGACGCGATCAAGGTCGGTATCGGCCCCGGCTCCATCTGCACCACCCGCGTCGTTGCGGGCGTCGGCATCCCGCAGCTCAGCGCCATCTACAGCTGCGCCAACGCTCTCAAGGGCTCCATCCCCGTCATTGCCGACGGCGGCATCCGCCACTCCGGCGACATCGCCAAAGCGCTCGTCGCCGGCGCCTCGTCGGTCATGATGGGCTCCGTACTGGCCGGCACCAGTGAAGGCCCCGGCGAAAAGATTCTTTACGAAGGACGCCAGTTTGTTGTCTACCGCGGAATGGGAAGCCTCGATGCGATGAAGTCGCGCGAAGGCTCTCGTCAGCGCTACGGCCTCAAAGACAGCGCCGACGACGATCTCGTTCCGCAGGGCATCGAAGGGGTTGTCCCTTACGCCGGCGAAGTGAGCAAGGTGCTCAAGCAGTACAGCGGCGGGCTGCAGGCCAGCCTCGGCTACTGCGGATGCCGCACCGTTGCCGAACTGCAGGAAAACGGACAGTTCGTCCGCGTTTCCGCCGCCGGAACCGCCGAAGCCCACCCGCATGACATCCGCATCACCAAAGAAGCCCCCAACTACCGGCGGTGATGAAACAGTTTCTTTCAGTGCTGCTGCTCACCGCTCTGATTTCGGGATGCATCGCACGAAAAGTGATTACCATCCCAGCGAAAGCCGTCACGAAAACCGCGATCAAAGGCACAGGCAAAGTAACGGTCGGCGCAGTGAAGCTGGCCATACCCAACGGCGAAGAATCAGAGACCCAATGAGTTCTATTCAAACAGCATTGATTCAAATGAACCCGACCGTCGGGGCGCTTGAGCAGAATGCCTCGCGGATCCTCGCCGAGGCGGCAAAAGCCGCCGAAGCCGGAGCTCAACTGATTGTCTTTCCCGAGCTTGTCCTGTGCGGCTATCCGCCCGAAGACCTCATCCTGCGCCCGCACTTTATCGCCGACTGCGCCAAACAACTCACCCGCCTCGCCGCCGAACTGCCCGCCGATATATTTTGCGTGGTCGGCGCACCGGTTGGCCGCTTTAACAGCGCGGTCGTTTTCCACGACGGGCAGATTGTCGGAACCTACCGAAAAATGCTCCTGCCCAACTACGGCGTCTTCGACGAAAAACGCGTTTTTGACGCCGGAAGCGAGGCCTTCACCTTCGACGCCTTTGGAACCAAAGTCGGCGTTCACATCTGCGAAGACAGCTGGCTGGCTGACGGCGCAGCCTGCACCGCGCTGGCCGCCGAACAGCCCGGCCTCGTCGTCAACCTCTCCGCCTCGCCCTATCACCGCGGAAAACGGTTCGAACGCGAAGCGGTTTTTTCTGCCGCCGCAAAAAAGCTCAACGCACCCCTGCTCTTCTGCAATCAGGTGGGCGGACAGGACGAGCTGGTCTTCGACGGCGGAAGCGCCGCCTTCGACGCCGACGGCAAGATCACCGCCCGCGCCCCGCTTTTCCAAGAACACACCCTCACGGAAAGTTCCAATGTTTGGAAAAATCTCGAACCGCTCGAAGAGGTTTATGAAGCGCTGAAGCTTGGCCTGCGCGACTACGTCGAAAAGAACGGCTTCAAAAAAACAGTGGTCGCCGTCAGCGGGGGAATCGACTCGGCGCTGGTGCTGACGCTCGCCGTCGATGCACTCGGGGCCGACCGCGTCGCCGCCGTCACGATGCCTTCGCAATATTCATCGAACGAAACCCTCTCCGATGCCGGCGAAATCGCCGCCAACCTCGGCGTCGAGTTTCACACGATCCCGATTTTTCCAATCTTTGGAAAATTCACCGACGAACTTTCCAAGGTTTGGAAAAGCAATGAGCCGGGGCTGGCCGAAGAAAACCTGCAGGCGCGGATTCGCGGCACGCTGATTATGGCGATGTCGAACAAGAACGGCTGGCTGGTGCTCACCACCGGCAACAAGAGCGAGTTTGCCACCGGCTACTGCACCCTCTACGGCGACATGGCCGGCGGCCTCGCCGTCATCAAAGATGTCCCCAAAACACTGGTGTTCGACCTCTGCCGCTGGCGCAACGAACAGGGCATCGCCATTCCACCCTCCACCATTGGGCGCCCGCCGTCGGCGGAGTTGCGCCCCGATCAGCAGGACACGGACAGCCTCCCGCCCTACGAGGTGCTCGACCCGATTCTTGAAGCCTACGTCGAAAAGGATATGGGCATCGGCGCCATGCTCGCCGCCGGCTTCGACGAAGCCGCCGTGCGGCGGGCCGTGCGGCTGGTCGATCTGAGCGAATACAAGCGCAGGCAGGGCCCGCCCGGCATCAAGATCACCCCCAAGGCCTTCGGCCGCGACCGCCGCATGCCCATCACCAACCGCTACCGCGGCTGACTGCGTTACAGCTCACAGCTCACAGCTTTCCAAGCATTGGAAAACTGGGGTAAAAAAGTTCCAATGACTGGAAAAAACCGCTACATTTTTTTCCAATGTTCGGAAAAACCAAGGGAAGTCCTATGACCAAAATTCTTTGTATCGGTGCGGGATATGTCGGCGGGCCGACGATGGCGATGATTGCCAAAAATAATCTCAGCGTCGAAGTGACCGTAGTGGATATCAATCAGGCGCGCATTGACGCATGGAATTCCGATACCCTTCCGATCTACGAGCCGGGCCTCGACGAGGTGGTGAAAGAGGCGCGCGGGCGCAATCTGTTCTTTTCGACCGATGTCGATAAGGGCATCGCCGAGGCGGACATTATTTTTGTGAGCGTGAATACGCCGACCAAGACATTCGGCCAGGGCGCGGGCTATGCGGCCGACCTTCAATACTGGGAAAAGTGCGCGCGGCGTATTCTCGAGGTCTCCACCTCCAACAAGATTGTGGTCGAAAAAAGCACCCTGCCCGTCCGTACCGCCGACGCGATGGAGAAGATCCTGAAAGGCGCAAAAAACGGGGTTCGGTTCGATGTGCTCTCCAACCCGGAATTTCTGGCCGAAGGCACCGCCGTGGCCGATCTCGAAAATCCGGATCGAGTGCTGATCGGCGGTCACCCGACACCCGAGGGGCAAAAGGCGGTTCAGGCGCTGGTCGAGGTCTACGCGGCGTGGGTGAAGAGAGAAAATATTCTCACAACCAACCTCTGGTCCAGCGAGCTTTCGAAGCTGACGGCGAACGCGTTCCTCGCGCAGCGGGTCAGCTCGATCAACAGTATTTCCGCGCTGTGCGAAGCGACGGAAGCCGATGTGGGCGAAGTGGCCTATGCGATCGGTAAGGACAGCCGGATCGGCTCCAAGTTCCTGAAGGCGAGCGTCGGGTTCGGCGGATCGTGCTTTAAGAAGGATATTCTGAATCTGGTTTACCTCTGCAAGACCTACGGCCTGGACGAGGTGGCCGAGTACTGGCATCAGGTGGTGAAAATGAACGACTATCAGGAGCGGCGCTTCGTGGCCCGAATGATTAAGGAAATGTTCAACACGATCGCGAGCAAACGTATTGCGCTGCTCGGCTTCGCCTTTAAGGCCGATACCGGCGACACGCGCGAAAGCCCGGCCATTCTGATTGCCCGCGAGCTGCTGGCCGAAAATGCCGAGGTAATCATCACTGACCCGCAAGCACTGGAACACGCGAAGACAGATCTCTCTGACGTATTGGATCAGGTGACTTTCGAAGAAGATCCCTATAAGGCGGCCGAAGGCGCACATGCGATTGCCTTGATGACCGAGTGGAAGGAATATAAAACGCTCGACTATCAAAAGATCTTCGACTCCATGGAGAAGCCCGCCTTTTTATTCGATGGACGCAATCACCTCGACCATCAGGCGCTCCACGACATCGGCTTCAATGTCTACTCTATCGGGAAAGCGGCCCTGAAACATATCTAACGCCATGGGTACATATTCCGTTAACGGCTCCCCGTCATTGGATGCGCGTATTGATGCACATCTGGAGCGCATTGCGGATGTGGTTTACAGCTCGACCTATTTCAAGCAGTGGAAAGCGCTGGTTCTGCGCGGCGATTACGGGCGCGGAGAAGGCGGGCGGCACATCGGCCTGAACGGCGAAGAGCTGCCCTTTGGCGAGTATAACCTGATGGTCGTGACGCGCGCACTCAATCCGCTGATCGAACGGACTCTCGAGCGAATGGAGGGCCTCCTTTCCGAAGAGCTCGGCATGACGGTCCGCCTCTGCCCCGCCCTCGCTCGTTCGCTAACGCACTGTGAATGTTCGCTGCTGAACTATGAAACCAAACAGGGCCACCGGGTGATTCGAGGGAAGGAAACAATTCTCTCCAAAATGACGGACTATGCCCCGAACCGGATTCCTCTCTCGGAAGGAACCCGGTTGCTGATGAACCGCTGCGCGCCGCTGCTCGATATAAAGAATCGGCTGGGCTCCGGCATACCGCTGACGCCAAGGGAGCACCGCCGTTTCCTTCAGGCCATCTTCGCGGCCAATCTGGCGTTCGGAGACTGCGCCCTGCTGATGTGCGGCGCCTACGACTCCTCGGCTGCTGTTAAAAAGCGCCGGATCGGGGAAGTCGACCTCCAAGGGCTGAGGGGCGGCCCCGGTCTGGCGGAAGCCTACCGGCGGATCCTTGACTTTAAAGAACGAGGCAGTTTCCAACCTTTGGAAAGTGAAAATATTCATGCGCTGTTCGCCGACACCACCGAGCGCTTCGGAAACGTCTTTCTCTGGTATGAACGGCGGAGGCTCAACAGGAAGTTCCGAACCCTGGAAAAATATGCCCGCACGTTTCCGCACCTTGGAAACGAGGGCCAGCCGCTCAAAAATGCCGTCCTCAATCTGCGCGAGTTCGGCCTTGGCGCACCCCCCGGCCTGTTCGCCCACCCGCGACTGAGGCTCTACGCCGCCCTGCCCCTGCTGCTGCTGACTCCTCACCCCGACCGCGGGGAAATCCGATGGCTGCTCCGTTCCAACCGCAGTACAATCGAAGACCTGTGCGATGTTTTTTATTCTCTTCAGAAACATTTTGAATAAACGCAGCTTCCAAACCCCGGAAACTTTCCATCCGTTATTTCCAATGATTGGAAAAAAAAGGCTCCCCGTTTTCACGAGGAGCCTTTTGCCTTAACCGGCGGTTCTTCATTAGGTGAAGAGCAAGTCGGTGTAGGTCGGCATCGGCCAGAGATCAGCCGGCA
This sequence comes from Verrucomicrobiota bacterium, assembly GCA_016342445.1. Lineage (GTDB taxonomy): Bacteria > Verrucomicrobiota > Kiritimatiellia > Kiritimatiellales > Tichowtungiaceae > Tichowtungia. The sequence goes on along the minus strand of JAEIOF010000091.1, from coordinate 896 downwards.
CCAAGGCTTCAAGAGCATCAACCGAGGCGCGAAGCTCATTCATCGCAACGATCTGACTCTTGGGTTCTTCCGCTTTCTCGAGCACCGCAATGGATGCCACGGTCTTTTCGAGCAGTCCGGACATTTCGTCTGTGATCGATTTAACGGCGGCCACCTCTGAGTATTCACAGATCGCCGTGACGACCGCCGGGACCACCATGGTCTTGGCGATGGTCACCGCGGTGCCAGCTTCGATCTTGATGCAGGTTTCGTAGGCTTCCACGTAGGTGTTATAACGCGACTCCAACTCTTCATTGCTCAGAACGCCATATTTGGCAAACAGGTCTTTGGCTTTCTGTGTCTTCAGAACCTCCAGAGCCTCTTCTGTGTTTTTCAGGTTGGGCATGCCGCGGCTGGCGGCCTCTGCCAGCCATTCATCGGTGTAGCCATCGCCGTTGAAGAGGATGCGTTTGTGGTCTGTGATGATTTCAGCGAGCACCGTCTGCAATGCGGCGTTGAATTCTTTTCCTTCCGCAACCGCCGCTTCGAGCTTGGTGCAGATGTAGTCAAAGGCTTCCGCCACAATCGTGTTGATGACCACGTTGGCACCCGCCGGGCTCTGGTTAGAGCCGACGGCGCGGAACTCAAACCGGTTGCCGGTGAAGGCAAACGGGGAAGTGCGGTTGCGGTCGGTATTCCCGCGGGGAAGTTTCGGCAGTGAATCGACGCCGAGAGAGATGTGGCCGCCATTTTTGGAGCTCTTGGCTCCGCCGGCCTCAATCTGTTCAACAATGTCGGTGAGCTGGTCGCCAAGGAAGATGGAAACGACAGCCGGCGGCGCTTCGTTGGCGCCTAAACGGTGATCATTCCCAGCAGTTGCCACGGTGACACGAAGCAGGTCGGCATGGGTGTCGACC
>JAEIOF010000090.1 GCA_016342445.1 Verrucomicrobiota bacterium | reverse complement strand
GTGACCGGATTTATCGGCACCTGCCGAGGCAGTACGCCCTGCATCAAACCGGCGGATCAGGCACAACCCGGCCAGCAGACCCTCGAATGCGCGGGGCTCACTTTTTTTCTAAACCCGGAGATTGCGGAGAAGTTCAGCAGCTGCAATCTCGACTACGACCGCTCTTTCCTCGGAAAGGGTTTGACCGCCTCTTGGCCGCAGTGCAAAGAATGCAACTGCCATTCATAAACGGAGAGTCCTTCTATGCCCACCGCAACCCCGCCCAAAAAGAAACTCTGGCTCAAGAAACAGCCGATGATGCGCAAAGTGGAAATCGCTCTGCTGCCCTCACTGATCGGCGCCGTCTATTTCTTCGGCTGGCGCTCGCTGGCGATGGTGCTGTGGGTCGCGGCCGTCGGCTATGCGACTGAATATTTCATGTCCAAGAAGCGCAACGACTCGGTGACCGAAGCGGTTTTCGTCACCTCGCTTCTGCTCGGGCTTTCCCTGCCGCCGACGATCCCTTTCTGGCAGGCGGGCGTCGGCGCATTCGTCGCGATTCTTTTCGGCAAAGAGGTGTTCGGCGGCTTTCCGCGCAATGTGTTTAATCCGGCCATCGTCGGACGCGCCTTCCTCTATGTTTGTTTCCCCGTGGATATGACCAGCCGCTTCACCGCCGTTTGGAACGGCATCCCGGGCGGCCTCGCCCATTGGAGCGCGCGCCTTCAGCTCGACGGCATGGACGCGGTGTCGGCGGCGACGCCGATGTGGTCGCGCCGCGATTTCGGCTTTGAAACCAGCCTTTGGGATCTGATCACCGGTAACATTGGTGAGCTGTTCACCGGCAGCGACGGCGTACAGCGCGCGCTGGTTGCCGGCTCGGTCGGCGAGGTTTCCGCCCTGCTCGTCCTGCTCGGCGGCGGCTACCTGCTCTGGACCAAAACCGCGCAGTGGCGCCTCACCGTCAGCACACTGGCGGGCGCGATTGTCGCGAGCGCAGCCTTCCGTTACCTGCTCGGGGCCGATGCCGTTCCGCCGGTTCTCTGGACGCTCGGCTCGGGCGCAATGCTCTACGCCGCGTTCTTCATGGTCACCGACCCGATCACCGCGCCGAAAAACAAATCCGCACAATGGATCTACGGCTCGTTCATCGGAATCCTGATTGTCTTCCTGCGCTGGAAAGCCGTCTTTGCGGGCGCGGTGGCCTTCGCCATTCTGCTCGGCAACACGCTGGCCCCGACGCTGGAGATGATCTACAAAGCGCGCAAGCAAAAGCTGGCCGCCAAGAAGGGAGCCAAGGCGTAATGAAACGGGTTAAAATCGTTCTCTTTATGGTGGTGATCGCCGCGCTCTACGGCGCGGGCGTCACCGGGCTGCACCTGAGCACCATCGGCATGGTGGAGCAGAACAAGCGGTTCATTGAGCAGAAGGCGCTCGTCGAGCTCTTCAACCTCGGCGATATCCAAACGCTCTCCAAAGAGGAGATCGGCCGAATTGTTGAAACGCAGATTGATCAGACCGAGACGCTGACCGATCCGCAGACCGGGCGGCAAGTGCCGCTCCTTAAAGCATACAGCAACGCGACACGAGATCAGCTGGTGGCCTACGGCTTCCCCTTCTCCGGCATCGGATTCTGGGCCGAAATCAAGGGCTACATCGCCGTCGATTCCAGACTTAAAAAAACCGTCGGCCTGAAAGTGATTGAACAGGTGGAAACCCCCGGGCTGGGCGCGCGCATCGAAGAGCCCTTCTTTGTGAAGCCCTTCATCGACGGGCTGGACATCACCCCGCCCGCGCCGGGCGCGAGCTATATGTATATGGGCACGGCAGGCAACACGCCCGAGCCGGGAACGAAAGAATACGGACGCACCTTCGACGCCATCACCGGCGCCACCCAGACCTCACTGGCGATGGGCCGAATGCTCAACGCAACCGTTGCCGAATTCAGACGGGCGGTCGCCAACCGGGAAGCAGGAGAATAATCATGGCCTTTAAAGACACAGCGGGCGGAAAAGCGCTGATCAAAAACCTGTGGAGCGACAACCCCGTCTTCCGGCAGGTCCTCGGCATCTGCTCCACCCTCGCGGTAACCAATCTGTTGAAAAACACCCTGCTGATGTGCGGCGGACTCGTCTTCACCGCCGGGCTCTCCAGCCTGACCATCTCCCTGCTGCGAAACTATATCCCCAAACAGGTTCGCATGATGGTGCAGGTGCTGATCATCGCCGCCTACGTCATCATCGTGAACATCTTTATCCGCGCCCGCTTCCCGGACATCCACAAAACCATCGGCCCGTACGTCGGACTCATCATCACCAACTGCATCATCATGGGGCGCGCCGAAGCCTTCGCCTCGAAGAATCCGGCATGGCCGTCGCTACTCGACGGCATCGGCGCGGGACTGGGCTACAGCCTGATCCTCGTCTTCATCGCCATCGTCCGCGAAGCGCTCGGCTTCGGAACACTGATGGGCTTCGCCCTGCCGTTCCGCGATATCTGGTGGTACCAGTGGACCATCATGGTAATGCCTCCGGGGGCCTTCTTTATGCTGGCGCTGGTGGCCTGGTTCGGTAATGCCTACGTACTTAAGAAAGAGGGAGGTGCCAAATGATGAACCTGCTCGTCATCTTTCTGGCCGCGGCCTTCACAGAAAACATCCTGCTGGCCCGCTTTCTCGGCATGTGCTCGTTTCTGGCGATCTCTCGTCAGATGAAAACCAGTGTCGGCCTCGGCTTTGCTGTTGTCTTCGTCACCACCTTCACCGCCGCCATCAACTGGCTGCTTCACACCTATGTCATGGTGCCGCTCGGCATTGAATTCCTCGAGTTCATCGTCTTCATCGTCGTCATTGCCGCCTTCGTGCAACTGGTGGAAATGATCATCGAGCGCTTCAGCCCGTCGCTCTACTTCTCGCTCGGTATCTTCCTGCCGCTGATCACCGTCAACTGCGCCATCCTCGGGGTCTCGCTGTTCATGCTCAATAAACAGGGGTTCGGCTTCTGGGAATCGCTCGTGTTCGGGTTCGGCAGCGGCATCGGCTGGCTGCTGGCCATCATCCTGATGGCGGGAATCCGCGAGCAGATCAAAGAGGATAAAATTCCGGCCGGACTGCGCGGATCGGGCATCACCCTCATCATCACCGGCATCATCGCCCTCGCCTTTGTCGCCTTCAGCGGAATGATTAAATAAGGATTTTCAAATGACGTTCTGGATTGCAGTTGGAAGTTTGTGCGCGATTTGCGGGATCCTCGCGGTTCTGCTCGTTATTGCAGATCGCTACCTCAACGATTACGGCATTTGCAAACTCATCATCAACAAAGGTGCACGCGAAGAAGAAGTGGAGGGCGGAAGCACACTGCTCAACTCGCTCAACTCCACCGGCATCTTTATTCCCTCCGCCTGCGGCGGGCAAGGCAGCTGCGGACTCTGCAAACTCAAAGTCACCGCCGGCGCGCCGCCCATCCTGCCCACCGAAGAGCCGCATCTCTCCAAAGAAGAGCGCGCAGACAACGTCCGCCTCTGCTGCCAGCTCAAGGTCCATGAAAACATGGAACTCGAAATCCCCGAAGAGCTCTTCAATATCCGCGAATTCAACGGGACGGTCGAATCGCTGGAGAATCTCAACCACGACATCAAACGCCTGCGCATCGCCCTGCCCGCCGGTGAAGAACTCGACATCATTCCCGGCCAATATATGCAGATCGAAACCCCGGCCTACAAAAAAACCCCGGAACCCGTCTACCGCGCCTACTCCATCGCCACCGACCCGCGCGACAAAACGCATATTGATCTCGTCATCCGCCTCGTCCCCGGCGGCATCTGCACCACCTATGTCTTTGAACACATGAAAGAACAGCAGACGCTTGCCCTCAACGGCCCCTATGGCGACTTCCGCCTCACCGATACCGGCAAAGAGATGATCTTCATCGCGGGCGGCTCCGGCATGGCCCCGTTCCTCAGCATGCTCGCCCACATTCAAAACGAAGGCATCACCCGCAACGTCACCTACTTCTTCGGTGCCCGCTCTAAACGCGACCTCATCTGCCTCGACAAAATGGCCGCCTTCGAAGCCGCCCTCCCGAACTTCAAATTCGTCCCCTGCCTCAGCGAGCCGATGCCAGACGACAACTGGGACGGCGAAACCGGCCTCGTCACCGAGGTCATGAAACGCCATTGCCCCGACCTCACCGAAATGGAAGCCTACCTCTGCGGAAGCCCCGGGATGTGCGATGCCTCCGTCGCCGCCCTCACCGCCAACGGCATGCCCGCCGAAAACATCTTCTTCGATAAATTTTAAGGGAGCGACTTATGAAAGAAAATCCTGCCGAACAGCCCATCCGCGACCGCCTCGAGCCCGGCGCGCTCTCCGTCGACGGATTTCTCGGAACCGACAAACGCCCGATCGCCGACATCATCGCCGCCGACACCGGCACCGTGGAGGCCGAAGGCTTCACTGTCGAGCAGCTCGGCGATTTTCTGGAAAAACTGCACGTCACTGCCGACGAAGGCTGGGAAAGCCGCGTCCCGATGTACGACGGAAAAATCAGCGTCCGCTCCGACGAAACGCTCGGTCAGATCCCCTGTCCCTTCGCCTGCGGCGCACACTGCCACAAAGCGGAAATCGCCGTCAAAGATCCCGACGGCAACGACCTCCTGCGCTTCACCCCGCTCGATGCCCACCTGATTGCCGCCCACGGCTTCTTCGAAGGCAAAGGCGCGCACTACCGTATCGAACCCAAAACCCTCATCGCCCTCTACCGCCTCTGCACGGAATGAAGAACGAGAATACAAACCACTAATCATCACTAATTCCCGCTAATCCCGGCTCCCATTCGTGTCGATCAGTGCAGATTAGTGGTTAGCTCTTCCTGTTCTCCAACCCTTGGAACTTTTCGCTTCGATTTTTCCAATGCTTGGAACCTCCGTGTCCTCTGCGGCAAATAATTTTCCAGGGTTTGGAAAATCCGTGTCCATCCGTGGTTAAAACGCGCCCCTTCCTTTAATACAAAAAAGGCCGCCTCGTGAGAGACGGCCTTTTGTTTTCCAAGGGTTGGAAAATTAATCGTCGCTGACGATGTTGCCGGACTCAACCTGGCTGATCACTTTCTGGTACTCATCGGTCAGCGGGCAGCCGCACTTGTGTCCGCCTTCGACGGTTGCGTGCAGACGGGCCTGTTCAACATGCCACGTGGCAATCTTCAAGTGTTGATCAACATTCATTTCTAATCTCCTGGTTAGTTTTTAAAACGAGCCGACAAGATAAAGAGAGCCCGCAATGAAATCCAGCACAAACACCAACCTTTTTGATCACCTTTCGCGCGCCGGCCCGTTTCGATGTAAAAAATCCGTGAAATTAGGGTTTTTCATGCTAAATTCTCCGACCTCTAACCACTGATAACTTTTAACTGATAACCGGTAACTCAATTATGACCTCAACCGAAATCCGCCAGTCGTTCCTCGATTTTTTTGCATCGAAGCTGCACACCGTTGTGAAATCCGGCAGCCTGCTGCCCGACTCGCCGAACCTGCTGTTCACCAACGCGGGGATGAACCAGTTCGTCCCGATCTTTCTCGGCCAGTCCAACTGCCCCTACACCCCGGGCCGCGCCGCCGACACCCAGAAGTGCATCCGCGCCGGCGGCAAACATAACGACCTCGACGATGTCGGCATGGACACCTATCACCACACCTTTTTCGAAATGCTCGGCAACTGGTCTTTCGGCGACTACTTCAAAGAAGAAGCCATCGACTGGGCCTGGGAGCTGATCACCAAGGTCTGGGGCTTCCCCGTCGACCGCCTCTACGCCACCTATTTCGGCGGCGACGACAAATCCGAAGCCGACCTCGAAGCCAAAGAATTCTGGCTCAAATACCTGCCCGCCGACCACGTTGTACCCGGTAACCGCAAAGACAACTTCTGGATGATGGGCGACACCGGCCCCTGCGGCCCCTGCTCCGAACTGCACGTCGACCTCACCCCCAACGGCGACGGCGGCACCGCGCTCGTCAACGCCGGCACCCCGCAAAACATTGAAATCTGGAACCTTGTCTTCATCCAGTTCAACGCCAACCCCGACGGAAGCTTCTCGCCCCTGCCCGCGCAACACGTCGACACCGGCATGGGCTTTGAGCGCGCCTGCTCCATCATCCAATGCACCAACGGCTTTACCGATTTCTCCGGCGTCATCTCCAACTACGAAACCGATGTCTTCACCCCGATCTTCCAAACCTTGGAAAACATGAGCGGGCTCAAATACGGTAGCTCCATGACCGATCCAGCCGATGTCGCCTTCCGCGTCATCGCCGACCACATCCGCTGCCTCGCCTTCTCCATCGCCGACGGCATCGCCCCCTCCAACGAAGGCCGCGGCTACGTCCTGCGCCGCATCCTGCGCCGCGCCGTCCGCTACGGCCGCGCCCTCGGCTTCGCCGAACCCTTCTTCTACAAACTCGCCGACGTCATCGCCGAGAGCTTCGGTGACGCCTTCCCCGAAGTGCGCACCAACCTCGACCGCGTCTCCAAAACCCTCAAAGCCGAAGAGGACTCCTTCAACCGCACCCTCGACCGCGGCATCGAACTGTTTGAGGCCGTGACGGCCAGCCTGAAAGAAGAATCCATCTTCCCCGCCGATGAAGCCTTCAAACTCTACGACACCTACGGCTTCCCGCTCGACCTGACCGAGCTGATGGCCCGCGAGCGCGGCCTGACCGTTGACGCCGCTGGCTTTGAAAATCGGATGAACGAACAGCGCGAGCGCGCCCGCGCCGACCATGCGTCTAAGAAATCGGTGGTGCGGGTTGAAAGCGAAGGGCTCGACGTCAAACCGACCCTCTTCGTCGGCTTCGACGGCATTGAAGCCGAAGCCCTCGTCGAAGCCGTCACACAGGCGGACGACGAATACTCCATCGTGCTCGACAAAACCCCCTGCTACGCCGAAATGGGCGGACAGGCCGGCGACACCGGCAGACTGCGTCTGATTTTAGATGAAGAGACGATTGGTGAACTGAAGATTCTGGATACCCAGAAACAGGGCGAACTGATTGTGCACCGCGCCAAACTGGTTTCCGGCCGCGCACCCGAGCCGGGCGAAGCGGTTCTCGTCGACGTGGACGCCGACCGCCGCGCCGACATTCAGCGCCACCACACCGCCACGCATCTGTTCCACTGGGCACTTCACAAAGTGGTCAGCGAAGACTCCCGCCAGCGCGGCTCACTCGTCGCGCCCGACCGCCTTCGCTTTGACTTCAACAATCCGGAAAAACTCTCTGCCGAACAGATCGCTGAAATCGAAAAACGGGTGAACGAAAAAATTCAGGCCGCCCTCCCGGTCTACGCGCAGGAAGTCCCCTTCACCGAAGTGCAGAAGCATCCGGAAATTCAGCAGTTCTTCGGCGAAAAGTATGGAGAGAAGGTTCGTGTGCTCCAAGTGGGTGGAGCCTCAGGCTCCTTTAATGGGTTCTCGATGGAACTGTGCGGCGGCTGTCACGTCAGCAATACCGGCGACATCCAGCTCTTCAAAGTCATGAGCGAATCCTCCATCGCCGCCGGAATCCGCCGCATCGAAGCGGCCTGCGGCAAATATGCCGAAGCCTTCATGGCTGAGCAGAAAAAAGCCGCCGCCGAAGCGGAAGCCAAAGCCAAAGAACTCGAAGAGAAAAAGGCCGAAGCCAAAGCCAAAGCCGCTGCAATGGCCGCGCAGGCTCCGGCCATCGCCGAAGAGCTTCTCGGTAAAGTCAAAGACGGCTTGTTGGTTGAAAACATGGGCGAAGCCGACGCCGAACTGCTCAGCGCCGTCATGGACGCGCTCCAGCCCAAACTGCAAAGCGCCGTCGCCATTCTCGGTGGCGCCTCCGACGGCAAAGTCGCCCTCGTCTGTGCGGTCACCCCCGACCTCGTCAAAGAAGGCAAAAACGCCGGGAAGATTGTCGGAGCCATCGCCAAGCAGTGCGGCGGTGGCGGCGGCGGCAAACCCG
>JAEIOF010000089.1 GCA_016342445.1 Verrucomicrobiota bacterium | reverse complement strand
TGAAAACCAAATTCGCCATTCTGATTCTGCTGAGCCTCGCGGCGCTGATCGTGTTTCCAATGATTGGAAGCACGGACGTTTTTCACGACCCGATGGGCGGCGAGATTCTGATGAAGCTGAGGATTCCGCGTGTGCTGACCGCCTTTCTGGCGGGGATTGCGCTGGCATCGAGCGGAATGATTTTTCAGGCGCTGTTCCGCAATCCGCTGGCGACCCCCTTTACACTCGGCGTTTCCGGCGGCGCGGCGCTCGGTGCGGCGCTCTGGATGCGGTTCGGCTCGGCCCTGCTTCTGTTCGGCGTTTCCGGAACATCCATTGCCGGATTCCTCGGCGCGCTCGGCGCGGTGGCGCTGGTGTACGGTCTGGCGCGCATGAAGAGCGGCTTTTCATCCGCGACGCTGCTGCTGGCGGGTGTGGCGGTGAACCTGTTTTTCTCCAGCCTGATTCTGCTGATGCAATATTTCAGCGATCCGGGCGAAACCTTCCGGATGATCCGCTGGCTGATGGGCGGCTTTTCGGTGGTGGGATTCACCACTCCGATCAATCTGGCGGTTTTTACGCTGATCGGCCTGTGCATTGCCGCACTGCTGACCCGCGAGATGAACCTGCTTTTGACCGGTGAAGAGCTGGCCGGCGCGCGCGGGGTGAATGTGGAGCGAACAAAAAAACTGCTGTTTCTCTCGGCCTCACTGATGACCGGCGCGGCGGTGGCCTTCTGCGGGCCGGTGGCGTTTGTCGGACTGATGGTACCGCACATCTGCCGCCAGCTATTCGGTTCCGATCATCGAAAACTGTTTCCGGCTGTGATTCTGTTCGGCGGCGCGTTCATGGTGATTTGCGACGGGCTGGCTCGCACGCTGATCGCTCCGGTGGAAATGCCCGCGGGACTGATCACCTCGCTGCTCGGCGGCCCGTTCTTTATCTGGCTGCTGCTAAGAAAAACCTAATGCGAACTCGCCGCCGAACCGCATGTTTTAAAAATTAAATTATATTCCAAACCTTGGCAAGAAGAGCGCTGGGGCATAGAATGCTCGCGTTCAGTCAAATGATTAAACAAAAAGGAACCAGATGACACACCGCAAGCTTGTTTCTTTAGTAAAGTGTAATGCGCCGACTCAGGCCAAAATTTCTATCGCACTCATGGCGGTCATTCCGGCCTTGTCGATATTTTACATCGGAACAGTGGTGGGCGCCGGGGACAATCAAGTTTCGGCTTTAAGGCTTCTCCTGATCGCCGGATTAACCGTGGCCGTCGCCATCCCCGGGTTCATCGTTCTACGGAAATATCCGGATAACATTTTAAAGCTCCGGCGCTATATTACAGAAATTGCGCAAGGCTCCCTGCCGGATAAAATCATCTTAGCAGACAAGGAGAGCTCGGATGACATTGCGTACATCGAAAAGAGCTTTAACAGTGTGCTGGACGAAATGCGCCGCCAAATTGAGACGGCACAAGAACAGTTGCGTATTGAGCATTCGCTAAGGGAAACCGTTGAGCAGCAGCAGCAGACCCTGATCGAAGCCGAGAAGCACCGCGCAATGATCCAAACTCTGGGAGCCACCTGTCACCACATCGGCCAACCGGCCACTGTTCTGCAAATCCGTCTGGAGTTTTTACAGAAACTTGCGACCAATCAGGAGGAGATCAGGGAAATCGCTGAATGCATTCATGCAGTTCAGACGATCTCTGATCTGCTCCACCAACTGCAACGCGTGAGTAAGTTCAGAACCGTTCCCTATGCGCACGCCGGGGATGTTCCCGGTGATGAAATTCTCTCAATCAGCCCGGCATCATGATTGAAGAGATAAAAAGACCATTGGGATCAGTCCATTGGAACGGGATTGCTTTTCCGTAAGGGAACCAAAGCGGCGACCATTCCGACAAGAATCAGCGCGCCGCCGAGAAGCATCGGCACGGTCAGCGCTTCGCCGAGCACCATCCACGCGAAGAGCGCGGCTAAAAACGGTTTCAGGAAAAAGGCCATCGAGCCGATCCCTGCTTCAACGTGGCCAATGCCGTAGATGAAGAGGAAATAACCGAGCGCGGTTCCGATGAGCGACAGGTAAGCAATGCCCCACCAGTCCGCCGCGCCATAGGTCGTCAGAGGAAAGCCCTCAACGCCGAGAGCCAGCGGTAGAATGCAAAATCCGCCAATCAGCCCCGCAAATGCGGTGATGGGGAGCGCGCCGTAGCGCGGCGTCATTTTTTTAAACAACACGGTGTAGAGCGCGAAGATGATAATCGCCGCAAGCATCAGCAGCAGTCCGGTCAGCGAAACTCCGTCGGCGCGGTCGCGGGCCAGCACGGCGATCCCCGTCAGGCAAAGCCCCCCGGCGACCAGTTTGCGCAGGGTGATTTTTTCCGAGAGAACGAGCGGGGCGAAGAGAACCACGAACACCGGATTGCAGCTGAAGACCAGCGCGGCGATGTTGGCGGGCAGGAAGGTGATGGAGAGATGGTAGAGACTCGACATCAGCGTGACACCGAGCAAGCCGAGGGCGGCCAGCGCGGCGGCATCGCGCCGATTGAAGGCGTTGCCGCGCAATCTGTGCAAAGCCGGAATGAACAGAACGATACCGGTGATGATAAAACGGAGCGCCGCCAGCCAGAAGGGATAGTGTCCGGCAACTCCGCCGCCGATCTGCATCAGCTTGGAGGCCACTTCGATGGTACTGAAAAGCACGATCCCGGCAAGCAGAGCGATCAGTCCGCGCCGGTTCATCTCGCGGCCTTGTTCTCTTTTTTGAATTTTCGCAATAACAGTGCGTGGGCCACTTTAGCAATCGACGTCATGTGATCAACCAGCAACACCCCGTGGAGGTGATCCAGCTCGTGCTGAATGGCGCGAGCCAGCAACCCTTTGGCATTGATCACCTGCTCGTTCCCGTCGCGGTCGAGGAAGCGAACCACGACTTCAGCGGGTCGGGTGACAGGAACGTAAAGCTTCGGGAAACTGAGGCACCCCTCTTCCGCCACGGCGGTTTCTTCGGAGGCACCGATAATTTCGGGATTGATGAACGCCTGCGGCATCTTGACGCCGGGGTTATTCGGGCGGCCCATCTCGTCCTCATCGGCGCGCGGCGGCACATCCAGAACAAAAAGGGCTTCGGTGCGCCCGATCTGCTCGGCCGCCAGCCCGATGCCTTCGGCGCTATACATGATTCCGAGCATCCGATCGGCCAGCGCACGGATCTCATCTGTCACCGCGTTAACGTGTTCCGACTGCTTGCGCAGAACCGGATTTCCATAAATACAAACAGGACCTGCCATTTTTTCTCCTCAACCCTTTCTAAAGGGCGTATTTGTATCGCATGGACATTGTTTTCTCAACGTTTAACGCCCGCTATTCCCACACCGCGCTTGCCCTGCGCTGCCTGCGGGCCAATTTGGGCGATCTTCACGACGAGTCCATTATCGTCGAGTTTGACAATAGTCTCTCTCCGCAAACCGCCGCCGAAAAGCTTCTCGCACACGATCCGAAAATAATCCTCTTCAGCGTCTACATCTGGAACCGCGTGGTCATCTACGAGACCGCTCTCATTCTAAAGCAACTCCGCCCGGAACTGAAAATTGTCATCGGCGGACCGGAAGTCAGCTATGAATATGAGGATTCTCTCTGCATTCAACTGGCTGATCATCTGATCTGCGGCGAAGGGGAATGCGTAATCGAAGAAGTTTGCCGCAACCTGCTGGCGGGAAAAGACCTTCCGCAGGTCATCGAAGCGCCGCCCGCCGATCTAAAAACCGTCGTCCTGCCCTACGATGAATACACCGACGAAGACCTCGCCCATCGCCGCCTCTATGTCGAAAGCTCACGCGGCTGTCCCTTCACCTGCGAATACTGCCTGTCCTCTCTCGAAAACGGCGTCCGTTTTGTGCCGGCGGAACGGATTTTTCCCGTATTTGAAAAACTGATCGAGCGCGGCGGGCGGATTTTCAAATTCATCGACCGCAGCTTCAACATCAACACCGCCCACGCCGCCGCCGTCTTAAATTTTTTCCTTACCCATCGCTGCGAGGGCATGATGCTTCACCTCGAATGGGAACCCGAATACCTGTCGCCGACACTCGAAAAACTGCTCGCGGAAGCCCCGCCCGGATTTTTCCAGCTGGAAGTCGGGGTGCAGACATTTAATCCGGACGTGGCCGCGCGCATCAAACGCAGGCTCGATGCAAAAAAAGTGGAGCAAAACATCCGTACGCTCAGCGCGATGCCGTCGATCCATCTGCACGCCGACCTGATTGCCGGGTTGCCCGGCGAAACGATCGCGAGTATCGCGCAGGGATTTGACCGCCTGCACGCCTGCGACCCGGACGAAATCCAGCTGGGCATTCTCAAAAAACTGCGCGGCGCGCCCATCGTAAAACACGATAAAGAATGGGAAATGGTCTATAGCGCCGCCCCGCCCTATGACGTTCTGCAAACCTCCGCCCTGAGCTTTCCCGAACTGCAGACCCTCCGGCGTTTTGCCCGCTTCTGGGACATCATCGTCAACAACGGACGGTTCCCCGACACCGCGCCCCTGCTCTGGAAAAACCAGCCCTCCGTCTTTGCCGCGTTCATGGAGTGGAGCGACTGGCTCTACGAACAGACTCACGCCACCGCCGGCTTCACCCCCGGCCGCCTGGCCCGCTTCCTCGAAGAATTTCTTACCTCTCACCGCGATATAGACAGTCCAACCGTTCAGCGCGCGACCGAAGCCGACCTCTCCAACCGCTCCGCCGCGACCAAAGGCCTGGAGCGCCAAACGAGAGTTCCAACCCTTGGAAAAACGGGCTGAAAAGTTTCCAATGATTGGAAAATGTGCAATAGTCCGCCTCAATTTTTCGGGAAAAACCTATGGCAAAAATCGATTACTCCAAAGAGCTCTGCGCGCGACTGTTTAAGGAAGCGAACAATCCGGCGCTGAAAACCGGCCATCGCATCACCCGCTATGAAACGGGCGATGTACTGAACATTGATCTGCAAGGGGTTTATCCGGCCACCGAAGGAACCGCCACACTGGTGATCGACAAATTTCTCGGCGGCGGCTTTGCAGGTCAAGTCTACCGCTGCCGCCTCAGCGAACTCGCGCTTCCTGAAGGCGGGCCGATCGACGGGCTGGAAGTTGGAAAGCTCTACGCTGTAAAAATCATTATCCCGCCATCCACCTTTTCGCACCGCTTCCGCAACACCATCTACTGGCTCGCCTTCCAGGGCCCCTTCAGCTCGCAGGTCAACCACGGCGCCTGCCGCTCCGGACTGCTTCTGCAAAAACTCGTACGCCGCGCCGCCAAAATTAAGTTTGGTCGCGAAACCGCCATCAAAGATGCCTACGCTTCCTTCTGGGATAAAAACCTCAACGCCTACGGCGAGATCACCGAATGGATTGAAGGCCGCATGTGGCTTCTCGAAGCCGACGATGAACTCAACGGCCGCAAGGACTGGAAAACCATCGACCTCAACAAAGCCGGCAGCCCGGAGTTTATCGCCAAGCGCCGGTTCATGTCCGATATGGTCGAGCTGATGCACGAGATGGGCGCACCCGAATTTGCGCGTCAGTACGAATGGTGGACGATGAAAAGCCAGCCCAACACCATGAAACGCACGGATCTTCCAGATGCGGAGGGCCCGGCGGGCGGACTGTGCGCTATCGACTTCCGTGCAGGCCTCGCCCTGCTCCCGTGGCTCCCCATGAGCCCCGGCGACATCAAACTGATTCTGGACGGCTTCAAACGCAAATCGCTTGTTCAGTTCGACCGCTGCGACACCGACAAAATGGAGCTCTTCTTCGCCGCACACCCCGACACCTTCGCCGACATGCAACCGGCCATTGCGGAATTCTTTGCCAAAGACCGCGAGTACCGCCGGTCGCTACCCGACATCACCCACCACGGACTGCGCGTGCTCTTTGACGGCGCATTGCAAAAAGATATCCGCGCCGGACTGGTCGAGGGCTACCTCGCCGCCGATCTCATCGACGAAGCGTTCGCCGGAAAACTCAATGCAGGGGGCCTGCGCTTCTCCCTGTTCCACCTGCTTGGAATTCTTCCAATCATTGGAAAAATGATCCGCAGGCGCTGGGGCAATAAAGCCTATCGCGAGCACATGTTCAGTATTCTCACTCAACCAGCGTACTTTAAAGCCGCCCTGCGCGCGCACGCCGCCAACCGGCTGATTGCGTGGCACCGCGCGGGCCGCGTCGACGAAAAACATGTTGAATTTCTGATGAGCCGCCCGCCGCTCTTCCTGCTGGAATCTCTCACCATCGGCCGGCTTCCAATTGTTCTGCACCGCGTCGTGCTGAATCCGGCCCGCATCGGCTACCGCATCCGCGACGGCTATCGCTTCCTGAAAAACTTCATCACCAGCCCCGAATTCCGCGAGCAGTGGTTCCTGAATGAAATCGCGCTCGGCGAGAAAGACGGCATGCTCACTCCTGAAGAACGCGCGACGCTTGAGGGCGTTGTCAGAGATCCCTTCATTGTGCGCTACCTCAAATGCCTTGGTGTACATTTTGCCACCGTGCCGATCACCCAGATTGTCAGCGTGCTGGCCGGTTCAATCTGGGCGGTCTGGCTGCTATCCAAAGGCCACTCGTGGGGCGAAGCGCTCGGCGCGTTCGGCCTGACCGTTGCGGTGTTTCAGGTGATCCCGATTTCTCCCGGCTCCATCTGCCGCGGCGGATTTGTGGTCTATCTGATGATCAAAGAGCGCAACGTGCGCGACTATGTCATCGCCGCGCCGGTCTCCTTTTTGAAATACGTCGGCTACCTCGCCTTCCCGCTCCAGATGACCACCACCTATCCGCACCTTGCCCGCTTCATGGCGAGCCGCTGGGCGACCAATATGGTGCATATCATTCCGGTCTTCGGGGAAAAAGGTGCGCTAATGGAGCACTGGGTTTTTGATCAGTTCTTCAACAAGCCGCAAAAGTTTGCCAAATGGGCCGCGCCGCGCATGCGCTGGTTGCTCGACGGATGGATGATCTTCGGACTGGCTGCTGCCGGTCTGGCCTTCTACCTCTGGCCGCTTCAGCTGACCCGGCTCAAGCCGATGGTGAACGTGACCCTCGCCACGGTGGTTCTTTTCCTGTTCCCGCGTTTGATTTTCTATCCGCTCATGCGCCGGAAAAAACATCAGGCCGCGACAAGCTCAAAGCTATAGCTTCGGCTGTCAAAGGTCTTAAGGTCGCAGGTCAAAAGTCGGATCAGATATTCCGAAGTCCTTTTGGACATTCAAACAGTGGATGTTCGACTACGCCGCTATTTACGGCGCTTGCGATGCGTCGGTACGGAGAGCGTTCCGTTAAAGAACTCGATGATGTGCCCGCGTTCAACCAGCCAGCGAATGGGGTCGATAATCTCATGGGCTTCCGGCGAGTCCTTGTCCGCGCCCGGCCGCAAGCCGTCAAGCAGCTGCTGACGGGTTGAGCCGGGATGATCCGCCAACCCCTCTAGAACGATGCGGATATTTTCAACCGTCTTTTCCGGCGCAATGGGATCCGGCTTAACGGCTGTAATAAAATTGATATTTTTGCCCGCCTTGAAGGTGTGCAGGTGCAGATGGCGGAACGCCGCGCGCAGCGCGAAGGAAAGTGAAATCGGGAAGCGGATTTCGGCCTGCCATGCCTCGCGCACCATGCGGATCAGGTTGTCATCGGTAATCTTCCGGGCCAGCTCCGACGGAAGAACCGCGCGGGTCACTTCCTCGATCTCGGCTTCGGCGATATTGGAGCGGACATGCGCTTCAGCCTGCACCAGCGTGAACTCTTTGCCTTCCGGCGCGTCGACCAGCCGGTAAATCGTTTTGTGCGAAGCCTCCTCTTTCCAACGCTCAATCAGCTCTTCGTCGCGGACGGTCTGAACCCTCTGCTTGAAGCGGTCGAACGGCATTTCCGCGTAGTGCGTGCGGTGAATCTCTTCAAGACGCCCAGCATAGCTGTGATGATTCGTCGGGCCGATCAGGATGTTGTCGATTTTTCCAATCATTGGAAAAACGCCTTTCGGCGGGTCAACCTCGAGCTC
>JAEIOF010000088.1 GCA_016342445.1 Verrucomicrobiota bacterium | reverse complement strand
TTTGATCATTCAGGGATATTATACTGGGCAGGGCACTCTTTATGCGGGCAGGAATATCCATATCATCGGTGATTTGGTTGCCGTGAATCCGGCGGTCTGGGAGCAACCGGATACCGCTTCAAATTTTAAAAACAATACGCTGCCCGATAATCTGGGGAGCGATTTTCTGGGGCTGGCCGCAAAGGGGGCCGTCGTTTTGGGAGACCATCGGACCCTGAGCGGTTCCTCCCAGTATTTCAAACCTCCGTTTACTGGTGAATATGCCGTAAGCGCCACCGATGCCGATATTGGCTATGTTTCCTACACGTCTGGGGGCGTGAATTATTTCGATGGGGATTATACGGCGCAGTCCGGCTGGCGGTGCGGCTCGGCCGATCCTTCGCAAAGTATCCCCCGGAATTTTTATGAGCCGAGTATTTCCCCCTCTCAGTTCGGTGCATATAATCCGTCCCGTGATGTCGATCAGATCGATGCGTTTATTTATAATAACCACCTGACAATTGGGCGGTTGGGTTCCGGCTCCATGATCAATGGTGGAATTGTTTGTCGTGATGAAGCGCTGTTCCCGGCTGGCAGAGTTTATATGAACTGGGATGCCCGTTTGGCCTTAGATCATGACTTTACGCCGTTTCTTCCCCTGGATATGGGGCCGGCCAAAACTATTCAGTGGCGGGAGATCACTCCATGAGTTTGCGTCTGTTGTCGTTATTGTACTTGCTGGCGATCATCCCGCTGAACTCGTTCGGGTTTCTTCCGACCACGGCAGAATTTCGAGCCAAAGAGGTTTTAGAGTATCGTGAGTTTAAAAAGGCAGAATACGCTCAGGCACAGGTGGAACATGAACAGGAAATGGTTTCCAGTCGATATCGCGTGCAGTCTCTCATGGCCGCTCCGCAGCGGGAACCTTTTAGAGCGTCCGGAGGGAGTCCTGTCGGTTTGACCGGAATGAACAAGGCGGTTTTTGAAACTGAAAAAAACAGCCGACGGTGGAGTCTGGCCGTAATGGCACTTTTATTCATTGGAGCTTCTGTCTGTTTAACCCGTCACCTTTTGGCTGATCCGGATCGCCCGTAATGCCAAATTCAGACGCATTTTTCTCTCATAAATGATCTTGGGAAGGGGTGTTAAACACAACCATTCTCAAACTCCAAGAATACCCGGCGAGGATATTGTTCCCAAGAAACGCTCTGTTTCGGGTATAAATAATGCTACTAACTATTATGAGTTTGGAGTATAGGCGTCCGTATAAAGAAAAACCTGATGAACATAACATCACATAAGCGTGGAATGACTCTGGTGGAAATCGTCATGGTGGTGTCGATCATGGGTCTGCTGGCGACCTTTTTGGTGCCGGCGGTTGCGCAGGCGATGAAGGATCGTGAGAACGCCCGGGCGGCGAGCAAGCTGCGGCAGGCGGTGATGGCGTTCGGGCTGTGCAAATCTGAAACAGGCAGTTATCCGCCGGATAGAACGCCGGGCGTGATCCCACCCGAGATGGTGGATTATTTTGCCGATATGGGCATTACTGAATGGTGGTCCAAGAAGACGGAGATCGGCGGGAACTGGGACTGGGATAATGGATACCATTTCGCCTATTCGGTTTCCATTGCCAGGCCAGCCCGGCCGGTTAAACAGCTTCAGCGGTTCGATGCGCTGGTGGACGACGGAAATCTGGCAACCGGAAAGTTCCGGGCGGTTGGTGTGCAGTATCACTATATTATTGAGGAATAAGCCCATTGAAAAATCTACAGTCCAAATCGGGTGTGACGCTGGTGGAGGTGATGATAGCCATTGTGTTGGTGGCGGTGGCCGCCGCGATTATTTATACGGAGATGCTTCTTTCGTATCGCATTCTGATGCGCTCGCGTGGTCGCATCGAGGCGCAGGGCATGGCCTTTGACTACGTTTGGGAAGCCTACAATATGCCGCTGAGCGAGTTGCAGCAGAAATCCACCGCGCAGATGGAATCCTTTCCAACGCCGGAGAACAGTGTTTTCGGAACAAACGGCACCATCGATCTGGCGTTTTATCCGGAAACCGATATGCCGTTTACACCCGACCTGATTCAGTGGTGGGACATCGAGATCAAAGTCTGGCCCAGCCCGCCGGGGGTGGAAAGTCAGTTGCAGTTGGGAACCAACCCGCTGGCACACGTCGTGGTGCAGCGCTACCGGGGGACACGCTGATGAAATGTCTTCCGAAAAAATCGGGCTTCACGCTGACAGAGCTGATCGTGGCGCTGACGATTTCGATCATGGTCTTTTCGGCCATGGGGTCTCTTCTCAGCCGCTGTTTTTCGCTCTGGATGGATGCCTCGGCCAATTGGAAGATCGCGCAGCATTCGCGCATTACCCGCGCCCGGATTCTCAGCGGGGGGTTTGGCCCGGGTTCAGGACTTCTTTCTTCATCGAATACGACGGTGTCAGCGTACGGTAGTTGGGATCGGATCCGGTTCTATCCTATTGCTGTCAGCGGGTATCGCGAAGTGTATGGCTGGCCGAGCGATGTGCCGCAAAATATTTGGTTGAAAAACAGCGTGGACGGACAGCTTGCCTGGGCGCAGAGCGTGAGTTATGCCGGGGCCTCATCCGAGCCGTTGGTTAAGGCGACTGCTTTTGATGCCGTGCTTTCTAACAAAGTCATGACCATCAACTACACGCTGAATTTTTCCGCTATGGGCAAAGATTTTGAGCAGCCGCAGACGATTCGTGCGTATCTGATCAATCAATAAGGAGCCGTCATGAAAAAACAAAAACAGAAAAACGGGTTTGTGATGACCGCTGTGCTGATGCTGATAGTGATTGCATCACTGATCGGCGGGGCCTTTCTGGTTTCAGCGCATAACAGCTTTTCGGCGGTGGACCGCTGGCGGGACTATGATGACTGTCTGCTGGGGATGCAATCGGCGTTGGAGATTGTCAAATACAACCTTCAGGAGGAGTTGAACGATGAAATGGAGGTGGAGCACAGCCGGGCCTCGCTCGGGGTGCTGGCGAATAAGGATTTCACCACGAATGTGACCTGGTCCAGTGCGGCGACGAAGGTGGATTTATTGGTTCCATATACAGTCGATGTAGCGGTCAGTGTGGTGTCCGGATCAATGGTGGAGATCGTGGCGGAAAACTATGCCGAAGTGACGCTGACTTGCGAGGCCGTCGCCACTCACGGCGGGGTGACCCGCCGCATACAGGAAGTGGTTACCCATACCTATAACGACACCGACACGCCCGGCGGCCCCGACAACGTGTTCGATTATGTGTTTTTTATCGATAATGTCGGTTTTTTTTCCGGGGTGAATGCTGACTTTAACGGCGATGTCTTTGCAAATAAGGATATCGATTTTAAGTACTCTTCTATCCGCCTCAACGGCGACGCCTTTGCTGGAAACGAGTGTTTGTCGAAGAAGCTCTATAAGAGCCTTGATTGGGCCGCATACGCCAGTCAGGGCTTTGCCGGAATCGACTTTTCAGAGCGCACCCGTCCGGCGGAATACACCGACTTCAACCGCTCGAACCCCGACACCTTCTGGGATCAGGGCTATAAAGAGGGCGTCAATTTTTATGAGGATCAGGAGAGCAAGTCGATGCCGTTTATCGGCCCTCTCAGTGAATATGAGGAGTACGCCATTGCGGCGGGCGGAACCGTCAGCGACAGCTCGAAAACGGTGGCGGCTGTCTGGGGCGATGACGCCGGAGAGGATGCCGGGGTCGGAACCAACGACACGGGCTGCCTAGTTTTGATCGGAACCGCCGCCAATCCGATCAATCTGGGCGGGATCATCGTTGCCCAGCAGGATATTTACATCAAAGGCTATTTCACGGGGCAGGGAACGCTCTACGCCGGACGCAATATTCATGTGATCGGTAATTTGATTGCGGTTGATCCGCCGACCTGGCCCAAGCCGGACAGCGCACCGATGACTACGGCCACAGTGAATAAAGGTAAAGATTTTCTGGGGCTTTGCGCCAAGGGCAGTCTGATTTTCGGAAATCATTTAGGGCTGGACAATACTTATCTGGAAGAGCCTCACACCGATTCGCACGCGACCGATGAAACTGATGCCTCGCTGGGTTATGTCACCCACTATGTGGATGGCGTTCCTTATTTTGATGGGGATTATACCCGGCCGGACGGAAATGGTTCTGAGCCGCGAACCGACGGAAGTCTGCGACATTTTTACGAGCCTATTCTCAGTGATGCGGACATTGCGGCGCTCGGCGTATCGGAGTGGGTGGGCTGGTTCGATGCCGTCCTTTATGCAAATCACTTGATCGCCGGCGATTTTGACGTCAACGCGGTTCTCAACGGCGGGTTTGTTTGCCGGGATGAGGCGGTGAGACGGCACGGAAATCTCGCGCTCAACTGGGACAGCCGTCTTGGAACCAGAACGCCGGACGGGCAGGGGTTTTATCCTGGGACACCGGGCGGGCTTCCCCCGCAATCTGACATGAATCGACTTGTACAATGGACGGAGCTTGCCCCGTGAGAAAACAAACCCTTTTAATGATTCTTTTTTTTGTTACTGCAGTGTGGTGCGCACAGGCTATTCTGCCACCCGATGCGGAATTTCGTGAGCCCGAAATCCGTGCTCAGAAGATCCGTTTCCGGCAAGAATATGAAAAGCGGCTGGAGGCGCGCCGGGATTTTTCGATTAGTGAGGACGCGAGAGTGCGGGCGGCCATGAAAGTTCCGCCGTGGGATCGTGATTCGGCGGCGAAAAACAAAACCGAAGACGGACAGGTAAACGCGATCAAAATATCCGCTGAAAAGAGCGTAACTAATGGAAAAAACAGACTTTTGGTATCAATCGTGCTTTTAATCCTGATTGGATCCGCCGTAGGATACGCGAAATATGCGACGCGGGAAGTTGACCGCTAATCTGGACACATAATGGATTTAAAGAGCAAAAAAACGGCGAAGGAGAGGGGGAAGCGGCAACTCTCCAATTTGCTGGGGCTCGATTTTGCCTCCAGCGGGATTAAGGCCGTCCGGCTGAAAAAAATTAAAGAACAGATCACATTGACCGCGGCGGATATTCTGCCCGCTATTGGATTTAATGCGACGGAACGCCCCGGTATTCCCAAATCGCTCTCCGCTTATTATGCCGCGCTGTGCGCGACAACAGAGGAGGCGACGTTGCGCGTCTTCAGCCACGTGCTGCAGGATGAGGAGAATCTTCAGGCGGTTGTGCGCGATAACCTGAGTCTGCCGGAAGAGAGTCGTGTGGGCGGAATGATTCTTTCCCGTGGAAAGGGGAAGCGCGAAAGCAGCGTTCTCGGCGTGGCCGTTCCTGAAAAAACCGTTCAATATTTCCTTTCCCTTTTTGCCGGCGGCGCACCCGCGCCCCATTCGCTCGAACTGTCGGGTCTGGCCGCTTTTTCGGCTTTTATGTACAATCGCGGGGCGCAGACGGCCGGACAGACCATTTGTCTGATCGAGACCGGATCTCGTTTTACTTATGCGGCGTTTTTTCATCAGAATCAGCTTCAGATCATCAATCGGTTTAATGTCGGCGGAGCCAGTCTTCAAAAACAGATTCAGACCGCATTGGGCGTGGATGCCGAAATGGCCGGCACCATTCTTTCCGGCGGCTCGGTGGATGTCGCGGCTCCGGTGCGGCAGGCGCTGGCTCCGCTCACCAAACAGCTTTCGGTTTATCGCGAGTTTGTCGAGCGGCAGAATAAGAGCGCGCTCGACGGGGTCTATCTCTCCGGCGGGGAGGCGACCTCGCCGTACTGGCAGTCTGCCATCGAGGGTGTGCTGGGGCTTGCGCTGGTCGTTTGGAGTCCTTTTGAGAAACTGGACATCGCGCCGGATGCTTTCCCTGAAAAATTAAAGGGGCAGGAATCCCGTTTTGCCGCAGCCGTCGGTGCGGCGTTGGCCGGAATGGAGGAGACATGAGCCTGCAGGTCAATTTACTCAACAAAACAGAGCGGCGCTATCAGGGCATCGTCAGCATGAAAGTGATGGTGCTCGGATCCGTCGGGGTGCTGGTCGGGGTCACCGTGCTGGTTCTCTCTCTGGCGGGAATTTCCAAAATGACGCTGAACGCGAACCTCGACCGGGCGCAACGTGAATGGGATCGGCTCGATCCGCTGGCCACCGCCGTGCGCGATAGCGGCTATGCCGCCACCGAAAACCAAAAAACCCTCGCTACGCTGGAGGGATGGGCCAAGGGTGGCCGCGCGCCGATGTACACCGTCCTGCGGGCCGTGCAAAGCGAGATTCCCCCGCAGATGCAGTTCAACACGCTGTTTGCCGGCATTCGCGAAGACGAAACCTCTCCCAGAGAGTCTTACTACATTTTGCGTATGAATGGCCGGGCGCTGGGTGAGCTGGTGGCTGTCGAGGCCAAACGGAAATTGAATGCGAATGCCGAGGTGCGGGGTTTCTGCGGCGAGGTCCGTCTGATTTCTTCTCAGCGGGAAGCGGGGGATAGCTGGACGTTTGCGCTTGAAGGCCAGCGCCAGACAGGAGGGGCACGGTAATGAACTGGTCAGCCCTCACCAAAAAACAGCAGCAGATGGTTTTTGCTACCGTCATTTTAGCCGTGGTTCAGATTTTGCTGCTGGCCTATTTTCTCGGGTGGATGAGCCCGTCCAGCTCGAACGGCGGCTCTGCAAAAGAAGAACTCCGCGAATTACAGGAGAAACTTGATGATGCCCGTGCGGTTTTGGGTCGCTCGGAGATCATCAAGAAGGGGCTGGGGGAGAGCATCAGAAAGCTGGAGGTGCTGGAGGTCTACACGCCCAGCAGTTCCGACCGCTACGCCTGGGCCTATGAATATGTTTCGCTTCGCGCAACTCGCGCCGGGGTGGAGCTTGATAATCTCGAAGAGATCATATTTGTTGACGACGCTAAAAAATCCGCGGCGAATGAGCCCTATGAAATCAGCGTGTCAACGCAGTGCGGATATAATGAACTGGTCGGGTTCTTGTGGCAGATTGAAGGAGGCAATGCTCTATTACGGATTAAAGAGGTGGAAATCTCCCGGTTGCCTGACACCTCTCTTCGGCAACAGGTTCGAATCGTGATTCAGTGGCCCGCCACCATCGAAATTAAACGGGGATCCGGCGGATGACGCACCGTCCTTTCGGCATGAAATGCGCTTTTAACGACGATTATTGAAAACCTTGGCAATGACACTAGACAGAAACCTCAAACGTTGGGTCGCGGCGCTGCTCCTTTTAGGAGCCGGAGCACTTTTTGCCGAAAGCGAACCGTTATCGGCCCTTCCCGATGATATCGATGCGTTTTCAATGGAACCGCTGCGCGATCCCTTCTGGCCGGTCGGCTATTTCCCCGATGACTGGAAAACGTCAGGCGCAGATCAAAATGGACTCAAAGCTGCCTCCGGAACCGATTGGGATGCTCCTGCGGCACTGATTCGTGTCACGGGAACCAGTCAAATGGGGTCGCAGACCGTCGCGATCATCAATGGCGAGTTGAAGGGGCCGGGAGAGCTTATACGGGTTCGTTATAATGGCCGAATTTACGAGTGGAAACTTAAAGAGGTTCAGTCTAACGGAAAGGTGCTGCTCGACCGGCATACCGTTCAGTCCGACACGAGCGGATTTTAACAGGAGAATGAGATTATGAAAAAAACCTTGGCAGTCCTTGTTCTTAGTGGAGTCTGTGCGGCTTTGTTATTCGCACAGGATCTCGGCGCTCGGCCGCAGCCTCCGGCCGCCCCGCAGATTGCTTCAGAACCGCAAATGGAGCTCGTCGAGCCCGCCCCGGTCATTCCGGTGGTCAAGCCGGTTCCTGTAGAGATGCCGGCTGACGTCGTGGAGACGGTCATCTCTCCCGCGATCGTCATTCCGGAAATTGCTGAGACCGATGAGATCGGTATCACCGACGATATGACCGCCGGCGCGGAACTTATTGGCGGTCGCATTTCGCTCACCCTCAAGGGGGTGGAGTTGCGCGAAGTGGTGGGTCTGTTCAGTAGGCTTTCCAACGCGAACATCATCGTTCCGGATCTGGGTGAAGAGATCGAAGCCAAGCGCATCGACATGAATCTGGACAATGTGGAATGGAAG
>JAEIOF010000087.1 GCA_016342445.1 Verrucomicrobiota bacterium | reverse complement strand
GGAAAGCGTCCGAGTTCGGGGCCGCGGGTTCCGGCTTCAGTCGGGGGAGCGCAAGGTGCAGGTGCTGAATGACAGCAAGGTGATTATTGAAAATGTCACGGAGCAAACCAGCGGCGAACCGGCAGTTGAGGGAGCCAGTGCAACGGAAGTGACAGAAATTACGTCGAAGGAGCTTTTTCTCGATTACAACGGACGAACCGTTCGATTCGAGCAATCGGTTCATGTGCAGGACTCCCGGATGGAGATGGATTGCGGCACAATGATCGTCCGGTTCGGTGAAAACAACCAAATTGACTGGATCGAAGCGTTGACCGAAGTTAGAATCCTCAGTGAAGGACGGGAAGCGCAGGCAGGAAAGGCTGTTTATGATGTTACGACCGATGAGTTTCTGCTGGAGGACAATCCCAAACTCCTCGACGGACGCAATACACTCCTCGGCGAACGGATCCGTTTCTGGCGCGCCACAGGTCGTATGGTTTGTGAGCCATCGGCTCGCTTGATTATTTATTCTGATGACCAAATGAAAACGAACATTTTTGAGAACTAAAATGGAACAGACCTGTTTAATACGGACGGAGAAACTCGTTAAAAGCTACCGCGGCAAGAAGGTGGTTAATGGAGTGGATATTCACGTAAACGCCGGAGAGATCGTCGGACTGCTCGGTCCGAACGGCGCCGGCAAGACGACCACGTTTTATATGGTGACCGGTCTGATTCATCCAACAGGCGGCGAGGTCTTTTTTAAGGATCGCAATGTGTCCAAGGTGCCGATGTATCAGCGCGCTCGCATGGGGATGGGCTATCTTTCGCAGGAGCCTTCGATTTTCCGCAAGCTGACCGTGCAGGAAAATGTGATGGCCATCCTCGAAACGTTGCCGGTTTCAGGCCGCGAACGCCGCGAACGACTCGAATTTTTGCTCGATGAGTTGAAAATTTCCCACTTGGCGAAACAAAAGGCCTATACGCTGTCCGGCGGGGAGCGCCGCCGGCTCGAAATCACCCGTGCGCTGGTGACTAACCCGTCACTCATCCTTCTCGACGAGCCGTTCAGTGGAGTTGATCCGCTGGCGGTTTACGAGGTGCAGGAGATTATTAAAGAGCTGCGCGAGAAGGGGCTCGGCGTGCTGATTACCGATCACAACGTGCGCGAGACCCTGGCTGTCGTTGACCGCGCCTATCTGATGTGCGAGGGCAAAGTGCTCCGCGAGGGAGCCAGTGACTTTTTGGTGAACGATGAGATGAGCCGTGAACTCTATCTGGGGCCGCGGTTCAGTATGTAAAACGAAAGGAGAACCTCATGCAGGTGCATATCACAGGACGCCACGTCGAGATTACCGATGGAATTCGGGAGCACATCTATGACAAAGTGGAGCGGACTTTGATCGACTTCCCGAGAGTTGAAGATGTTCGCGTGATCCTTGAAATACAAAAACTTCAAAGTATTGCGGAGGTTTTGGTGCAGGGGAAAGAGGTGCATGTTGAGGGGAAATCCGAGTCGGAAAATATGTACACATCCATTGATCAGGCTTTAGAAAAGGCGGAGCGTCGATTGCACAAACTGCGCGAAAAGGTGCAGGCACATCACTGAGAGGGTTAGGTTGTGGCGATTACACTGAAAGATTTGCTGGATGCGGGAGCCGAGCGGCTTTCGCTTGAACTGGTTTGGGGTGAGGAATATCTGGACCGGCAGATCGAGGAAAAGGCGATCAACCGCCCCGGGCTTGCCCTGACCGGATTCTTTCAGTATTTCGCCCACCGCCGTCTTCAGGTGTTCGGGCTGGCCGAGTTCACCTATCTCAAAAGCTTGGAGGCCAAAGAGCGCGAGGTGAGCCTGCGTGCTTTGATGGAGAAAAATGTTCCCGGCATCATCATCGCCCGGAATCGCAATCCGCTCCCGGAGCTCCGTGCTCTGGCGGAGGAATATAAAATCCCTCTCTTGCGCACGACGATGATTACTAGCCATCTCATCAATGAAAGCACCGTGTTGATTGAGGAACTCACCGCGCCGCGCGGTCGGATTGCCGGCACGATGCTCGATATTATGGGGATCGGCGTGTTGCTGCAGGGACGCGCGGGCATCGGCAAGAGCGAAACGGCACTCTCTTTGATTGAACGAGGTTATAGTCTGGTTTCGGATGATGTGACCGAAGTGGTGAAAAACAGCCGGGGACGGGTGATGGCCTCTGCCAACAATCTGACTCGTTATCACATGGAAATCCGTGGGGTCGGTATTATTCATGTTCCCAGTCTCTTTGGCATGGGCGCTATTCGTCGCGAAACCGAGTTGGACATTGTCATCGATTTTCACCCCTATGTGAATGATGCGGATGAAGATCGTACGGGGATTTTCCCGGCAGAGATTGATGTGCTGGGTGTCAAGTTCCCCTACTACATGCTGCCGGTCAGTCCGGGGCGCGATATGGCCAATTTGGTTGAGACGACCGCCCTGAACCATAAGCTGAAAATGCTGGGGCATGATGCGGCCAAGGAGTTGGATGAAAAAGTGATCGGATCGTTCCTTCGTAAATCGGGCAGATAAATGGCCAAGTTAGAAACCATCGTTCGTGAGTTTGAAGTGGAGAACAAATACGGGATCCACGCCAGACCGGCTGCCTTGCTGGTGAAAATCGCCGGCAAGTTCAGTTGTGATATTCTGATTGGAAAAAAAGGATATGAGGTCTCCGCAAAAAGCATCATGGGGCTGTTGACGATTGAGGGCCATCAGGGTGCCAAACTCCACGTCCATGCGGTGGGCGCGGATGCAGAGGAGGCCATGGCGGAGATTGCTGAGCTGTTTGCGAATAAATTCTTCGAGGAGTAGCGTGTCCCCGAAAAACACAGAGCCTTTAAGTGAGATAATTCTTAAGGGGGTTGGTGTGTCGCCCGGTGTGGCGGTTGGGGAGGTTGTTCTGTTTGCTCATGACAAGGGGGCTTCCACCGTCGTGGATCGCTCTGTCAGTGAGGAGCAAATCCCGCTTGAAATCGCGCGGTTCGACGAGGCGCTTATCGCGACGCACCGCCAGATCTCCGAAATTCAGCGCAAGGTTG
The DNA here is from genome assembly GCA_016342445.1 of Verrucomicrobiota bacterium. Lineage (GTDB taxonomy): Bacteria > Verrucomicrobiota > Kiritimatiellia > Kiritimatiellales > Tichowtungiaceae > Tichowtungia. Next base: position 5,047 of record JAEIOF010000087.1, on the reverse strand, counting down.
CATCGATGCTCGGCGAGGAACACGCCGGTATTTTCGATGCCCATCTGCTGGTGGTCGACGACCGCTATTTCATCGAAGAAGTTGTCCGTGAGCTGCGCGAAAAGAAGAAGAACGTCGAAAGCATCATCAGCCAGGTTGCCGGACGCTATATAGAAATGCTCTCTAAGCTTGAGGACGATTATCTCCGCGAGCGCGCCGCCGACGTGCGGGATGTCACCCGACGCATCATCGAAAATCTGGCCGGAGAAGCCGTGGATCGTATGGATAAAATTGCGCAGCCTTGCATCGTGGTCGCAACCGATTTTTCCCCCTCAGACACCGCAGGTATAGACCGGGCCATGGTTCATGCGTTTGCGACGGATCAGGGGAGTGCCACATCTCACACGGCCATTATGGCTCGTGCGCTGGAGGTGCCGGCCGTCGTGGGGCTTCATGACCTGACCGGACAGGTCCGTCCCGGCGAAACGGTCTTGGTGGACGGAACCAGGGGCGTTGTCATCATTCGCCCGACCTCGGAACGTCTTCTTATCTATGCCCAGCGGGCCGAAGAGCATAAAACGATTCTTTGTGAGCTCGAAACCCTGAAGGATAAGCCGCCGGAAACCACAGACGGATACTACGTTCCGATTGCCGCGAATGTTGGACTGCCTTCTGATGTGGAGCGGATCGGGAAATACGGGGCCAAGGTGGTGGGGCTTTTCCGAACCGAATTTCTTTTTCTGGAGGAAGATCGTTTGCCTGATGAAGAAGAGCAGATGCAAGTTTATGCTCAGGTTGCCGACCAATGTGCTCCCGATAATGTAGTTATCCGGACGCTCGATATGGGCGGTGATAAATTTTCATCCGCGCTTCGAATCGCCCCCGAACTCAATCCGTTTCTTGGTTGGCGGGCCATCCGGTTTTGTCTGGCTCATCCCGACTTCTTCAAAATACAGTTGCGAGCCATTTTGCGGGCGGGTGCAGGACGCAACATCTCGATGATGTATCCGATGGTGAGTTGTTTGGGTGAAGTTCTGGAGGCCAATATCATTTTGGGCGAATGCAGACGGGAGCTCCAGGAAGAGGCGATTCCTTTTGCGGAGAACCTTCGCGTCGGCGTGATGATTGAAATTCCATCCGCCGCGATCACGGCGGATCTGATTGCGCCGCATGTCGACTTTTTCAGCATCGGAACCAACGATCTCATTCAATACACGCTGGCGGTCGATCGGGTGAATGAAAACGTGGCGTACCTTTATACGCCCACTCATGCGGCCATCCTTAAATTAATTTCTCAGGTGGTGCGCGCAGGCCACGCGCAGCATATCCCGGTTTCGGTTTGCGGGGAGATGGCCGCCAGCCCTGAGCTGGTTCCCTTGCTCATCGGTCTGGGGGTGGATGAGCTCAGCATCAGCCCGCCCTCTGTGCCTATGGTTAAAGATGTCATCCGGAATCTCAGCTACTCGGACTGTAGAATGCTTGCCAAAGAGGCGCTCCGCTCCACCTCATCCGCCGAGATTCTGGCGCAATGCCGAGAACTGCTGGCAAAAAGTTCTCCGGAAATTCTTGAGCTTATCAGCTGATGCGGCTACATTCTACTGATTCATCAATCCGGATAAACGAATATTGACAGGAGAGCTTCATGAGCAAGATCAGCGCCGACCACGTTTTTACCTCAGAGTCCGTTTCCGAAGGACATCCCGATAAAGTGTGCGATCAGATTTCCGATGCCATTTTGGATGCCTGTCTGGCGCAAGATTCCAAATGTCGTGTGGCCTGCGAAACGCTTGTCACCACCAATCTGGTTGTCAATGCCGGCGAGATCACCTGCTCGGGCTGGAGTCAAATTGACCCCGAGGCAATCGCCCGCGACGTGGTGCATGCCATCGGCTACGACCGTGAAGAGCTGAAATTCTGCTCAAAAACTTTTGAATACATCTGCCGTCTGCACGAACAGTCCGCTGACATTTCCCAGGGCGTCACCGAAGGGGAAGGACTTTTCAGCGAGCAGGGTGCCGGAGACCAGGGCATGATGTTCGGGTACGCCTCGGATGAAACGGAAGCGCTGATGCCTGCGCCGGTTTACTACAGCCACCTTTTGCTCGACGAACTGCAGAAACTCCGCAAAGCCGGAACCATTCCCTACCTTCGCCCCGACTCCAAGTCGCAGGTCTCTATCAAGTATGTGAACGGGATGCCCGATCACATCACCGCGGTGGTTATTTCTCATCAGACCGCTGACGTTCCGCTTGAGCAGATTCAGGCCGACCTCAAGGCCGTGGCCGAAAAAGTGCTGGCTTCTAGTGGACTGCTTAAAGACAACGTCGAATATTTCATCAACCCAACCGGAAAATTCGTGATCGGCGGCCCGCACGGCGACGCCGGGCTCACCGGACGCAAAATCATCGTCGACACCTATGGCGGTGTCGGTAGCCACGGCGGCGGCGCCTTCTCCGGCAAAGACCCCTCCAAAGTCGACCGCTCCGCCGCGTACTATGCCCGCTATGTCGCCAAAAACATCGTCGCATCCGGGCTGGCGAAAAAATGCGAGGTGCAGGTGGCCTACGCCATCGGCGTCGCCAAACCGCTCAGCATCAATGTCGACACCTACGGCACCGGCAAACTGGAAGACAGCGCCCTCGAAGCCATTGTCGCTTCCGGCAAAATCTTCGATTTCCGTCCCGCCGCGCTCATCGCCGAACTCGGCCTGCTTCATCCGAAAGGGTGGAGCTACCGCGAAACTGCGGCGTACGGACACTTTGGTCGTCCGCAGTTTCCGTGGGAAAAAACCGACAAAGTGGACGCTCTGAAAGCCGCCGCAAAATAGTTCACCTTTTGCGGTTGATTCCCCGGAGATCACACAGTACATTCTGCGCTTCTTTGATGCATCCGTAGCTCAACTGGATAGAGCACCTGACTACGAATCAGGAGGTTACAGGTTCGAATCCTGTCGGGTGCACCACCTTTAAGGCCGCTTTTCCAATGCTTGGAAAAACGCGGTCGTTTTTTTTCCAAATCCTGGAACTTTTCATCTCCTTTTTTCCAAACATTGGAAACGCCTGGTGGAGAAGGGGTTCGACGCTCATTTTGATCAAGCAACACGAATGTGTATCGCCGCACTCATAGTTTTAAAAGTTCAAGGTTTGACTTGAAGCAGTCTTTTCTTCACTCTCTGCGAAATTTTAACCGGATTTCAGAAGATTAACTTAATGGAGGAATCAAGATGAGTGCCCCTACAAACAACAAGAAGCTGCTCGACTGGGTAGCCGAGATCGAAACGATGTGTACCCCCGACCAGGTGGTTTGGTGCGATGGATCAACTGAAGAATATGACCGTTTGATGGCGGAAATGGTTGCCAGCGGCATGGCAATCAAGCTGAACGAAGAAAAACGTCCAAACAGCTACGCATTCAACTCCGACCCGTCTGACGTGGCTCGTGTTGAAAACCGCACCTACATCGCTTCTGCCAAAGAAGAAGATGCTGGTCCGACCAACAACTGGATCGACCCGGCTGAACTTAAAAAGACCATGACTGAACTCTACGCCGGCTGCATGAAGGGCCGCACCCTGTATGTGATTCCGTTCTCGATGGGTCCGATCGGTTCCCCGATTGCTAAAATCGGTGTTGAAATCACCGATTCTCCTTATGTGGTTGTGAACATGCACATCATGACCCGCATGAGCCCGAAGGTTTTGGAAGTACTCGGCGATGAAGGCGACTTTATTCCTTGCCTGCACTCCATCGGTTCTCCGCTCGAACCCGGTCAGCAAGACGTTCGCTGGCCCTGCGCCCCGATCGAAAAGAAATACATCGCCCATTTCACGGACGAAAACCTGATCTGGTCCTTCGGTTCCGGTTACGGCGGAAACGCGCTGCTCGGCAAAAAATGTCTCGCCCTGCGTATTGCCTCCAACATGGCCCGCAAAGAAGGCTGGATGGCCGAGCACATGCTCATCCTGCGCTTTACTAATCCGGAAGGTAAAAAATTCCATATCGCGGCGGCGTTCCCGTCCGCTTGCGGAAAAACCAACCTCGCAATGCTTCAGTCCACCGTTCCCGGTTGGAAAGTTGAAACCATCGGTGACGATATTGCCTGGATGAAACCCGGCGCAGACGGACGCCTCTACGCGATCAATCCGGAAGCCGGATTCTTCGGTGTGGCTCCGGGTACTGCAGAATACTCCAACCCGATGGCTCTCGCCAGTTGCTCGCGCGACGCGATCTTCACCAACGTGGTTGTCACGGAAGACAAAGACGTCTGGTGGGAAGATATGGGTGTTGAATGCGCCGGCGGAACGGACTGGAAAAATAACCCGTGGACTCCGGACATGAAAGACGCCGATGGCAACAAGATCAAAGGGGCTCATCCGAACAGCCGCTTCACCGCACGTGCCGAGCTCTGCCCGGTCATCTGTGAAGACTGGGAAAATCCGGCCGGTGTTCCGATCGATATCTTCGTCTTCGGCGGAAAACGCACTTCCGTGATGCCGCTCGTGCACGAAGCCTTCGACTTCGAACAGGGTGTCTACATGGGTGCAACCGCTTCCTCCGAGCCGACTGCTGCGGCTCTTGACGTTTCAGCGAAGCTCCGCTTCGATCCCTTCGCCATGACCCCGTTCATCGGCTACCACGCTGGCGACTACATGCAGCATTGGTTCGACATGGGCGAAACCCTCGGCGATAAAGCCCCGCGTGTATTCTACGTCAACTGGTTCCGCAAAACCGACGACGGCAAGTTCATGTGGCCTGGCTTCGGCGAAAACAGCCGCGTCCTCAAATGGATGTGTGACCGTGTTGAAGGCAAGGTTGAAGCTCGCGAAACCCCGATCGGTCTGATGCCTATTGACGGCGACCTGACCCTCGACGGTCTGGACATCCCGGCAGAAGATTGGGCTGAACTCATGAAGGTTGACACCGTGGCATTCAAGAAGACGGTTGAAGACGCCAAGGACTACCTTGCTAAATTCGGCGATAAGCTGCCGGCCAAGATGACTGAACAGCTCGAAAAGCTTGAAGCTCGTCTCGGCTAACCTTAAAGGTTGCTGAAAAGCGAAAGGCGCTCCGGT
>JAEIOF010000086.1 GCA_016342445.1 Verrucomicrobiota bacterium | reverse complement strand
TCCTCGCCCCCGACCCCGACCGCGAAGGGGAGGCCATTGCCTGGCATCTGTTTGAACTGCTGAAAGATATTATCCCGCCGGAGAACTTCAGCCGCGTCACCTATAATGAAATCACCAAATCGGCGATCACCGCCGCTTTCGCGAACCCGGGCGAAATGGATATGAACCGCGTCAATTCGCAGCAGGCCCGCCGCGTGCTCGACCGGCTGGTCGGCTTCAAGGTCAGCCCGTTGCTCTGGCGTCAGATCAAAGGCGGCGTTAGCGCCGGCCGTGTGCAGTCCGTGGCCCTTCGTCTGGTGTGCGAGCGCGAGCAGTTGATCAAGGATTTTAACCCCGAAGAATACTGGGTGCTCGGCGCCAACGTCCGCAAGCAGGTTGAGCCGATGGATCCCTTCAGCGTCAAGCTGGCGCAAATCAACGGCGAAAAGGCCGAAGTCAAGGGCGGCGAGCAGGCCGACAAAATCCGCGCCGAGCTCGACGCGAGCAAACTGCACGTTGCACGGGTCATTGAAAAAGAGGTTCAGCGCAAAGCGCGTGCGCCGTTTATCACCAGCACCATCCAGCAGTTGCGGATTTGCTCCGGCCCGCACCATGCGCATCGCGCAGGGCCTTTATGAAAACGGGCTGATCACCTACATGCGAACCGACTCGTTCAACATCGCCAAAAGCGCACAGGAAGAGTGCCATGCCTTTGTCACCGCCGAGTACGGCGCGGAATATCTTCCTGAAACCCCGAACTTCTATAAGAGCAAAGGCAGTGCGCAGGAAGCGCATGAAGCCATTCGCCCGACCGAAGTGGCCAAGACCCCGCAGTCCCTTGCCGGGCTCGAAAAGGATGAGGCAAAACTCTACAAACTGATCTGGGAACGTTTTGTTGCCAGTCAGATGGTTCCCGCAAAGATCGCCCGCCGTACCGCCGAAGTGGAGACCGACGGCGAGAATACCTATCTGTTCCGCGCCACCGCCTCCGAAGTCGTTTTCCCCGGCTACATGCGCGCCAGTGGAATTGAAGCCGCTGCCGACAAGAAAAAAGAGGGCGAGGAAGAGGATGAAGCCAAGCTTCCGCCGCTGACCGAAGGCGAAAACCTCGACTGTCTCGAATGGCTTGGCGAACAGAAATTCACGAAGCCGCCCGCCCGCTACTCCGAGCCGTCGCTCATCAAAGCGCTCGAAGAAAACGGCGTCGGCCGTCCGAGTACCTATGCGCAGACGCTCTCCACCATCGAGAAGCGCGAGTATGTCACCAACGAAAAACGCTCGCTGATCCCGACCGAGGCCGGCATGCGCGTGAACGAATTTCTCGTCAGTGCGCTCGATCCGCTGTTCAACGTCAAGTTCACCGCTGAAATGGAAGAGAAACTCGACAAGGTTGAAGAGGGCTCTGTCGACTGGACCGACATGATGCAGACGTTCTACACTCAGTTCCTCGAATGGCTTGAAGGCGCAAAGGATATGGCCGAGCCGGATGAAACCGAGGGCGTGTTGAAGGCCCTTGAGCAGGTCGGCGAGTGGGCGGAACCTGTCAAGCGCGGACGCCGCACCTACGACGATAAGGAAATCGTCGCATCGGTTCGTGAAAAATTTGCGGAAGACGGGAAAATCACTTCCCGTCAGCAACAGATGCTTTTCCGCCTCGCCTGCAAATATATCGGCCAGCTGGCTCCGGACACCGTTGCGGGATTGAAGCTCGAAGAGCTGGAGGCCCCCCGCACCGAAACCAATAAGAAAATTGAACTGCTCGAAGGGCTTAACTTTGAAGAGCCGAAAAAAGTGGGCAAACGCACCTACGATGACGGCAAATTCATCGAATCGCTCAAACAGCAGGTTGAAGGCGGCCGCCGCCTCACCGACCGTCAGGTCGGCGCGCTCGACACGCTGATGGTGAAGTATTCCAGCCAGATCGAAAACTTTGAACAGGTCTCAAAAGAACTCGGTCTTGAAGAAAAAGCGCCCGTTGAAAACGCGGAGGAAATCACAAAGATTCTTGAGCTGTGCAAAACCATTACAACGTGGAACCCTCCGGTCAAACGCGGCAAGCGCGAATTCAACGATGCTGATTTTTACGAATCGCTCTCCACCCAGTTTGCGGGCAAAGGATCGCTCTCCGACCGTCAGGTTGCCGCGCTCAAGAAAATGATCGGTCGCTACGTCGGTCAGATTCCGAGCTACGAAGCGGTCCGCGAAGAGCTCGGCCTGCCCGAGCCCAAAGCCAAAAAATAGGTTCCAAGGTCTGGAACTTTTAGAGCCCGTTTTTTCCAAACATTGGAAAAAGCGGGCTTTGTTTTTGCCGCTGCGCTTCTTTCGGAAATACCGAAAGCACTTTCGGGATACCTCAGGTCCAACCCTTGGAAAAAAGTGACGGGTGCAGGCTCACCCTGCTTCCAATGTTCGGAAAAACCGTTAGATTTCGTTCATGGATCCGTGCATCGACCATTTTGTGAAGTATCTTCGGGGCGAGAAAAACGCCTCGGAGCATACAGTGACCAATTATCTGATGGATATTCGTCAGTTCATTGAGCTGACATGGGGCGACGATGTGAAGCCGCCTTATAACTGGAAAGAGGCCGATCGCTTTGCCGCCCGCAAATTTCTCGTATTCTTTCAAAAGCTGGAAATGGCCCCCGCTACGACCGGGCGCAAGCTTTCGGCGCTGCGTTCTTTTTATAAATTTTTGGTGCGCGAGGAATATGTGCCGATCAATCCCTTCACCGGGCTGCTCCTGCCGAAAAAGGGAAGCTATCTCCCGTCGGTTCTTTCGATGAGAGAGGTGGATCAACTGCTCGCGGCACCGCACGCGATGGAAAAGGGCGTGGAGAAGAAAGGGGTTTTTGATGAATATGTTCCGGTTCGCGACACCGCGATTTTGGAAGTGCTCTACAGCACCGGCATGCGCGTTGGCGAGTTGACCGGTATGGCCGAAAGGCAAGTTGACATCCTTTCCGGCATCATCAGCGTGCTCGGGAAAGGAAAGAAAGAGCGGCTTTGTCCGCTCGGGCGCCCGGCGGAGACCGCCCTGCAAAATGCGCTGGCGATGCGTTCCGAAGTCTGGAGCGCGCTGGGACAGAAGGGCGACCCGCGCGGCACGGTCTTTTTGAACAAAAACGGCGGACCGCTTACGGTTCGCTCGATTGAACGGATGGTCAAAAAATATGTGGCCTATTGCGGCCTCAAGCCGTCCATTTCGCCGCACGCGCTCCGGCACAGTTTTGCGACGCATCTTCTCGATAACGGCGCCGACCTGCGCAGCGTTCAGGAATTGCTCGGCCATGCCAGCCTGTCGACGACCCAAATCTACACTCACGTTTCCATCGAAAAGCTTAAGCGCGTCTACGAAGAGGCCCACCCGAGAGCCTAGGCATTTCCGATTTTTGATTGCCGATTGCCGATTGAATATTGGAGACTCCTTTTTTGAACTCTGAACCCCGAATCTTAAAAAATGATCTGGATCCTATATAACCTGCTTTTCCCCATCGCCTTTCTGCTGATGCTGCCGAAGTTTTTGTCGCGCATGGCGCGGCGCGGCGGCTATAAAAAGCATTTTGAGCAGCGGCTCGGCATCTACGGGCAGGGAACAACGTCCCGACTGGATGACGCCCGCCGCATCTGGATTCATGCCGTCAGCGTCGGCGAGATTCAAGTGGCGCTCCGGTTTATCACGGCGTACCGCGAGAAAAATCCCGACATCCATTTTGTGGTGAGCACCAATACCTCCACCGCGCACGCCCTCGGGAAGAAGGAGATGGATCCCCGTGATGTGCTCATCTATTTTCCGGTCGATATGCCCTTTGTGATGAAACGCGCGTTTGATGCCATTAACCCACTCAAGCTGATTCTGGTTGAGTGTGAGTTCTGGCCGAATCTGATCCGACAGGGGAACCGGCGCGGCATCCCGGTTTCGCTGATCAATGGGCGGATTTCCGACTCCTCGTTTCGCGGTTATATGAAACTTCGCTCTCTGATTCGTCGGTTGCTCGAACTGATTGATCCCATTTGCGTGCAGGGTCGGCAGGATGCCGAACGGACAATTGCGATGGGTGCACGGCCCGAAACCGTTAAGATTCTTGGCACGGCAAAATACGATTTGCCGACGCCCGCCGCCGACGCGGACGCCGCCGCGCGGGATGTTCTTCGAAAAATTTCGGTTTCGCAGTGTGCACAGATTCTGCTCGGCGGCTCCACCTGGCCCGGCGAAGAGGACGTCCTTTGTGAAATCTATAAAAATCTAAAAGTCAGCCACCCCGATCTGTTTCTCGTGCTTGTTCCTCGTCACGCCGAGCGGCGCGACGAGGTGGCGAAAGCGCTTGAAGCACAGCAACTCTCTTTTGTGTTGCGCAGTCGGATGAATGGCGGCGCGGAAAAGCCGGATGTGCTGGTTGTCGACACCACCGGCGAACTGATGAGTTTTTATGCCGCGGCGGATGTGGTGTTTGTCGGCAAGAGTCTTTGCGAACACGGCGGGCAGAACCCGATTGAACCGGCTCTGTTCGGCAAGGCCATCGTTGTTGGCCCGAACATGGAGAACTTCCCGTCGGTGATGGACGACTTTTTGTCCGAAGAGGCTCTGTTGCAGGTTTCGGATTTCCAAACCTTGGAAAAAACCATCGAAAAACTTCTGAGCGATGCCGCTGCTCTTGAGCAACTCGGCGCAGCCGCGCAGCAGGTGGTGGAGAGCCGTCGGGGCGTGATCGATAAAATGGTCGAGGCCGTGGAGTGAAGATCGTTCTCTCGTTCGATTCGTTCAAGGGAAACCTTTCGGCGAGGGAGGTCTGCGAAATTGTGCATGACGGAATCCGCTCTGTTCGTCCGGATGTTGAAATACGTATTCTCCCAATGGCCGACGGCGGGGAGGGCACGGCCGAGGCGTTGATGTCCGCGCTCGGTGGGGAGTGGATTCCCCTGAATGTGACCGGTCCTCTTCCCTCCATGAAAGTGGATGCGGGCTATGTGTGGTTGCCTGAAGAAAACGTGGCCGTCGTCGAAATGGCGGTTGCCAGCGGCCTGCCTCTTCTGAAGCCCGACGAGCGCAACCCGATGGTTGCGACGACCTATGGCACGGGCGAGCTGATTAAAGCGGCCGCTGAAAAAGGCGCGCAGAAAATTCTCCTCACCGTCGGCGGCAGTGCGACCGTCGACGGCGGCGTCGGCGCCGCCGAAGCGCTTGGGTGGGTTTTTCCAGCCATTGGAAAAATGGTTCCGCCGGAAAACCTGAGCTTGCCGGAAATTGATGTGTTGTGTGATGTCACCAACCCGCTGTGCGGGCCGAACGGTTCCGCGCACGTTTACGGCCCGCAAAAGGGCGCAAGTCCCGAAATGGTCGAGATGCTTGACGGACGGCTTTCTGCCCTTGCGGATGCGGTGAAAGAGCAATTAGGAAAAGACATCGCAGATCTCCCGGGTGCGGGCGCGGCCGGCGGTCTGGCTTTCGGGGCCTTGGCGTTTATGGACGGCAGGCTGGTGCCGGGAATCGATGCAGTGATGGAGGTCTGCGGCCTTGCCGATGTGTTGGTTGGTGCGGATTGGGTTTTGACCGGCGAAGGAAGATTCGATTCGCAGTCGGTGCAGGGCAAGGTGGTGGATGGCGTGGCGTGGTTGGCAACGCGGGCCGGGGTGAAAACCGGAGTGATTGCCGGATGCGTTCTGTTGGGCGAGGCCGAATGGCGCGCGGCAGGTGTTTCAACGGTGGAGACACTTCAGCCGGAGGGCATGAGCACGGAGGAGTCGATCCGCTGCAGCCGCGAATTGCTGTTTAAGGCCGCCGCGGCGTTTGCCCGCGATTTGTAATTGTTGCTCACCCCGTGATTGGTTAGGGTTTACCGCAACTGAGGAACCTTATTATGTCGTCATCGGATATTTACGAAGTCAAAGAATCGCCGTGGGCGAAGCGGGAGGACAATCCGCCATCGTCGCCCCGCCGCCGCCGCCGTTCCCCTGAGTCGTTTGATGAGACGGCGAACAAAGACGTTTCCGGGACGCATCGCCGCCGTCGTCGTAACACGGGGATCCGCCGCTTTCGGCACCAGATGAAAAGGCCGGAGTTTAATAGAAAGTTCTGGATGATTACGCTCTCGGCGTTCGCCCTGATACTTGTTTTGCTTCTTCTGTGGGATCGGTTTTTACGCTACCCGAACGAAAAACCCGAGTATGCTCCGGACAGCTACCGCACTGTCGTCCGATAAATTCCGGAGTGCTTCGGTAAACCGAGGGCGCTCTAAAAGCGGCCTCGCGCCTTGCTTGCGGCCGCACTCCAGAAAAACTACTGCCAGTTTTTGAACAGATCGTTGAAAAACGCGTTCGTCTTTTTCTGCATCTCTTTCCAGGCTGGCGGAGCTTTGCGCGCGTAGGGCGGGGGGCTCACGTAGACATCGGCCTGCTGTTCAACCGTGAACCATTCCTGGCTCATGTGCTGGGCGTAAACGGAGCGGTATTCCGCACCCGCCGCCTGATAGATGAAAATCGCGATCAGGACCAGGATAAAGTTTCCGTTGAACAGTCCAAAGAGGCCGAACGCCACCGCTATGATGCGGCCGATCCGCACCGCCAGCGCCGTCGCTTTTAACCGCCCGATCCGCGGCGTCATAAACGCGCGAAAAATCCGTCCGCCGTCCATCGGAAACGAGGGGAGCAGATTGAAGAGGCAGAGCGCCAGATTGACGTAGGCAAGAAGATAGAACGTCACGGCCAGCGGTGTTGCGCCCAATGAAGCAATCGGCGCACCGAGCATTCGGTAGAGCAGAAAGAGCAGGGCGCTGGTGGCCGGGCCTGCCGCGGCGATAAGAAACTCGTCGCGAGGGCGCGCCGGCAGATTGCTCATTTTGGCGACGCCGCCAATCGGCAGTAGCATGATTTCGTGCACGTGGCATCCCTTGCGCCGGGCGATCCACGAATGGCCCAGTTCGTGCAGGGCGACACTGGCGAAAACGCCCGCCGCGCACAGCAGTCCCCAGAAAAAAGCGGCCAGTCCAAAGAGCGGCATAAACTGCAACGCCAGGATCGGGAGCAGAATAATCAGCGTGATGTGCACCCGAATCGGGATGCCCATGACGCGGGTCAGAAGATAAGATCGTTTCAGCATGAGGGTTCTCCAGTAAATTTCAGGGAGTTTCGGGGCTTCGGGCGGGCGTGTCAAGTTTGCGGGAGCAATGGATTGACGGGAGAGGGGGGGTTCGGTAGGGTTCGCGGAATTTTTAAGGAAACGCCCCAGACCGGGGCAATCAAAGGGAGAAACAAATGGCTACAAAGATTGGTATTAACGGTTTCGGACGTATTGGCCGCATGGTGTTCCGTGCTGCTGCTGCTCGCGAAGATATTGAAGTGGTTGGAATCAACGACCTGCTCGACGTCGACTATTTGGCATACATGCTCAAGTACGACTCGGTACACGGTCAGTTCAAAGGAACTGTCGCAGTTGAAGAAGGCAAGCTCGTCGTAAACGGCAAAGCAATCCGCATCACTGCAGAGCGCGATCCGGCGAACCTCAAGTGGGACGAAGTTGGCGCTGAAGTGGTTGTTGAATCCACCGGATTCTTCCTCACCGACGAAACCGCTCGCAAACACATTGAAGCTGGCGCGAAGAAAGTGGTTCTGTCCGCTCCTTCCAAGGACAAGACTCCGATGTTCGTCTGCGGCGTAAACACCGACAGCTACGCGGGTCAGGACATCGTTTCCAACGCATCCTGCACCACCAATTGCCTGGCTCCGGTTGCCAAGGTTCTGAACGACAAGTTCGGTATTGCTAAAGGTCTGATGACCACCGTTCACGCGGCGACTGCTACTCAGAAAACCGTTGACGGTCCTTCCTCGAAAGACTGGCGCGGCGGACGCGGTATCCTCGAAAACATCATCCCGTCCTCCACCGGCGCTGCAAAAGCGGTTGGTGTTGTGATTCCGGAACTCAACGGCAAGCTCACCGGTATGGCCTTCCGCGTACCGACCTCCGATGTTTCTGTGGTTGACCTGACGGTCTGCCTCGAAAAAGAAGCTTCCTATGAAGAAATCTGCGCGGCGATGAAAGAAGCTTCCGAAGGCTCGATGAAGGGCGTTCTCGCTTACACCGAAGACGCGGTTGTCTCCACCGACTTCCGTGACGAAGAATGCACCTCGATCTTCGATGCCAAAGCCGGCATCCAGCTCGACAGCACCTTCGTGAAGGTCGTTTCCTGGTACGACAACGAGTGGGGTTACTCCTGCAAAGTGCTCGACCTGATCAAAGTCATCGTCTAATTCCAGA
>JAEIOF010000085.1 GCA_016342445.1 Verrucomicrobiota bacterium | reverse complement strand
CATGGAGTTCTTTGGCCAAAACAATCGCTTCTGCTTCACCCCGGTCGAGTTGCCGGTTCAGCTCCGTCAGTAGAGGAATTGCGGTCACCGGAACAGCCTGAATGAATGGAGGAAGCGCTGTGTGATAGGCCAGAAGTTCTTCGGCAACCGCAGACGGAATCTTTACTTCGTTGTAGAGTTGGCGCAACAGATCAATCTGCTGAATGGTGATCAATGCCGTAATCGGCGACGTGTCACTGACGACGATCACTCAGTTTCCCTCACAACCATCAGATCGGCTTCCAGTTCGGGCAGATCGTAGTGCATAGGAATACGTAGCTCACCGAGCTTCCGAAGAAACACGGCCTGAGCCATTCCGGCCATTTTTGCAGCGCGACCCAGCGTAATGCGCCGCTCGGCATAAAGTCCGATTGCCATGTCCATCCGGGCGTGTTCCGGAGTCAGATCAAGCCCTCGGGTCAGTTCATCTGGAAAAGAAATCTGCATAGCTCCGCTTATACGCCAGCCCTACTCCTCATGCAAGCACACTACTCTGTCGTCAACCTCGGTTCCGAAATCATTTTGCCCATAATTATTTTGCCAAAATCCCCTCAGTCTGTAGGGTTTCGGTTCAATTTAACCAAAAACAAGGAATACCCATGATCGAAGACGGCAAGAAAGTACGCATTCACTACACCGGCACACTGAACGACGGAACGCAGTTTGACTCGTCCGCCGGACGCGATCCGCTCGAATTTGAAACCGGCGCAGGACACGTCATCCCCGGCTTCGATTCCGCCGTGCGCGATATGGAAGTCGGCGGCAAAAAGACCGTCACGATTCCGTCCGCCGAAGCCTACGGCGAAGCGCACGAAGAGATGATTGGCGATATTCCGAAAGACCGCTTTCCGCCGGAAATGGAACTAAGCGTCGGCATGCCTTTACAGATGATGGGCCCGCAAGGACCGATGGGCGTGATCGTCAAAGAGATCAAGGAAGATGCCGTCACCATCGACGCCAACCATCCGCTGGCCGGCCAAGATCTGACCTTCGCGCTCGAACTCGTTGAAATCGTCTAGGAGGCTGAGCCTCCACCCATTTCTGTTTCCAATATCTGGAAATAGAAAAGCCTCCAGAAAAACCCGGGGGCTTTTTTATTCTTCCTCAAACTCCAATGCGACGGAGTTGATGCAGTAGCGCAGGCCGGTGGTATCGCTCGGACCGTCGTTGAACAGGTGGCCGAGATGTCCGCCGCACCGCGCGCAAAGCACTTCGGTGCGAACCATTCCGAGACTCCGGTCTTCGCGCAGGATAACGCGATCGGTCTGGGCGGCATCGTCAAAGGCAGGCCACCCGCAGCCGGAGTGGTATTTATTGTCTGAGCTGAACAGTTCGGCGCCGCATCCGGCGCAGCAATAGACGCCCGGGGCCTCGAGATCGGTCAGCACGCCGCTGTAGGGTCGCTCGGTTCCGGCCTGCCGCAAAACGCGGTACTGTTCCGGCGTCAGTTCAGCGCGCCACTCCGCATCGGTTTTCTCAACGGGAACATTCATGGAATCCTCCTTCTCCTGCATGCATCCGAACAGCATCAGGCCAACCAATATGGACGTTAGTGTTTTCATAATTTGTTCAGGATCGACAGCAACCGCTCCGTGTCGGTGAAATCTTCGAAAACAAAATCGGCTCCGGCTTTTTCCAATGCCTGGAAATTAAACCCTCCGGTGGCGACGGCGATGGCGACCATTCTGTTGGCTTTGGCGGCACGGATATCATTGGGGGTGTCGCCGATGAGCACGGCGCGCCTGGGTCTTCCCGCCCGCTCCCATGCATGGCGGGCAATCTGCACGCGGTCTTCGTGGTCGCACCCGCAACCGAAACCACGCTCGTCAAAATACTTCAGCAGCCCCGCATGCTTCAGCTTGAGTTTAGCCGTGGCCTCAATGTTCCCCGTCACAATGCCGAGTTTCCACCCGGATGATCCGGGATACCTACTGTTTCCCCAACCCTTGGCAGCGCTTGGATCGGAGGTATGCGAAGCACTGTCATGCAACGCAGTTGCTTTCCAATCATTGGAAAGAAGAGGGAGGATTTTTCCAATGTTCGGAAAAACCTCGACCTTGTTTTTAGTCATCTGCTCGTCGAGCGCGGGGGCGAGGCGTTCAAAAAAGGCCTTTTCCATTGCGGGGGTGGAGATTTCGCCCCGCTCGGCGCAGATTTTGCGAAATACATCGAGGTCGGTTGCGCCGTAAAAGTTGATATGCTCGACGCTCTGCTCCCAGCCGAGCGCTTCGTCGAATGCCTGGCGGAACGCTTCGCGCCCCGAGCCGCGCGCATAGAGCAGCGTGCCGTCGATATCAAAAAAAATCCATCCCCGTTCTTTTGCCATAATCCGCTTCCCAACCTCCGCCCGAGTTGGTTAAATCTCCGGCCTCTTTGAATTGTATAACAGGAAGGCTCAATCGCATGTCCAAAACATATAAAATTACTCTTTTGCCCGGCGACGGGATCGGCCCGGAAGTGGTTGCCGAAAGCGTCAAGCTTCTCGACGCCATTGCAGAAAAATCTGAGTTCTCGTTTGAGTACACCACGGCGAACGCGGGCGGCGCGGCAATTGATGCGCACAACGACCCGATGCCGCAGAGCACCGTCGATGCCTGCAAGGCCTCCGACGCGGTTCTGCTCGGCGCGGTCGGCGGCCCGAAATGGGACGAGCTGACCGGCGCGATGCGTCCGGAATCCGGCCTGTTGAAAATCCGTAAAGAGCTCGGCACCTTCGCCAACCTGCGCCCCGTGGCGGTTCCGGCCTCGCTGGCGGAATCCTCGCCGCTGCGCGCCGAGGCGGTCGCCGGTGTGGATCTGCTGACGGTGCGCGAGCTGACCGGCGGAATCTATTTCGGCCAGCCGGTCGGCAACGATGGGTTTGAAGCCTTCAACACCATGCGCTACACCGTTCCGGAAATCGAGCGCGTGGCCCGCGTGGCCTTCGAATGGGCGCGCAAGCGCCGCAACAAAGTGACCTCGGTCGACAAGGCCAACGTACTGGAAGTTTCCCGTCTCTGGCGCGATACGGTCAAACGCCTTCACGCTGCGGAGTTTTCCGATGTGGAGCTCGACCACATGTATATCGACAACGCGACGATGCAGATGGTGATTAACCCGCGTCAGTTCGATGTGATCCTGACCGGCAATATTTTCGGCGATATCCTCTCCGACACCTCCGCCACGCTCGGCGGTTCGCTGGGTCTGTTGCCCTCCGCCAGTATCGGCAGCGGCGTCGGTCTGTTTGAACCGGTGCACGGCTCGGCGCCCGATATCGCGGGCCAAGGCAAAGCCAACCCGATTGCGATGATTCTCTCGACCGCCATGATGCTGGATCATCTGGGAGAAGGCGCGGCGGCCACCGCCATCCGCAACGGACTGGAAGCGGCACTGAAGCAGCCGTTGCGCACCGGCGATCTGTGCACCAAAGGTCACACACTGGCGTCGACCTCGGAACTGGGCGACCTGATCCGCGCGGAAACGCTGAAGCATCTATAAGGATGGAATCGTGGAGCGCTGGAGTAGTGGAGTATGGAAATATCCACCATGCTCCCTCTTCAAAAGCCCGCCATTTCGAAAGTTTAGCGGCTCATGGAGCCCTGCGACGGCATTCCTTCAGGATCGGTACTGGAGCTGACGATTAGCGCAATGACGCCGAGAATCAGCACCAGACCTATCAGGAACACGATAAACAGTTCAACCTTCTGTGCGCGCTGACGACGCCAGAACGTAAAGCGCCTCCACCAGCCTAGGCTCGGCCCTTTGACCTCCGGAGCGTAGTAGTGGATCAGTTTTGAGGTTTTGAAAGAGACCTGCGACCAGCTGTCCACCGCCAATTCCACCACCGCAAAAGAGGACGCGGGCATTTTTTCGACATCACTATCGACGAGGTGGTGCAACAGGGAGGTCATGCCGGGATTGTGCCCGACCAGCATGACCACATCCCTGTCATCGTCCAGCCGATGCACAATGCGGAGAATCTCCGCCTTCTCCGCCTCGAAAACGCCCTGC
This sequence comes from Verrucomicrobiota bacterium, assembly GCA_016342445.1. GTDB lineage: Bacteria > Verrucomicrobiota > Kiritimatiellia > Kiritimatiellales > Tichowtungiaceae > Tichowtungia. Next base: position 4,235 of record JAEIOF010000085.1, on the reverse strand, counting down.
TCCACCTGTAGATTCTGCGGCGGAATCTTCAGTCTCTTTTGATAAATCTCAGTCGTTTGCCGGGCGCGGCGGGCCGGGCTGGTCAACACCAGATCCGGGGTGAGGTTCAGCGCCGCGAAATGCCCCGCCGCCACGGCCACCTCGCGACGTCCGCAGCGGTTTAGTGGATGCTCAATGTCGGGCACGATCGGGCTGTCGTGACTAAAGGCTCCGTGCCGGACTATGATGAGAGTTTTCATCGATGCATTATTTAACCACGGCCCCGCTGAATGGCAATTCCCCATCGACAGTAATCAGTTTGAGCTGGTCGCCAACGGAAGCGCAGAGAAGCATCCCCTGCGATTCGACCCCGCGGATTTTCGCGGGCTTGAGGTTGGCGACGATGACAATGGTTTTCCCGATCACCTCTTCGGCGCTGTAGTGCTGAGCAATCCCCGCAACGAGCTGGCGTTTTTCGTCGCCGACTTCGATCTGCAACCTGAGCAGCTTATCCGCTCCCTCCACCTTTTCAGCCTCAAGGACCTTCGCGGTGCGCAGCTTGACGTTCATGACGTCGTCGTAGGTGATGACACCCTCGGGTTTTACAGGCTCAGTGCTCACAGGCTTTTCCTCTTCTTTTTTCAATTCCACACGAGGAAACAGCGGAGCTATTTCCTCAATGACGGTACCCGCCTTGATGACGCCAAAGGCAGTCAACTGATCCGGCTCCGGCTTGCCCAGACCGAAGACCTTTCGCAAGGCGGTCATTTTCTCCGGCATGACCGGATAGAGCAGCGCGGCGCAGACACGCAGGCTTTCGGCGGCAAGAGTCAGCGTGAGGCCAACCTCCTCCGCTTTGCCCTCTTTGGCGAGTGTCCACGGCTGTTTGATTTCGAAATACTGATTCACCTTGCGCACGGCGGTCAACACGGCAGACAGTCCACTGTTGAGGCGCATCGTGTCGATGGAGCTCTCCATTTCGACAACCGCCAACTGAACGGTGTCCCACAGCTCTTTTTCGGGGCCGAACTCGACGACGGTTTTTCCAATCATTGGAACTTTTCCGTCGCAGTAACGCCCGAGCATATTGGCGGTGCGGCTGAGCAGGTTGCCGAGGTCGTTGGCGAGGTCAGAATTATAGCGGCGCACGAAGGCCTCTTCGGTAAAGGAGGCGTCCTGTCCGAGAGTCATTTCCGCGATGAGAAAATAGCGGAAGGCATCCACACCGTAGCGGTCGATCATTTCCATGGGGTTGACGACGTTGCCGAGCGACTTACTCATTTTGGTGCGCCCGGTCAGCCACCAGCCGTGCGCGAAAACGGTTTTTGGAAGCTCCACGCCCATTGCTTTGAGCATGGTCGGCCAATAGACGGTATGGGTGGTGAGAATGTCTTTACCGATCAACTGCTGGGAGGCGGGCCACCACTTGTTGAACATTTCATCGTCGGTTTTGTAGCCGATGGCGGTGATGTAGTTGAGAAGCGCATCGAACCAGACGTAGGTGATAAACTGGCTGTCAAACGGAAGTTCGATGCCCCACGCGAGGCGCGACTTCGGTCGCGAAATGCAGAGATCTTGCAATTCGTTATTTTTCAGGAAACCCAGCGTCTCGTTGGCGCGGAAGTCGGGCTGGATAAATTCGGGATGGGTTTCGATATAGTCGATGAGCCACTCCTGATATTTGCTCATGCGGAAGAAATAGTTGGCCTCCTGAATGGCATCCACTTTGCGTCCGCACTCGGGGCAGTTGCCGTCGACGAGGTCTTTTTCGGTGAAAAACCGTTCGCACCCGACGCAGTACCAGCCTTCGTATTCGGCACGATAGATTTCATCGCGGTCGTACAGATCCTGCAGCACCTCCTGCACGATTTTTTTATGGCGCGGCTCGGTGGTGCGGATGAAGTCGTCGTTGGTGATCTCAAGGCGCTTCCACAGCTCCTGAAAACGAACAACGGTCTGGTCGCACTGTTCCTGCGGAGTCAGTCCGTTTTTCTCGGCGGCCTGTTGAACTTTCTGTCCGTGTTCGTCGGTTCCGGTCAGAAAATATGTGGGGGTTCCGAGCAGGCGGTGATAGTTCGCGAGCACGTCGGCCAGAATCGTGGTGTACGAGTGACCGATGTGCGGCTTGTCGTTCACGTAATAGATCGGCGTGCTGACGTAGTATGAGTTTTTCGACATAATCTAGACTGTATACCTGATAAAGGCATTCACTTCAAAAGGGTTCTCTTTGAATATCCGCATCAACCTAACGAGAAGGCTTTGGCATCGTCGAGCCGGAAGAAAAAATTCTCTTCTCCGATCTGCGATAACACGTTGGATTTTTTCAAAATCTGGCGCACCGCCGGTTTGACCCCGCAAAGAAAAAGCTTCACGCCATCGCCGTCGGCAAGCTCTTGCGCGAGCTTGCCGAGCATGTCAACTCCGGAGGCGTCGATGGCATTGATGCCGCTGGCATCCACCGCAATATAGCGAGCCTGAGGATATTTTTCCTGAACATCCAGTAATGCGGTTTCAAAATAAGAGGTGTTGGCGAAAAACAATCGCCCGTCAAACCGAAGAACCGGAAAAACAGGGTCGGGGGGAAATCCGGCGGTCGAGGCTTCGCGCCAGGTTCCGTCCTCATAGCGAGCGAGCAACGAGACATTGGGCTTCATGGCGCTGAAGAGGTAGAAGAAGATCGACAGCGCGGCGCCCGCCAGAATCCCGTTTTGCAGTTGCGGTGCAAAACAGAGTGTGGCGATAAATGTAAACAGAGCGGCAAAGCCCTCCATGCGACTGATTTTCCAATAGGAGAAAAGCTGAGGGAAATTAAGCAGACCCAGCACCGCCACAATAATGATAGCTCCCAGCGCCGCCGTCGGCAGGTAATAGAGTGTTCCGGCCATGAACATCAAAAACAAGGCCACGAACAGCCCGGTAAACACCGAGCTGAATCCGCTCTTCCCCCCCGCGGAATAATTCAAGGCGGTGCGCGAAAAAGAACCGCTGATCGGATAGCCGCCGGAAAAACCGGACGCAAGCGCCGCAACGCCCTGCCCGATCATCTCCTGATCCAGATTCAACGACTGCTTGCTCTTGGCGGCCACCGCTTTGGCGACCCCGCACATCTCCATAAAACCAATGAACGTGATCGCCAGCGCACCAGGAAGCATCTTTAGAAGGACGCCCCAGTCCAACTTCACCGCGGCCAATGAAGGCAGGCCAAGCGGAATGTTACCGACAACACGAATCGGGTGTGTAATCCGTGCGCCATCAGACAAGCCGAAGAGATACACCAACATCGTCATCGCCATCACAACGCACAAGGCGGCCGGCACCTTCGGGGCAAAGCGCTTCAGCAAAACCAGCATCAGAACCGATCCGACGCCCAGCGCCAGACAGATTAAATTGGTCTGCGGCAGATCCAGCAAGAGATTCCAAAGATCACGCAGATACCAGTCGGATCGCGGCATCTGCAATCCGAACAGTTTACTGATCTGCGAGGAGGCAATCACCAACACCCCGGCGTGAATAAACCCATCCATCACCGGTTTCGAAAGAAAATTGGCCACTACAGTCAGCCGGAAAAATCCGATTAGCAGACGAATCACGCCCAACAAAACAGCCAGCACACCGGCCAGTGCGACATATTCGGCCGTTTCCGGTGTTGCCAACGGAATCAGCGCCGTGGCCGTCAGCAAAGAGGTCATCGCGACTGGCCCGGTCTGCAAATGATGCGAAGAGCCCCACAGTGCGCCCAGAATCACCGGAAGAAACGAAGCATAGAGCCCCACCACAACCGGAAGCCCGGCCAGCTGGGCGTACGCCATCGACTGCGGAATCAGCACCAGCGCAACGGTCAGCCCCGCAACAAAATCGGACCGCAAAACCTCTTTCGATGGCCGCCACCCGACAAACGGAAATAGTTTTTCCAACCTCTTCATTGCACACCTTTTAATCCAACAAAAGCGCACTTTACCCGATTCTTCCAGCCCTTGGAAACTTTTCCTCCAAGGTTTGGAAAACTGAAACAACCAATGCGGCGAGTTGAAATCTCTCACGGATAGCGTAAACTGTACGGCTATGAAACCCTGTGTATGCACTCACAAAAACGAAACCTCCTTTGTTGTCCACAGCACAACAAAGCGCCTTTGGCTGATGCTGTTCGACAAGCCCGACGCCGAAACGCCTTCGCGCGAAATCGAAATGACCCGCTCCGACGGTTTTTTCCGCGCGAAGGTTACCGGCCTGAAACCCGGCACCTGCTACCTCTATCG
>JAEIOF010000084.1 GCA_016342445.1 Verrucomicrobiota bacterium | reverse complement strand
GTCCGTCAGCATGCCAATGAAGCGGCTGAGCAGTCCGAGCGCGGAGAGCGCGTTCATCTGTTTTTCCATCCCGTCCTTCTGGTCGAGGAACCACCAGCCGGAACCGAACTGCATTTTGCCGGGGCAACTGCCATCCTGATAGTTTCCGATCATTGTGGCAAACAGCTCATTATCAACGGGGTTGATGTTGTAAAGGATCGTCTTCGCCAGCTGGTTAGAGGAATCCAGCCGGTCGAGCAGGCGCACCATCCCCGGCCCCTGACGGTAGTCGGCAATCGAGTCGAAGCCCGTGTCGGGTCCGAGCGTTTTAAACAAACGACTGTTGTTGTTGCGGAAGACGCCCACATGAAATTGCTGAACCCAGCCGCGCGCGTGGTTCATCTGTCCGACCGCGACCAGGAACATCGCCTGAAACGCTTCCGACTCCTTCAACGAAACCGCTTCGCCATTCATCGCCTTTGTGAAAATCGCATCCAGCTCCTCCGGCGAGGCTTCGGCATCCGGCACATACGCCACGCCGTGATCCGACAGGCGGCAACCGACGGAATGAAAATATTCATGCCGCAAGTCGATGGCTTCAAGCAGCGAAGTAAAGTCGCTGATCGCTACGCCGGAAACTTTTTCCAAGGTTTGGATATATTTCTTCCAAGCCTTGGAACTGACTGCGTCAGAGCTTGCGGAAGAAAGATTCATCGCCTTGTCGGGGCGGAACGTCGGGAGAACTTTGATCTCAAAGCCTTCGCTCTGAAGCTGTTTATGCCATTTCAGGTCGTCGACTGGATCATCGGTGGTACAGACCAGCTTGACGTTCATTTTGCGCATCAGATTGCGCGCGGAGAATTCCGGCGTGCGCAGCTTGGCGGTGCACGCTTCATAAATCTCTTCCGCTGTTTCCGGGCTGAGCAGCGTATCGATATCGAAATAACGCTGAAGCTCCAGATGTGTCCAGTGATAGAGCGGATTGCGAATCGTCTGCGGAACCGTTTCAGCCCACTTCTGGAACTTGTCGCGCCAGGAGGCATCGCCGGTTACAAACTTTTCAGCCACACCGTTGGTGCGCATGGCACGCCACTTATAGTGGTCGCCGCCGAGCCAGCACTCGCCAAGATTGTCGTACTGCTTATCTTCCGCAACCTCCTGTGCCGACAGATGGCAGTGGTAATCGTAGATCGGCATCTTCGCCGCATGATCGTGATAGAGCCGTTTCGCGGTCTCCGTCTGCAGAATAAAATTCTGGTCCATAAATTTTTTCATAGTCTAGTCCTTAAATTTTTCTTTGTACGCCCAGAGGCCGAGCGCGGGATTGCTGATGTAGAATATTTCCTCGCCGTCGGGAAGCGTGTTGAAGCCGTCTTTGAGTGTTGATGGATTATAGCGCGCGGCCATTTCGTCGTACGGCGCGGCCTCGAAGCCGACGGAACGGACTTCATCAAGCGTCACTCCGCCCTCGCCCGGGCAATAGGTGATGCTGAAACGCCCTTCGGATGATCCGTGAATCAGATGTGCCGCCGCGCCGAGATTGCCGAGCAGCTCTTCGTTTTCTTCCACCGCCTTCAGCGTGGCGGGGGTTCCGCGATAGCCGTACTTACGGATGAGTCGGTCAATCTCCGGATCTTCGCCGAATTCCTTGAGCGCCGGGGCGAGCACGATCAGCTCGCCTCCGTCAGCAATCGCCATGCGCGTGCGATAGACCGCCTTGTTGCCGAGCCAGGTGCTTTGGAATTCGTGCGGATCGAGATAGACGACGACTTTTTTCGGCTCGCGGTCGAGCAAGGTGATATTCACCTTCCGGGCAAGTTCACACGCTTCGGTATAACACTCTACATCATCACTGGAGTAAAAACCGCGCATGTGCATTTCGCCGGTGGAATAGTCCTGCTCCATCACGGTCAGAATATAGGTGATCGGCAAATCGGAAAGACAGGTGTCGACCGCATAGTTGAACAGTTTTCGAACCGGCGTATCGGTCTGCCCGAGAATCGTCTCCATATTGCAAACCGCGCCGAGAAAATGCGACTTGTTGATGATGTCCGCGCCACCCGCGCCGACCACAATGTTCTTCGTGTAGTTGGCCATGCCGACCACTTCGTGAGGAACCACCTGCCCGACCGAAAGAATCAGGTCGTAGCCGTCGAACAGCATCTTGTTCACTTCGACGCCGATCGTGTAGTCGACCTTGCCGCCGGATAGTTCAGAGAGCATCTTGCCGGACACCTCGCCCTTACGGACAACGCCGTTGCGCCAGTCGTGCACCCGGAAAGCATCAAGCGGAATCGAGTCGCCGAACATCATGCGGAGCTGTTTCTCCGTCATGGCATTATGCGTTCCAAGGGTTGGAAGAATATCAACCTGAATGCCGCGCGCGGTGAGCCATTCATAGGCAATGGCCGTGATCGGCCCCGCCTGCGAATTCAAACGGGTGTGATCCGGCGGTAAAACCAAAACACGTTTCCAAGGTTTGGAACCTTTTTCAGCACAGTTTTCCAAACATTGGAAAACCAGCGCCTTCAACTCGTCGGTGGAAATCGAAACATTCTCTCCGAATCGACTGATCATCAGATTTTTCAAACCACTAATCTTCACTAATCCGCACTAATTAAGATTAGTGAAAATTAGTGTCAATTAGTGGTTAGCCTTTCTACACGATATAAGTGGAAGCGGCGGTGTCGCCGCCGCGCCCGGTCCAGTTGGTATGGAAGAACTCGCCGCGCGGCTTGTCAAGCCGCTCATAGGTGTGCGCGCCGAAATAGTCGCGCTGCGCCTGAAGCAGATTGGCCGGGAGGCGGGCGGCGCGGTAGCCGTCGTAATAGGCCAGTGCGGCGCTGATGGCGGGCATCGGGATGCCAAGCTCAACCGATGTGCAAATCACACGGCGCCAGCCTGCCTGCGCATCGTCAACCGCCTTGGTGAAGAACGGGGCGAGCAGCAGATTGACAAGGTCGGGATTTGTGTCAAAGGCCTCTTTGATCTTGCCGAGGAAAACCGAGCGGATGATACAACCGCCGCGCCACATCAGTGCGATACCGCCGTTGTTGAGCTTCCAGCCAAATTCATCGGCCGCAGCACGCATCAGCTGATAGCCCTGCGCGTAGGAGACGATCTTGGAGGCGTAGAGCGCCTGCTTGAGGTCTTCGATCAGCGCGGCCTTGTCGCCGGTGAATTTTGCACCCGGGCCGGTCAGCACCGTCGAGGCGGCCACGCGCTCATCCTTGAGCGCAGAAAGGCAGCGGGCAAAAACGGCTTCGCCGATCAGCGTCAGCGGCTGACCGAGATCGAGCGCGGAAACGGCAGTCCATTTTCCGGTTCCCTTCTGTCCGGCGGTGTCGAGGATCTGATCGATGACGGCTTCGCCCTCGTCGGTTTTGTAGCCGAGAATATCGCGGGTGATTTCGATGAGGTAGGAATCGAGTTCGCTGGCATTCCACTCGGTGAAGACGTCGTGCATCTCTTCGTTGGAGAGGCCGAGTCCTTCTTTCATCATCTGATAGGTTTCGCAGATCATCTGCATATCGCCGTATTCGATGCCGTTGTGAACCATCTTGACGAAATGGCCCGCCCCGTTTTCGCCAACCCACTCGCAGCAGGGTTCGCCCGCATCGGTCTGGGCCGAGATTTTCTGAAAGATCGGCTTCACGGCCGGCCAGGCGGCGGGCGAACCGCCGGGCATGATGGATGGGCCGAGCAACGCGCCTTCTTCGCCGCCGGAAACGCCGGTGCCGATGTAAAGCAGCCCTTTGCTTTCGACATATTCAGCGCGACGAATCGTGTCCGGGAAGTGAGAGTTGCCGCCATCGATAATGATGTCGCCCTCTTCAAGATGGGGAATGACCTGTTCGATAAAGCTGTCCACCGCTTGGCCCGCCTTCACGAGCATCATCACCTTGCGGGGACGTTCAAGAGAATCACAAAGCTCTTCGATGCTGTGGCAGCCGATAAAATTCTTGCCCGCGCCGCGTCCCGTGACAAACGCATCGACTTTTTCAACCGTACGATTGAACACCGCCACGGTGAATCCCTTGCTTTCCATGTTGAGAACCAGGTTCTCGCCCATCACGGCCAAACCAATCAGACCTATATCTGCTTTCATTCTTTTCTCCTTAATTAACATTTATTCCCACGAAGGATTTTCCGGCAACGCGGCATCGAACTCTTCCAGCAACATCTGCTGATAATCACCGGCAAACGTTCCATCAAAAAACTTCGCGAGACCTTCTTTGGCCAGACGTTCCCACGAGGCTTCTTCGTTTCCGGGAATGATCGGATAATAGAGCGCCTGGTTTTCCGCCGCGGCTTTGTAGTCGCCGGGGGCATCGCCGACCATCAGGATTTTGCTGGACTCATAGCCCTTGCCCTCGGTGGCAAAATGGATGTGCTCCGTCTTGGTGCCGTGCTCCTGGCCGGCGATCATTTCGATATAGCCGTCCATTTCATTTTCTTCCCACTCGCGAGTCAGTGCTTCGAGCGGCGTCTGGGAAACGACGATCATGTCGGCTTTGCCTTGCGCCTGCTTCAGCACATCCATCACAAACGGGAATGGCGGCATGCCGAACACCATGTCGGCAACCCGCTCGTTGACCTCAACGCTCCACGCCAGCATTTTTCCCAATTCTTCATTCCCTGTTTTTTCAACCTCTGCTTTCAGCGCTGGATTGCCGAGCTTGGTTTCGCGCTTGATCCATGCGTCGAGCTCCTGGAGCTCCGGCACCTTGAAATTACGGGCCTGAACGTCTTTGCGTGACCGCAGCAGGTCGCGGGCATACTGAAGAGCCAAAAACCGGTTACAGCCGCGGGTCTTGCTGTAGAGGTTCACAAAGTCCCAGACTTCGCGGGCGGCTTTGCTGACCGGCTGACAACCCATATGTTTGATAAACGCCGGACAGAAGCACTCTTTGTGCTTCACTTCCATGGTATCGAACACACAGCCATCGCTGTCGAATCCGATGAAATAATCATTCTGTTTGGTCAGTTGTTTCAGTTGGGCGATGTAGTCCATTTTTCTCCTTATCGGTAATCTTCGGGAATATATGCGGTCAGTTTCTGCTCGGCAAAAACCGGGTTGAAACGGGTAAAGCGCTGGAGGGTTCCAACCATTGGAACACTCGGCCAGTCCTCGCCAATGAGCGGGGTACAGTAGCTTACAAAATCGTCGGTCACGTCGCTGCCGTCGGCGGTGATCCACTCGGACGGGAAGAAGCGCTCGGAGTTGGCGACGAGTTCGAGCGGGGCTTTGTCGTAACGAACCTGATAGATCAGCCCCGGCTCACGCAGAATGGTGGACATAAATCCGCCCTCGCCCGCAACGGCCAGCAGAACGGCTTTCTGCCCGGCGCGATAGGCTTCGTCGAGATCGACCGTTGACGCGTAGATGGCGGTGGCGCGCTGATCGGTTCCATACGTCTGCCCGCGCGCGTTGCCTGCCGCCCGGATGCCGTTGGCGTTGAGATAGTTGACCAGCGCCTGCTGCACGGTGGTCTGACTTGCGCCGAACTGCGCATGACCGAATTTGTCTTTGGTAAATCCGAGATCACCGACATCGCATCCTTCGCTTAGAACGACAACGGCGCGACCGCGCTCTTTAACGGTGTCGTTAATTTTGTCGGCCATCGCCGCCATCGAAAGGCCGGCTTCAGAGAGAAAAATCAGCAACGGCGTTTCGCGCTTCGGGTCGGCCAGACGGGCGGCGGCGGGAATGAAACCGATTTTGCGTCCCATCGCCTGCAGGACAAGCACGGGGTCGGCGGGCGACGAGCCGCGGTTTTCTTCTTCCGCATTCTGAACGATATGACTCCAGTAACGGGCGACCGATCCGTAGCCCGGCGTGTGGTCAATCAGTTTAAATTCGCTGTCGCCAACATCGTTATCGATCGTTTTCGGAACGCCGATGCCGATGACGTCGAGCCCGCGCTCCTGCGCGAGCTTGGCGATCTTATTGGCGGTATCCATGGAATCGTTACCGCCGTTGTAGAGAAAGTAGCCGATGTTGTGCGCGCGGAGCACCTCCACCACGCGATCAAAGTCCTCTTGCTGATGTGCTTTGATTTTATAGCGGCAGGTACCGATGGCGCCAGCGGCAGGCGTATTGCGAAGAAGAGAAACTTCCTCTTCGGATTGAACGGATAAATTGAGCAGCTCCTCTTTAAGAACCCCTTCGATTCCGTGCCACCCGGCATAAATGGTGTCGATCTGATCCGGGAACGCCTTGGCGGCTTCAACCACGCCACGCAAAGAACTGTTAATAACAGGCGACGGCCCGCCGGACTGCGCAATCAGTAGATTTTTCTTCATCGCGGCTCCCTTTTCAAAATCTCTCTCAATTGTTTGAGATAACGGTTTTATTGTTTTTTATCAAGCAAAAAGATTGCCTTTCACATCCAACCTGTCCATATTCCGGCCGCTTAAAAACAGGAGCAGGCTTATGAGCGAAATTCGTAATAAAAACTGGAACCGCGAGCGGGTGCGCGCCGGCATGCGCTGGTTTGGCCCCGAAGACATCGTCACCATTCGGAACATCCGCCAAACCCCGGGCGTAACCAACGTGATCACCGCATTGCACCACATCCCGGCCGGACAGGTCTGGACCGAAGAAGAAGTGGCTAAACGTAAAATTGAAGTGGAATTTCTGCCGCACGCCGACGCTCCGTCCGGAGTGGAAGGCATGCCCCTCTTTCAATGGTATCAAGCCAACGGAACGCCGACCGGCCTGATCTGGGATACAGCGGAAAGCCTGGTTTTCACCGAAGACATCAAAAACGGCAGCCCAAACCGCGACAAGCATATCGCCAACTACAACGAGAGCCTGCGCAACCTCGGCCGCTTCGGCGTCTGCAATGTGGTCGGCAACTTTATGCTGGTGGCCGACTGGACACGCACCGGCATGGCCACCCTCCCCGACGGATCGAAGAGCCTGAAATACATCCACGCCGCCTTTGCCGCCTTTGACATTTACCTGCTGAAACGCCACGAAACCGAACAGGGCTATATCGACGACGGCTCGTTCTCCGCCAAAGAAATCAAAGAAGCCCGCACCTATTGGGAAAAGTACCTGCAGAACGATCCGCAGCGGCAAAAGGATCTGGCCGATATGATCACCGCCGGACTGCCCGGCGCGCAGGCGGGATTTTCCATCGAAAACTTTCGCGCCGCAGTTTCAAAATATGAAGGGATGGATGTCGCCGAACTGCGCAAGCACATCGCCTACTTCCTCGACCACGCCGTCCCGGTGGCCAACGCCGCCGGCGTCCGCCTCTGTTGCCATTCCGACGACCCGGCCTTCACGCCCTTCCTCGGAACCCCGCGTGCGGTCGGCGGATGCAAAGGCTATAAATTTCTGCTCGATCACGGCTGCGGCGCCAACTTCTGCATCGGCTCACTGATGGCCAACGCCAAAAATCGCGACATCACCCATATGATCCGCGAGATCGCCGAGTATGGACAAATGAAGGGGATGAGCATCGACGAAATCTTCCCCCACATCCATCTGCGCCCGGTTGAAACCGACGGCAAAAACTTCCGTGAAGGCCACCACGCCGAGCACCGCGAGGAACTGGCCAAAGTGGTGCACACACTGGTTGATCTCGGCTGGCAGGGCGTCTTCCGCCCCGACCATGCGCCGACGTCCGAGCACGGATTCGGCCGCCCCGGCTACGACGTGATCGGTCGCGGCTACGGTGCCAACCTGATTCTCGGACTGTTTGAAATGGCCGAGATCATTAAGACCACCCGCTTCCGGGCGGTCGAAGCCGCCATCAAAGCCAGCGGCGGAAACATGAGCCTGAAGGAAGAGGCCTTCCAGGCCGCTCGTACGGCGGAATCAGATAAAATCGGCCGGAAGATCGCCTTCATTAAGGTGGCATTTGCCCACAGCGAAGAAGACGTCTGCGCCGTTCTGAAATAAACATGCCTGGGAAAAACCAACCCGCCTGGCGCGGTTGGTTCCAGGTATTGGAAAAATCAACGTGCGGCGGCTTTGGCCAGAGCGGCTTTGACCTGAGCGGTGATGACGTCCCACTCTTTGGCCGCGATCTGCTTCTGCGTGGCAAGCCAGGACCCGCCGATCGCGCTGACCATCGGAAGCGCAAGCCAGTCGTTCATGTTCTCAAGGCTCACGCCGCCGGTCGGGCAGAAATTGACACCAAACGAGGCGTAAGGCGCCGCCATATTTTTGAGCATATTGGTGCCGCCCGCAGCGCCGGCCGGGAAAAACTTGAGCATCTTGCAGCCGAGCGAAAGCCCCTGTTCAATTTCTGACGGCGTCATGACGCCGGGAATAAACAGCGTGTCGTTTTGCTGGAAA
>JAEIOF010000083.1 GCA_016342445.1 Verrucomicrobiota bacterium | reverse complement strand
GGCGAATCAAGCGCAGACGGTGTTTTTTAAGGATTCGGGATACGGGTTGCGGGCAGGGAGCGGTTCTCCGTTCCGAATTCCGGATCTCGTATGCCGGAAGGCGGCGTCCGGTCGACTCTTAGCTTGACCGTGAACGGGGCGCTCTTCTAATGTGTCGCCATGAAATTTGTAAAACTTCTTCCGTTCTTCGCCCTCTCTTTGATCTTCGCCGGCTGCACCGGCTATCAGATGGGAAGCAATCTTCCGGAGTCCGTTCAGACCGTGAGTCTGAGCATTGTGAACGGGACCGAGGAGCCCTCGATCGAGGTGCAGACAATGAAGGCTCTGCGCGCCGAAGTGCAGATGGACGGGCGGCTGTCTCTTCGTTCGGAGAGCGAGGCCGATGCGGTGCTGAAGGTGACGCTGACCGGATATAATCTCCATGCGCTGGCCTATGACCGCGAGCACAACACGCTGGCGAGCGAGTACCGGGTGGTACTGACCGCCTCGGCGGTGTTGTATGATGCCGCGACGGGGGATGTGCTTCGTGAGATCCCGAGTGTGGCGGGCGAATCGGAGTTTCCGTATGCCGCCGACCTGACCACCGGCAAGTCCGCCGCGTTGCCGAGCGCCGCCGATGATCTCGCCCGTAAAGTGGTCAGCATGACCATTGCCGCCTGGTAATCCCCGTTGCAGTGCTCCGGCCCGCTTCGCGAAGCGAATGATAATTTGCGCATGCAAATAATGAACGAAGTGAATGGTTCAACAACGTGCGACGGAGCTTTAAAAGCGGCCTCGCGCTTTGCTTGCTCAAACCGGAACAAAAAAAGCCGCCCTTTTCAGGACGGCTTTTCTGTTTTTCCAAGGCTTGGAAAAACGCGACTACGCTTGAAGTTTGCGCAGCGCTTCGGTCGCGCGGGTCTTGCGGCGAATCGCGGTGTTCTTTTTGATAACGCCGCGTTTGACGGCTTTATCGAGCACCGAGCTATATTCGCGAACGGCTATTTCAGCCGTTTCAGCAACTCCAGCACTAATCGCTTCGCGCGTTTTGCGACGAGCCGATTTCACACGCGTTTTAACCGCGAGGTTGTCGACGCGTCGTTTTTCGGACGAGCGAATTCGTTTTTGAGCACTTTTAATATTTGCCATGGTTCATAAACCTTCTGGTTAAATTAATGGTTGTTATTGCGGGCTTCGCGGGCATCGCGCGCTGCGCGGGTGCGGGCTGCTGCCTGTTTCAGACGACGTTTGTCGCCGGGTTTTTCGTAGTGTTTACGTCCGCGCATATTCTTGAGAATCCCTTCGCGATCGAGGAGTTTCTTGAGGCGACGGAGTCCTTTTTCGACGGGCTCTCCGCGGCGGAGTTTTACTTCACATGTAGTACTTGCCATATTTTATAACACCCCCTTAAAAATTGATTTGGGGTTAACACAAAGGCGGAGAAGTTAGGGCAGCTGCTGATGTTTGTCAATATAAGGAATGCGCAATGTTCAGGTTAACAGGTGCTCTTCGTCCGGTTTGTGCTCGGTTTTCATTTTTTCGGGTTTCCACGGGACGTGGCTGAGGATGAATGAGCCGAGCCAGGTGAAGAAGAGAATGCCGCCGCCAATGAAAAGCAGGGCTTTGACCGGATAGCCGCCGTAGGCTGCGGAGAAGTCCGTCAGCAGGGCTCCGATGAGGATGACCAGCAACACAACAGGGGTGATGAACCGCACGCAGATGTCCCAGAGCGGGAATAGACGCAGCCCCCCCGATTCGTTGACGTGCCGGCGCATGACCTGCGATTTAAAGAGCCATCCGACCAGAACGCATTCGACCACGCCGCCAACAATCAGTGCGTAGTTGTTGATGAAGTGGTCGACGATGTCGAGAATCATCAGTCCGGCGCGGGTGGTGAAGGGCAGACTGCCGAGCAGGCCGATCGAGCAGATGATCGTGACGGCTTTTTTGCGGGAAATGGAGAATTTATCGCAGATGGAGCAGCTGAACGCCTCGGTGAGCGAGATCATGGAGGAAATACCCGCGACAATCAGAACGAGGAAGAAGAGCGCCCCGAAGAGCTGGTTGAGCCCCGGAAGCTGGTTGATGGCTTCGGGGTAGACGACGAAGGCGAGGCCGGGGCCGCTGGCGATGGCTTCTTCAAACGGGACGCCTTTGGCTTTGGCCATGAAGCCGATGGTTCCGAAGACCGCAAAGCCCGCAATAATGGAGTAGAGACAGTTGAGAAAGCAGGTGACCAATGCGTTGCCGGTGATGTCGGTTTTTTTCGGAAGATAGCTGGCGTAGGTGATCATGATGCCGAAGCCGAGCGAGAGGGTGAAGAAAATCTGCCCGAACGCCGCCACCCAGACCTTGCGGCCCGCGGCTGTCGCGAGGCTGATTTTGGAGAGGTCGGCTTTAAGGTAGAACTCTTTGATCGCATCCATCGCGCCGTCGAGCCGCAGGGACCAGCCGACGAGGATCAGCGTGAGCACCACCAGCAGCGGCATAAAAACCATACTGGCCTTTTCAATGCCGTGGTTGACTTCGCGGTAGCAGATGCTCCAGCAGGTCAGCCAGGCCAGCGCGGTGCTGATGAGAATTGGCCAGCGGATGCCCGCCAGCGCAAAGGGGCTGTCGCTGACTTGCAGAAACTCCTTAAAGAAGAAGGCTTCGGTGTCGGCGCCCCAGCCGAGGTTGAGCGAGAGACAGAAATAGTTTGCGCACCAGCCGATGACGACGGCGTAGAAGAGATTGATTCCGAAAAAGGCGACGACCGGCATCCACCAGCCGAGCGGTTCCCAGAGCGGGTGGGTGCGGGCGAAGGCCAGCGGGGGCGAGGCCTTTTCGCGGTGACCGAGCGCGTACTCGAGAATCATCAGCGGAATGCCGGCGCAGAGCAGGGCAACCAGATAGGGGATCAGGAACGCGCCGCCGCCGTTTTCGTAGGCCATGTAGCTGAAGCGCCAGATGTTGCCCAGCCCCACCGCCGAGCCGATCGCCGCCAGCAGAAACCCGACTTTGCTTCCCCATAAGCTCCGCTTCTCAGCCATAGCTCCCTTATCCTAATTAATCCTATGTGCGATGACGGAAGGTGATGCGTCCTTTGGTGAGGTCGTAGGGGGACATTGCCACCGTCACGCGGTCGCCGATTGCGATTCGGATGAAATGCTTGCGCATTTTGCCGGAGATGTGCGCAAGGATCACATGCCCGTTTTCCAGCTTTACGTTATAGAGCGTGGCGGGCAGTACCTTTTCAACAACACCCTCAAATTCCAATGCTTCTTCTTTGGCCATAGACTTCCTTTATTAAATTGAACTGGCCGATGCTACACGCCGAGGCTTTCATTGCAAGTTTTTGGCACTTTGAACTTTTAAGGCACCGCGGCAGGGCGTTTACTTCTCCGCTCACGAAGTGAAAAGCTTTTTATAAAGGAAAAATTATGAACGAATTGAAAAAATCGACTGTTTTTGCGGGGCCGGAAGGCCCGGTTGTGCTCGTCATTATGGACGGGGTCGGCATCGGAAAAAATCCGGCCAGTGACTATGTGAAAATTGCGAACACACCGAATCTGGACTGGTTGCACGAGCACGCGGTTTATACCGAGCTGAAGGCTCACGGCAAGGCGGTCGGTCTGCCGGACGACGGCGACATGGGCAATTCTGAAGTGGGACACAACGCCATCGGTTGCGGGCGGGTGTTCGAGCAGGGCGCGGCGCTGGTCGGTGCCGCGATCGCATCGAACGCGATGTTCGAAGGGGCCGTTTGGCAGGAGCTGGTCGCCAATGTGAACGACAAGAACTCCACGATGCATTTCATCGGCCTCTTTTCAGACGGCAATGTTCATTCCAACCTCAACCACCTCGAAGCCATGCTCAACAAGGCGAAAGAGCAGGGGGTCAAAAAAGCGCGGATTCATCCGCTGATCGACGGCCGCGACGTGCCGCCCACCTCCGCGCTCGACTACGTTGAACGTTTCGACAAATTTCTGGAAGGCATCAACGCCGATGGCTCCGTCGATTATTGCGTCGCCTCCGGCGGCGGCCGCATGAACATCACCATGGACCGCTACGATGCCGACTGGAGCATGGTCGCCCGCGGCTGGAAAGCCCACGTCAAAGCCGAAGGCCGCGCCTTCGCCTCCATGCGCGAGGCGGTCGAAACCTTCCGCGCGGAAAAACCCGGCATTCTCGATCAGGATCTGCCCCCCTTCATTATTGAACGCGACGGCGCACCCGTCGGCCCGATTGTCGACGGCGACAGCGTGGTCTTCTTCAACTTCCGCGGCGACCGCTCGCTCGAAATCACCAAAGCCTTCGAGGCCGACGAGCTGACCGAATTCGAACGCGGCCCCAAGCCCGACGTCATCTATGCCGGAATGATGCAGTACGACGGCGACCTCAAGCTGCCGAAAAAGTATCTCGTCACCCCGCCGGCCATCGACCGCACCATGAGCGAATACCTCTCCAATGCGGGCGTACAGCAGTTCGCCATTTCCGAAACCCAGAAGTTCGGTCACGTCACCTATTTCTTTAATGGGAACAACTCCGGCAAATTCGCGACCGAAACCTGGCAGGAAGTTCTTTCCGATGTGTGCCCGTTCGAAAACGCGCCGCGCATGAAATCCAAAGAGATCACCGATGAAGTGGTCAAAGCCATCGAGAGCGGAAAATACAAATTCATCCGCCTCAACTTCCCGAACGGCGATATGGTCGGCCATACCGGCGTCGTCGAAGCCGTCAAGGTCGCGGTTGAAGCGGTCGATGAATCCGTCGGCCGCATCATGGAAGCGCTGAAAAAAGCCAACGGCATCATGGTTTGCTCCGCCGACCACGGCAACTCTGACGACATGTGCGAGCTGGATAAAAAGACCGGCGAGCTGGTGATGGCCTCGGACGGCAAATGCAAACCGAAGACCGCGCACTCGCTCAATCCGGTTCCCGGCATTGTTTACGATCCGGCCGGAACCTCCAACGTCCGTCTGGCGGGCGTGGACGGCGCGGGCATCGCGAATCTGGCCGCCACCTGCATCACGCTGCTTGGTTACGAGCCGCCCGCCGACTACACCCCGAGCATCGTTACCGCAGGCTGAATCTTCCAAGCCTTGGAAAAAGGAACGTTTATTTTTCCAAACCCTGGAAAAATCCGTTAGAAACGCTTCCAATGTTTGGAAAATGAAAATGAAAACAATTGCTGTCATGGGACTGGGGCTGATGGGCTCCTCGCTGGGGCTCGCGCTCAAGAAGCGCGAGGTGCCCGTGAATGTCCGCGCCTACGCGCGGCGCGCCGAAACCCGCGACGCCGCCCTGGCGCTCGGCGCGGCCGATGCCGTTTTTGCGGATCCGCGGGAAGCGGTCAACGGCGCCGACCTCGTTGTGTTCTGTGTTCCGATCCTAACCATTCCTACACTGGCGATGGTCTGTCTGGGCGGGCTCAAGCCCGGCGCAATTTTGACCGACGTCGGAAGCACCAAAGCAGAACTGGCAACGTTGATGAACGATCTTCTTCAGGGAACCGACGCGAAGTTTGTCGGCTCACACCCGATCTGCGGTTCGGAACAGCAGGGCATTGAAGCGGGCGATGCCGACCTTTATGAAGGGTCCGTGACCGTTGTCGCGGCCGAAAACACCGAAGTTTCCAGCCTTTGGAAAAACGTCGGCTCCACGGTGCGTGTGATGACGCCGGAAGCGCACGATGAGATTTTGGCGGCCACCAGCCATCTGCCGCACGTGATCGCGGCGACGCTGGTGCGTTCGGTTCATGACGGTCTGTTTTGCGGAACCGGCTTCCGCGACACCACCCGCATTGCGGAAGGGTCGCCGGAGGTCTGGAGCGATATCGTCTGCACCAACGCGCCCGCGCTGAAGGCCGCGTTGAAAACTTTTCGCGGACAGCTCGATGAGTTCGAGGGGTTGATCGACGCAGGCGACGGCGAACAGCTGACCGCCTGGTTTTCAGTCGCCCGCGAACAACGCAAGGAGCTGTTGGGTTAATGCACTCAAAAACGGTTCATCCTGTTTCAACCTTCGGCGGCGAACTTTGCGTGCCCGGCGACAAAAGCGTTTCCCAGCGTATTGCGATGCTCGCCGCGCTGGCGAAAGGCACGTCGGTGATTAAAGGCTTTCTGACCGGCGAAGATGCGATGAGCACACTGCACGCGATGTGCGCGCTGGGAGCCTCATCTAAATTTGAAGGCGATGTGCTGAAGATCACCGGAACCGGCGGCAAATTCAAGGAGCCGGCCAATCCGCTCGATCTGGGCAACTCCGGAACCGGAACGCGTCTGCTGGCCGGGCTGCTGGCGGGGCAGAAAATGACGGTGACGATGATCGGTGACGAGTCGCTTTCGCGCCGTCCGATGGGCCGCATCAAAGACCCGCTCGAAAAGATGGGCGCGAAGATTGAGCTGACCGGCGAGAAGGGCACCCTGCCGATGACGATTTCCGGAACGCCGCTGCGCGGCATCCGCTACGAGTTGCCGATGGCCTCGGCGCAGGTGAAATCCTGTGTGCTGCTGGCCGGGCTTTTCGCCGAGGGGAAGACGACGGTGGTGGAGCCGCGCCCGACGCGCGACCATACCGAAAAACTTTTCCAAACCTTGGAAATTCCTATTGATGTGAATGGCCTTGAAATCAGTGTGCAGGGGTTCGGCCCCTTGGGGCCGCAGGTGGATGCACGGGACATCACCGTGCCGGGCGATTTTTCGTCGGCCGCGTTTTGGATTGCGGCGGTCGCTGCGCGCCCCGGCGCGGAATTGATCGTGCGCGGGGTGGGTCTGAATCCGAGGCGCACGGCGCTGCTGGATGTGCTGAAGCGGATGGGCGCGCAGATTAAAACGGAGCTGATTGAAAAAGAGGGTGATCCGATCGGCACGATTTATGTGCGCGGCGCACCGTTGCGCGGTACGGCGGTTGGCGGTGATGAAATCCCGAATCTGATTGATGAGCTTCCGCTGGTGGCCGTGCTCGGCGCACTGGCGCAGGGAAAGACGGTGATCCGCGATGCGGCGGAGCTTCGTGTGAAAGAGAGCGATCGGATTGCGGTGACGGCGGGGCACCTGCGCGCGTTCGGCGTCGAGGTCGAAGAGCACGCGGACGGCATGACGGTGCACGGTTCGGCGAAACTGACTGCCCCTCAGGAGCCGCTGGCTTCGCACGGCGATCATCGGATCGCGATGTCGATGGCGGTGCTAAGCCTGTTTGCGGACGGGCCGGTGAGGCTGGGCGATGTGGATTGTGTGGCGACGTCGTATCCTGAATTTTGGAAGCATTTGGAAAAACTGGGCGGAAAAAGCGAATGAAAAAACAGCGAGTTATTGCAATTGACGGGCCGGCGGCCTCCGGGAAATCGACCGTGGCACGCGAGGCGGCCAAGCGCTTGAATTGTGTTTATGTGGATTCAGGGGCGTTTTATCGCGGGGTGACCTGGAAGATGCTTCAGGAGGGGGTAAACCCCAAAAACCCGATGGCGGTTCTGCCGGTTCTGCTGAAGTCCAAATGGAAATTTGAGGTGCGCGACCGCGCGGTGGTTTTCTCCATCGATGGCGTGGAGCCGGGCGAGGCGCTGCGCGATAAAGAGGTGCGCGAGGCGGTTTCGGATATTGCGGCGATGCCGGCGGTGCGTGCGTTTGTGGTGGCGCGTCTGCGCAAGCTGAAAAAGCTCGGGTCGCTGGCGATGGAAGGGCGCGATATCGGGTCGGTGGTTTTCCCGAAAACCCCGTATAAATTTTATCTGGATGCGAACCCGGAGGAGCGGGCGCAGCGCCGTCATGCGGAGCTGGTGGCGCGCGGCGAAACCGAAAAGGCGCAGGAGGTGCTTGAATCGCTGCAGCGGCGCGACGAAAAAGATTCCTCCCGCAAGGCCGCGCCGCTGAAAATCGCGGACGGGGCGTATGTGATTGATACCTCGGAACACGATGTGGAAGGGGTCGCCCGGATTCTGATGGGACGCATCACAGAGCTGGAGAAGCCCCGTTCCGATAAAATGATTAACCCGATCTGGTACAGCATTACCTGTAATTTTTTCCGGGTCTGTCTGCGATTGAAGAATCAGATCAAATTCTACGGATTGCAGAATGTGCCGAAGACGGGTGGAGTGATTATCGCATCGAACCACGCCAGTTATATTGATCCCCCGGCAGTTGGCGCGTGTACGTATCGGACGCGGATGACTCACTTTATGGCCCGCGACACGTTGTTTAAAAAAGGCTTTATGCATTGGTTTTTGCATAAGGTCGGTGTGATTCCGCTGGATCGTGACAAGGGCGATATTAAAGCAATGAAAACCGCTATTCAGTTGTTGCGGGATGGCGCATCCGTTGCATTGTTCCCGGAGGGAACGCGCTCGGAGACGGGCGAACTTCAGCCGCCGAAACCCGGCATTGGCTTTTTGGTTTCCAAGGGGATGGCGCCTGTCGTTCCTGTTTATGTGCATGGTTCCTACGAGGCCTGGTCTAAGCATAGCGATGGATGGGAGCCGAAGCCGATTTCCGTTCTTTTCGGGAAATTGATTACGAAAGAAGAGATTCAGGCACTCGGCGGGGGGCGCGAAGCCTACGGGAAGATCGGTGAGCTGATCATGGAACGGATCGCGGAGT
>JAEIOF010000082.1 GCA_016342445.1 Verrucomicrobiota bacterium | reverse complement strand
TATGTTTTCAATAATCAAAAAAAGGAGAGGGAGTGAAATGAGGGACGTTCGTGTTCTTAACAGTGGTCGGGATTGCGATTGGCGCATCTCCAAGAACCTCGATGTTCACTAGGGCTCGGAAAACATGTTTTCGCTTGATGATTCAGGTGTCCAGTCTCTGGGAGGCTTTCTGTCACTTTAACGGGATGTTTATATGATCAAATGGGTATTGCTAGTTACGGTTTTTTCGGCGGAAATTGCATTCGCTGTTCAGGGTTGCGGCTTGCGGGTGTGGTACGACCGAGCGGCAACATCGTGGGACGAGGCGCTCCCCCTCGGGAACGGGCGGTTGGGCGCCATGGTGTTTGGGGGTGTTGACACCGAACACCTGCAGTTGAACGAGGACACGCTCTATTCCGGTTATCCTGGATCGCGTGATCTTCCGCTGGATGTGCGGACGGATCTTCCGCAGGTTCTTGAAAAAATCAGGGCGGGACAGTATGCGGACGTTGAATCGTTTGTAACCCGCAATTGGCTCGGAGCCGTTCCGGCAGTCTATCAACCGCTCGGCGATCTTTATCTTGAATTTGACCACGCTGGCGAACCGGCCCACTATCGGCGAGAGCTTGATCTGGAACAGGCGGTCTGTCGTGTGGAGTATCAGGTGGACGGCGTTCAGTTTTCACGCGAGGTGTTTGCCAGCCATGCGGACCAGCTGATTGTGATGCGACTGAGCGCCGACCGGAAGAGCGCGCTCAATTTTTCTATCCGTCTCGAGTCGATTCATCCGGTGGTCTATGAAACCCATGCGGAGGGTATGCTTCGCATGCGCGGGCAGATGCCGGACTTTGTGGCCAAACGTAAGCTAGAAACCATTGAGGCCCGTGGCGAAGTCTGGAAATATTCCCGTCTGTGGAATGCCGACGGAACGCGCAAGCCGGAACTTGCCACACATGTCTACCGAGGCGAGCAGGGGCAGGGTCTGCGTTTCTGTGCTGTTTTAAATATTCAAAACTGCGGGGGAACCATTACCGAAAGCGACGGCACCTTGCGTGTCGAACAGGCTGATGAGGTCGTTCTTCTATTTTCGGCGGCTTCGAGTTTTAATGGGTTCGATAAGCATCCGGTGCGCGAGGGAACGGACGAGATGGCGCTCGCTGTCGGACGGCTGGATGTTGTTGCCAACCGTGACTACGAGACGCTTCGTCGGAGGCATGTCGAAGATTATTCAGCACTGTTTAACCGGGTCGGACTGAAGCTGGGCGAAGACCGAAACCAAGATCTGCCGGTCGACCGGCGCTTCGCGGCGGGCGATTCCGCAGAGCTGGCCGAACTACTGTTTCATTTCGGTCGCTATTTGATGATTTCCGGATCTCGCGAGGGAACGCAGCCGCTCAACCTGCAGGGGATTTGGAATCATCATCCCGTTCCGCCGTGGGCGAGTGCCTACACGCTCAATATCAATCTCCAGATGAACTATTGGCCAGCCAATCTTTGTGGGTTGAATGAATGCAATGAACCGCTATTGCGGCTGATTCGCGAGCTTGCGGCGAATGGCCAGTCGGTGGCTCGCGACATGTATGGATTGGATGGCTGGGTGGCCCATCATAACACCACCATCTGGCGCGGCGCGCAGCCGGTGGACCACGAAGCACATACCACCTATTGGCCTCTAGGAGGCGGTTGGCTGGCTCAGCACCTTTTCAGACATTATGAATATACTGGCGACCGCGATTTTCTGGAAAACGACGCGTATCCACTGATGAAAAGCGCTTGTGAGTTTTTCTTCGGCTGGTTGGTTCGGGATGCGTCGGGACAATGGATCACCCCGCTGGGGACATCCCCGGAAAACCGCTTCAATTATATCGATGAAAATGGTCAAACCCGCTGGGGATCGATTGCGCCAGCACCGACAATGGATATGACCATCATTCGCGAGCTATTCACGAATACGTTGGCGGCCTCCGAAATCCTAGGGCGGGATGAAACATTCCGCCGTGAGCTGTGCGCGCGCCTCAACGATCTCAGAGGCTATCGGATTGGGCCGGATGGAGCACTGATGGAATGGAGCCGCCCGTTTGAGAATTTCGAACCGGCCCATCGCCACTATTCGCACCTCTACGGGCTCTATCCCGGCAGCGACATCACTCTAGAAGAAACACCCGCGCTGGCCGCCGCGGCCCGGAAGGCGCTAGATAAGCGAATCGCCGCCGCCGAGGCCGACCCCGACTCGGACGACACCGGCTGGAGCCAAGCCTGGAAGACTTTGTTCTGGGCGCAATTGCGCGAAGGCGATCTGGCGGAGGACGTGCTGCTGGACATGTTTTCGCGATACACGTTGCCCAACTTGCTTTCATCGATCTATCCGCTCGAAAAAGTTGCGCAGGGTTTTCCCTCGTTCCAGATTGAGGCTAACCTGGGGGTGACCACCGCTGTGGCGGAATTGCTACTGCAATCTAGGAATGGGGTGATCTATCTGCTGCCGTCGTTGCCAACCGCTTGGAGCGCTGGTGAGATCCACGGCATGCGCGCGCGGGGCGGATTTGCGGTGGATATACGCTGGGCGAACGGAAGGTTGGTGGAGGCGCGTATCCATTCGCTGCATGGACGCGAGCTTCAAGTTGAGTATCGAGGTGCAACCGTTACGATTCCGCTCGATGCAGGGGGCTCGGTTCGGTTCGATGAGAATCAGTTTAAGTGTTTTTGATCCGGAATATAGAATCAACAGGTCGAATGTTTGGGATGAAAAATAAGGTAAAGAGGAGTTAATTATGATGAAGGTATTTTTATGTGTGCTGAGCATTTTTTTGTTTGCGGATTCCGGTTGGAGTGCGCTTGCTCAGAAACCGGGCGTGGAGTGGGAGGTGACGGAAAAGACGGTTGCTTTGCGGGCGGCGAACGGGGTGTCGGCTCGCCCCCGGTTGATGGGGGTTTCCAATGATTGGAAAAAAATCCGCGAGCGGATCGCGACGAGCGAGCGCCGCCAGGCATGGTATCGGGATGTGAAGAGACAAGCGGATGCGCTGTTGGATGTCCCGGTGAAGATCGGGCG
Source organism: Verrucomicrobiota bacterium (assembly GCA_016342445.1). Classification (GTDB taxonomy): domain Bacteria; phylum Verrucomicrobiota; class Kiritimatiellia; order Kiritimatiellales; family Tichowtungiaceae; genus Tichowtungia. The sequence continues at coordinate 5,560 of JAEIOF010000082.1, read as the reverse complement.
GAATACGGAGTCGGATCTGATGAATCTGGCGCTAGTTTACCGGATGGAGGGGGAGCCCCGCTATCTCAACCGCGCTCAGGAAATCATGGCGGCGGCTTACGAAAAGCCGATGTGGAGCAAGGGCTGGAAGCTGGATCAGGCGATGGTTTCCGTCGGGGTGGCAACTGCCTATGACTGGCTTTATGAAGATCTCTCGGAAACAGTGCGCCGCGATGCGGAGAAGAATCTCGGGGCTGTCAGTCTGGCTGTTTATCTCGAAAGTTTTGACGGGGGCATCTGGTGGGTCGGCGCGGATCGTCCGGATAATGTCTATTACAATAATCATAACGGCGTATGCAACGGGGCCGCGCTGGTCGTTGCATCGGCACTGCTCGACAGCAAGGACTTTTCCGGTCTGGCTCATGAAGTGATTGCGAAGGGGCTTTCTTCGATTAAGGTCGGGACGTTGGACGGGCTGCTTCCGGACGGGGCTTGGGATGAAGGGTCGGGTTATTTCGGTTACGGGATGACCGGTATGACGATGGGGCTGGCGTCAGTCCAAAACAGTCTGGGAACCCTGTTCGGGTTGCTCGATCACCCGGGGCTTGCAAAAACCGGCGTGTATTTGACGACGACGACCGGGCCGACGGGAACATTCAACTATGCCGACGGCACCTCGCGCATCAATCCCGCTTACTGGATGTGCTGGCTGGCCGGAGCCACCGGCAGCGACTCGCTGGCAACGGCATTTCGCCATCTTCAGGGATTGGAAAATCAGCGCGGTTCCGTGCAGGGGCTTTGCTGGGATGATCCGGCGGTGCAGAGCGGCTCCGCTGCGCTTCCGCTGGATGCGACCTTCGGCCGGATCGAAGTCGGGGCGCTGCGCGCGAATTGGAGCAGTCCGCTGGCGGGCTGGGCCGGGTTCAAGTTCGGCCGCCCGTGGCAGAGTCATGCCCACTCCGATGTCGGAACCTTCGTGTATGATTGCGACGGCGTACGCTGGGCGCTTGACCTCGCCGGGCCTCCCTACCTCTCCAACTTTTTCAGCTATGAGGACAGTCGGTACCACTTCTATCGCGCCAAACCGGAAGGACACAACACGCTGGTTATTAACCCGTCGGGCGCTTATCAGCAGATCATCGACAGTGACAGCAAGATTGTGCGGGAGGAAAGCGGTCCGCGCAGAGGGTTTGTCGTGGGAGATATGACCCCCGCTTATGCGAAAGATGCACAGTCTGCACATCGCGGGTTCATGCTGGATCGATCGACCGGCGCGTTGCTGGTTCAGGATGAACTGGTTTTAGAACAGCCGTCCGAGGTGTGGTGGTTTATGCATACCGCCGCCGAGGTGGAGTTGAAGGACGGCGGGAAAACGGTGGCGCTGACATCCAATAATAAAACGCTGACCCTGACCGTCGTTATGCCGGACGGGCAGGTTCAGCCCTGTTTTGAAGCCATGAAGGCCAAGCCGTTGCCGGAGTCGAGGGTTGTTGCCGGGGAGTATCCGGATGAGGGGAAAATCACCCGCCTCGCCTTGCACTTCAAGGAAGCGAAAGAACTTCGCTTTGCTGTTTCGTTGCGCCCCGGTGTATCGACCCAGATTCCGCCGTTTGTTTCGCTGGTCGACTGGAACGTTGATGGCGGGGAACAGCAGGATGCCGCAGTACAGGCGGCGGATGCTGAACCCGTTGTTGTGGAAATTCCGCTGGAGCTGGAGTTCATCAACGTTGCGGAGGGCGATGCCTCCGCATTGCTCGACGGCGATTGGACGACCGTCTGGTCAGTCGACAGCTATGTCGAAGAAAACGGCACCAAGCGATTTACCTCTCAGTTTATCGAGATCGACTTGAAGAAACCGGGTGCGGTTTCGGCGATCGGGCTGGGGTTCGATACTGCGTTCCAGCGGCGCTATGATTTTAAGATCCACGTTTCCACGGATGGGGAAACGTGGGAGCAGGTTTTCCACGGTCACAGTTCGAAGCGGGAAGGGGAGCAGCGCTTTCATTTTGAACCGCGACAGGCCCGCTTTGTCAGGATTGAGGGGCTCGGCAACGAGCGCTATCAGAACCGCTTCAATTTACTGAAGCTCTACAGACAGGAATGAGATGAAAAAGCTTCAAGGGAAATGGGCTCTGGTGACCGGGTCGAGTCGCGGGGTCGGGCGGCAGGTGGCTTTGGGCCTTGCGGAGCAGGGGTGCAATGTCATTGTGCACGGCCGGTCTCTCGAACGATGTGCCGATACCGTTGCGCGGTTGAAACAATACGGTGTTGACGTTCGGGTGGCCGCCGGCGAGCTGGGAACCGCCGCCGGGGATCAGGCCGTGATTGATGCGGTCGCGGCAGAAAAGGTTGCGGTGGATATTCTCTATAACAACGCCGGAATTATCAGCGAATGGAGCGACAGTGCATTCACCATTCCGATGGAGGAATGGCAGCGGGTTTTTCAGATCAATGTCTTTTCAACGGTACGGCTCTGCAACGCATTGATTCCGCCGATGGTCGATCGCGGATGGGGCCGGGTGGTCAATGTGAGCTCTGGAATCAAGAACCGCCCGCAGCGCGCCCCGTACAGCGCCTCCAAGGCGGCGATTGATAAATACACCCGGGATCTCGCCGTAGAACTTGCGGGTTCGGGGGTCATCATCAGCGCGCTGGATCCCGGATGGCTGAAGACCGGGATCGGCGGTGAAAACGCCCCCCGCGGAGTGGAGGCCGTGTTGCCCGGAGCGCTCGTTCCGGTTTTGCTTGAGGACGGATCCGATGGCGGAAATTTCTTTTGTGCTGGGGATTTCCAGTAGAGATGGATTGTCCCTCCCGCAATGTGATTTTTATCCATTAGACTTTTGTTGGCCGTCGTGGGTTTTTCATGTGATGCCTGAATTGTAAGCAGCCATTCTGGTTTTGAGTTTCCGCTAAGTTGCTCCGCGCGGCATCGGCGAAGGTTTACGACAAAACCTGAATATTCAAAGAAGAACGTCGCCGGGGCATAGGGGGGTATGTGCTAATGAGAGTCTTTAACCTCGATATCGATGTGGGAGCAGAATGAAAAAAACATCAGCTACAAGTTTCATTACATTCGGACTGATTGCCTGGTCCATCATGGCGGCTCCGCTGAGCGCCCGCGTTATTTTCGAAGCGGGCTATGAGAACGGGCTGGAAAATAACGGCAATGCGGGGATCAAGGTTGTCGAGCCGGAGGATGATCGGATTGAGGCCAGTACGAATGTTTCCCGGGTCGGTAGCGGCTCGGTGCGCACGGAGTTGCGTTATGGCGACATGACGCCCGTTAGCGTGCGATCAGAAAGCAGTGTCCGCGATGCTGGGGGTGCCCCAATTATTCAGCGGGGCGTGGTCCGGTTTTATGCATTTTCTGTTTATCTCGCCCCGGGCTACCAACAAGACAGTAATGGCGACATTCTGTTTCAGATTAAGCAAGGGAGTAGTGGGCCATCTTTTCACTTTATGGCGGACGAGGGGAAGTTCAAGTTCCACTATACTAACAACGATCAGCCGAAGGGTGTAACCAGCCCCTATTTTGAAGAGAGCGGATATCGAGCCGGGATCTGGTACGATTTTGTTTTGGAATTTTTACCTCAATATACAAGTGACGGGTATTTTAAGTTTTTCTATAAAAAAGCCTCAGAGAGTGAATATACTGAGCTGATTCATTATACCGGATCGACGCTGATTCATGACCGAGACGGCTATATCAAATGGGGCATTTACAAGAGCACCTGGGCCAGAAAGCCGACGGATTCAACCCTTCGCGTGGTTTATCACGACAACATCAAGGTGGCTACGACCTTTGACGAGGTTCGCCTTCCGGCATACCTCCCCGAAAACGCTGACGCGGGTAATTAAGCAGATCAATAAGGAGTGGAATGAACCAACCCCTCGTGATGAGATCGACTGGATTAGTGTTACTGGTTTTGTTTGCCATGACGGCTCCGCTGAGCGCCCGGGTGGTTGTTAAGGCCGGGTATGAAAACGGGTTGGAGGATAACGGCAATCCGGAGATCGGGGTGGTTGAGCCGGAGCCGGATCGGATTGAGGCGACATCGTTGCGAGCCAGAGCGGGCGGCTGGTCGCTTCGCACGGAGTTGCGCTATGGCGATAGCACGCCGGTCGGGATTCGCGCGGAGTGCAACACCCGGTTTGCGGGAACCGAACCGATTATTGAAAGAGGGGTCACTAAATTTTACGGGTTCTCTGTATGTCTCGATCCGGATTTTGAATGGGACAGCAACGGCGACATTCTCTTTCAGGTGAAACAGTCCGACAGCGGCCCTTCTTTTCATATGATGGCGGATGAGGGGAAGTTTAAGTTCCACTATGCCAACAATGAGAATCTGGAGGGTGTAACCAGTCCCTATTTTGAGGCCGCTGGCTATGAGCGGGGTGTCTGGTATGATTTCGTGCTGGAATTGTTACCCCAGTATACCGGCAACGGCTATTTCAAGTTTTACTATAAGAAAGCGACTGACAGCGAATACACCGAGCTTATTCACTATACGGGGTCCACGCTCCTCAACGACAGGGATGGCTATATCAAGTGGGGTGTCTACAAGAGCACCTGGGAAAACACGCCGACGGACTCAACGCTTCGTGTCGTCTATCACGATAACATTGCGGTCGCAACAACGTTTGCCGAGGCCGATCCATCTGTTTATTCCAGTGGTGGGGGTTCCTCTTCCACGGATAGTTTCCAAAGCAACAGCTGGTCTGGTGGAGCGGGTTGGTCCGCTGATTGGGTGGTTGTGGATGCCTCCAAGGCTTATCCGCCTGAACTCGTCGAGTTGTCGGGCAACTACTGCGTCCAGATTCGGCGTGGCGACAACCTCCACAGCATCACGCGCACATTGGATTCCGGTATTGCTGGCGGAACGCTGAACTTCAAGTGGGATATCGATAGCATGGATAATGCCAGCGAATACGGCTATGCTGAGGTCTTCGACGGCGCATGGAACACGGTATGGTCGATGAATGATAGTGGAAATGGCACAGACACCGATGCTTCGCCCGATAACTTGCAACAGGAAACGATTGACCTGAGCGCCTACGGAACAGTCACGCAGATTCGTTTTCGCCAGAGCACCAATACCCGTGAAGGCGACTATCTGTATGTGGATGATGTAGAGCTGACCAGTGAGGACGATCTCTTTCTGATCTGGGCCGCTGAATATGGGTTGAGCGGAACCGATGCGGACATGCTGTCTGATCCGGATGGCGACCGCCTGAATAATCTCATGGAATATGCGCTGGGCGGCAGCCCGACCAATTCTGCGGATTCCGCAGCCGTTTTTCCAAACCTTGGAAAATCTTCCGATCAAAGTTTCCAGGGATTGGAATATGTGTACCGCCGCCGGATCGATGCCGCCGCACTCGGACTGAGCTATTGGGTGGAACTGACGCCGGAGCTGATCGGGGCAAGCTGGTCGACCAATGGATATGAAGAGACCGGATCCGCGGCGATCAATGACGATTTCGAAATGGTCACTAATCGTATCCCAACAGAAGCCGCATCCGGCTTTATTCGTTTGACCGTTGAGGCAGAGTAAAAGCGGTTTTGCATCGGATCCTG
>JAEIOF010000081.1 GCA_016342445.1 Verrucomicrobiota bacterium | reverse complement strand
AGGTGGGAGGAAGTTTTGAACCCGGAGTGGATTGATTCCACTCCGGGCCCATGTCGAAGGTGCTGAGGTCAATACCCATGCGGGTTATTCTCCGGCTTCTTCTTCGGGTGTTTCGACTGTTTCCGTTGCTTCGGGCGTTTCGGTTGTTTCAGCAACGTCCTCCGCGCCTTTTTCCCCGGCTGACACGTCTTCAATTCCTTCAATTTCCTCCACTACCTCTTCGGGGTCGAGGACGGCGGCGGAGACGATTTTGTCGCCTTCCTTGAGATTGAAGAGACGAACACCCTGGGTGTTGCGGCCAATGATGCGCAGGTCGCTCGCGCCAATGCAGATCATCTGTCCGCCTTCAGAGATGAGCATCAAGCGATGCTCGTCGGTGACGGCATGCGCACTGACTACTTTTCCATTACGGTCGCTGGTCTGAATGCTGATGATTCCTTTTCCGCCGCGGCTTTGCAGGCGGTACTCATCGAAGCTGGTCCGCTTTCCGTAGCCGTTTTCGGTGATGGCCATCATGGTGGAGTCCGTGTCGACGATGTCGATGGAGACCACTTCATCTTTGCCGGTCAGCGTGACGCCTTTGACACCGCGGGAAACACGGCCGAGGGGGCGGGCATCGGTTTCCTTGAAGCGGATCGCTTTGCCGTTTTTCATGCTGAGGATGATTTCGTTTTCGCCATCGGTCAGCTGTACGCCGAGCAACTTGTCGTCTTCATCAATGTTGATGGCTTTTACGCCGGCGACACGAACGTTCTTATAGGCCGAAAGGACGGTCTTTTTAATGATCCCTTTCTTGGTGGCCATGATGAGGTTGTGCGTGTCGTCGTCGAGTTCGCGGACGCACAGGATGGCGGCGAGTTTCTCGTCGGGCGTCATTTGCAATACGTTGGCGAGTGAGCGGCCGCGGCTTTGGCGGGTGCCTTCCGGCACGTAGTAGGCTTTCAGCCAGTACATCCGACCCTCTTCGGTGAAGCAGAGCAGATAGTCGTGGGTGGAGGCGCTGAAGATGTGCTCCACGAAGTCCTCATCCTTGGTGGCCATGCCGATGACCCCTTTTCCACCGCGTCGCTGCTGGCGATAGGTGTCGGTCGGAACGCGTTTGATGTAGCCGGTGTTCGATAGGGTGATCACACAGGGCTCATCGGCGATGAGGTCTTCCATGTTGATTTCGCCTTCGTTGATGCATAACTCGGTGCGGCGCGGTTCGCCGTATTTGGCGCGGATCTGCTCGAGGTCTTCTTTGATAACCACGAAGATTTTCTCCGGATGGGCCAGCAGGTCTTCGAGGTAGTCCATCAGTTTTTTGAGCTCGGCGTATTCGGCTTCTACCTTATCGCGTTCGAGGCCAGTCAACTGATAGAGGCGCATGTCGAGAATGGCTTTGGCCTGAATTTCGCTGAATCCGAATTTTGCGCTTAGCGCGGCCTGCGCTTCTTCGCGGTTTTTGGAGTCGCGGATGATGCGGACCACGTCGTCCATGTTGTCCATGGCGATCAGGAAGCCTTCGAGGATATGGGCGCGGGCTTTGGCTTTATCGAGGTCGAACTGGGTGCGGCGGGTGACCACTTCGAAGCGGTGGTCGATGAAGCACTGCAGAACCTCTTTAAGATTCATGACGCGCGGCTTGCCCTTGTCGATGGCGAGCATGATGGAGCCGAAGGTCGATTCCATCTGTGTGTATTTGTAGATGCCGTTGAGCATCACGCGCGGCACGGCACTGCGCTTGAGCTCGACCACGAGGCGGATGCCCTCTTTGCCGGATTCGTCACGGATGTCGGAAATGCCGTCGAGAATCTTGTCGCGAACCAGATGAACCATTTTCTGGATCAGCAGCGTCTTGTTCAGCGCATAGGGGATCTCGGTGATGATGATGCGCGCTTTGCCTTTGTCATCTTCCTCAATCACGGCTTTCCCGCGCATTCTGATTTTGCCGCGGCCGGTGGTGTAGAGATCGCGAATCGCACCCAGGCCGTAAACCATTCCGGCGGTCGGGAAGTCGGGCCCTTTGACGTACTCACAGAGATCTTCTGCCGTCGCATCGGGGTTGTCGATCAGGTGAATGGTTCCGTCGACCACTTCGCCGAGGTTATGCGGCGGAATATTGGTGGCCATCCCGACGGCGATCCCGGTCGATCCGTTGACCAGCAGGTTGGGAACGCGGGCCGGCAGAACGGAGGGCTCGAGAAGCGATTCGTCGAAGTTGGGGCGCATGTCGACCGTGTTTTTTTCGATGTCGGCGAGCATCTCCTCCGCCAGTGGGCGCAGGCGACACTCGGTGTATCGATAGGCCGCGGCGCGGTCGCCGTCGATGGATCCGAAGTTTCCTTGTCCGTCGATCAGCATGCCGCGCATTGCGAAGTCCTGTGCCATACGCACCATGGTGTCGTAGACGGCGGTGTCCCCGTGCGGGTGGTAGTTACCGATCACTTCCCCGACCACTTTCGCGCATTTGACGTAGGCTTTATTGTGCGTCCAGCCGCGTTCTTTCATGGCGTAGAGAATGCGCCGGTTGCCGGGCTTCATTCCATCGCGCACATCGGGCAGGGCGCGGCCGACAATCACCGACATCGAATAGTCGATGTAGGCGCGCTGCATCTCATCTTCAATATTGATCCGATCAATTCGTTCGTTCGTGTTTTCCATAAGTTCAGTTTCCTTAAATATCGAGATTGGTGACGTTGAGGGCGTTGTCTTCGATGAACTGCCGGCGCGGCGGAACTTCGTCGCCCATCAGGATGGTAAACATTTCATCGGCCTTCACGGCATCCTCGAGAACGACTTGAGTTAGACGGCGAACTGCCGGGTCGAGCGTGGTTTCCCACAACTGTTGCGGGTTCATTTCCCCCAAACCTTTGTAGCGCTGAATCGACATCCCCTTGCGGCCCAAAATGCGGACGGCGGTGATCAGATCCATCAACGAGGTGGCCGGAATTTTTGTTCCTTTGTCGTCGAGGTTGAACTGAGGCTTGTTGGTATCGATCAGCTCATTGATGTTGAAGCCTCTGTCCTGAAGCTGGGTGATGATCCCCGCCAGCTGCTTGGAAACCATCAGCTCTTTATAACGGACGTTGTGCGCGGTTGGTTCGGCGTCTTCGTCTGCCACTTCTGCGCCGTCGAGCTTCTGATCGGCTTCCGCGATAATGGATTGCAGGTCGTTATCATCGAAGGCGTAGCGGTATTCGGGGGCTCCTTTCTCGCCGTCAATGGCGGTGTGGTAGAGCGGGAACAAGCCGGTCTCGGGGTTGCGGTGCTTCAGGTAATCTTGTAGCAGGACGCCGCGGCGGCGGAGTTTATCAGAGATTCCTTCAATTTCCGTCAGCAGTCCGAGCAGTTCGCGCAGGCCCTTGGTGTCGAGCAACTGAGTGCCGTCGAGTTTCTCGAGCAATAGGCCGTCCGCGCCGAGATCCAGCAGAATCCGGGTCAGGTGCTCGTCGCTTTCGACGTATTCCTCGCGTTTGCGGCGCGTCACTTTATAGAGCGGCGGCTGGGCGATATACACATAGCCGTGCTCAATCAGTTGCGTCATCTGACGGTAGAAGAACGTCAGCAACAGGGTGCGGATGTGCGCCCCGTCGACGTCGGCGTCGGTCATGATAATGATTTTGTGATAGCGCGCCTTGTTGATGTCGAAATCGTCCATGCCGATGCCGGTTCCGATCGCGGTGATCATCGTGCGGATTTCTTCGTTGTTGAGCACCTTGTCGAGGCGGGCTTTTTCAACGTTGATCACCTTGCCCTTCACCGGAAGGATGGCTTGGAACTCGCGTTCGCGGCCCTGTTTGGCAGAGCCGCCGGCGGAGTCACCCTCAACAATAAACAATTCGGTTTTGGCCGGGTCGCGGCTGGAACAGTCGGCCAGCTTGCCGGGCAGGCCGCCGCTTTCGAGCGCACCCTTGCGGCGGGCGAGGTCGCGGGCTTTACGCGCCGCGCTGCGGGCGCGGGCTGCCACAACCGCTTTTTCGATAATCGTGCGGGCAACCTGCGGGTTCTCCTCAAAGTAGGTTCCCAGCTCGTCGTTGACGATCTGCTGGACGATTCCTTCCACTTCGCCGTTGCCGAGTTTGGTTTTGGTCTGTCCCTCAAACTGCGGGTCGGGAATTTTCACGCTGAGAACGGCGGTCAGCCCTTCGCGGATATCATCCCCGCCCATGCCATCCTTTTCGTCTTTGATCAGCTTGTTGGTTTTCGCGTAGGCATTCACCGTGCGGGTGAGGGCGCTTCGGAAACCGGACAGATGGGTTCCGCCTTCGATCGTGTTGATGTTGTTGGCGAAGGTGAAGATGGTTTCGTTGTAAGCATCGGAATATTGCATCGCGATTTCGACGACCACATCGTCCTTCTCGCGCTCAAAGTAGATCACGTCCGGGTGCATGGGTGCTTTGTTGCGGTTGAGATGCTGAACAAACTCCGAGATACCGCCTTCGTACTGGAAAACCTCTTCTCGGCCGGTCGCGTCCTCCTTGAGCGTGATTTTCGTGCCGCGGTTGAGGAAGGCCATTTCGCGCAGGCGGGAGGCGAGGGTATCCCACTGGAACCCGCCGATGTGGGTGAAGATGCTCAGGTCGGGCAGGAAGGTCACCTTGGTTCCGGTATCCTTGGTTTTGCCGATCTGAACCAACTCGGTGACCTCTACTCCTTTTTCAAAACGCTGATGGTGAATAAAGCCGTCGCGCTTCACTTCCACTTCCAGCCATTCGGAGAGAGCGTTCACACAGGAAACACCGACCCCGTGGAGGCCGCCGGAAACTTTATAGGTGTCGGAGTCGAATTTACCCCCGGCGTGAAGAACCGTCAGCACCACCGTTACGGCGGGCTTGCCTTCCGTCGGGTGCATATCGACCGGAATCCCGCGCCCGTCGTCGGTCACGGAAAGCGACCCGTCATCGTTCATGCAGACATCCACATTGGAACAGTAGCCGGCGAGTGCCTCGTCGATTGAGTTGTCGACCACCTCATAAACACAGTGATGATAGCCGCGCGCGCCGGTATCGCCGATGTACATGGCGGGGCGTTTGCGGACGGCGGCCATGCCTTCCAGAACGGTAATATGGTCCGCGCCGTACCCCTGGGCATCGGGGTTTTGGGACTTGCGTTTTTCGTCAGACATAAAGCTCCTTTTTTGACTCAAATTCTAAACATCGCATCCTACAGAAATGCCGGAAACGGAGCTACAAAAAAGGGGGCTAAAAACGCAAAAAAATCATCGAAAAACAGGGGTTTCTGCCGATTTTATGCTTGCGCCTCTCCGGTTTTTACCGCTCGAGCCCGAGCGTGGCGAGAGTCGCTTCGTGCGCGAGCGACGCGACGCATAATTTCCGGAGGAAATAATGAGCAAAAGTGAATGGTTCATTGAAGCAATGACCGAGGGGAGAGGCAAAACTGAAGCCCTGTTTTTCCAATGTCTGGAAAAAATCAGTACCGAGGGAAACGCTCGTTTTCCAAGCATTGGAAACAATTGCTCTAACCTTCGTCGTTCAATGGCTATACAGGTCAGGAGGATTGGGAAATCAGAGCTCGCAGGGGACGATCAGCACCGGAATCCGGGAGTGGAGCAGAATGCACTCGCTGATATCCCCGACGGGGGTTTTGCAGTGCGCCCCGCCGTGTCCGTGCGCTCCGACGATGATCAGATCGGCTTCGAGCCGTTGCGCCTCTTTCATGATTGTTTCGCAGACAGGGCCTTCCAGAAAAACCGGAGTCACTTTGACACCGACCTTTTCCAGTGCGCGCGCATCTTTCTTCAGCATGACGGCTTCCTGTGTATGATCCAGCTCTTCGGAATTTTTGGTGAATTTTATCGGTTCGGCGTGGATGAGAAATACTTCGGCATCAAATATTTTTGCGTAAATCGCGGTGTTTTTCAGAATGCTTTCGGATGTGGTTGAGAAATCAATCGTAGCTACAATTTTCATTCAATGCCTCCTGTTTAACCGCTTTGATTATCGGCAGTTGGTTAAAGGATGTAAACCGCAAAAACGAATCCGGATGTTTCCACTCTTTGGAAAAATTCCCAAAGAGTTTCCAAGGACTGGACACATTTTCTCCAACCCTTGAAAAAAACAGCAAGCCCTAACGCAGTTAGTTGATGCCGACGATATAGGCGACCCAGCCGAGGGCGTTTTCGTAGTTCTTTCGCGGGCGGTAGGTCTCGTCGGATTCGCCGTCTTTGTTCCATCCGTGCAGATAGACTTCTGCTGATTCAAACCCGGCCTCAAACAACAGTTCCTGAAGTTCGGGGAGCGTCCAGAGGCGCCAGTCGTAGGTGAAGGCCTTTTTTATTTTTCCAACCTTTGGAATATCAAAATGAATATAGTTCACCACGTGATGGTCGATCACGTTGTAGATGTTCTGATCCCAAGTATATTCGAAGACGGGAATCTTTGTGCCATCTTTGGCGGTGAAGGCGCCGACGTCGCGCGGCTCAAGCTTGGCTTCGATGGCCTCGGTGCCGCCGTAGATATCCAGCACCAGCAATCCGTCCTTTTTGAGGGCGCTCCGGGCCTTTATAAAATAGTTGCGCAGCTGCTCGCGGGTTTTGAAAATGCAGTAGGAAAAATTGAGGGCCAGAACCAGATCGGCCGGCGGGGTTTTTGCGGTCAGCACATCGCCGCAGATCAGGTCGAGTTTGCCCGCGTTCTCGCCGATGTAGGGAACATTATGCGCCAATCCCCAGTCGAGAGTCGGCTGATCGATGTCCACGCCCCATGCGCGATGTTTCGGTGAGCGGCTGACCCATTCGCAGGCCAGCGCGGCGGTGCCGCAGAAGTCCTCGCGCAAATCGGCGGCCTTGCGCCCGTTTTTCTTTTTGAAAACGCGCGCCGCGAAATCGAGGTCGGCTCCAACGCCCTGCACCGCCGCTTCATAGAGGTAGTGCAGATCCGGAAACTGTTTTTTCATTTTCATATCTATTCGGGAGATTTATCCGCAGATGGAACATCCGATAAGCGCAGATTGTTCGGGATTTCATCTGTGTGCATCGGCGTAATCTGCGGATTGTTGTTTCTATATTATCTGCCAAAGTGGGCTTCGACGATTGCTTTGATGTCGTTATGGATAGCGGGGGTGGAGCAGAGGTGGCGCACGCCGTATGCTTCGTCGCGCGGCCATTCGCTAATGACGGCTCCGGCGCGTTCGGCGATGAGTCCGGCGGCGGCGACATCCCAGATGTAGATGCCGGCTTCAAAATAGCCGTCGGAACGGCCGCAGGCGACATGGCAGATGTCGATGGCCGCCGCGCCGATAATGCGCACTTTGCAGGCAGCGCGAGCCGCGTCGCCCAAAAAGGAGATGGAGCGTTCGTCAATATCTTTGGTGAGGCCGGTGAACAGGGTGGCCTTTCCAAGGATTGGAACGTCGGAAGGGTGGATTGGTTCGCCGTTGAGCAGGGCCTGGGTGTCGATGGAGGCGCTGTAGCACTCGTTGAGCACGGGCACAAACACACAACCGGCAAGAACCTTGTTATCACAACGAACAGCGATAGAGCAGCACCAGGTTGGCAAGCCCCGTGCGTAATTGGCGGTGCCGTCGATCGGGTCGATGATCCATTCGACGGCATGATCTCTGGCTGTGGCGCCTTCTTCGCCGAGGATCGCGTGGTCCGGGAAGTGAGAGTGTATCACCTCTTCGGCAACGCGCTGGCATTCCTGATCCATCACCAGTTTGACGTCGTGGTCGAACTGCTCGACGACCTCTTTCCGGCGGTGCAGGTTGCTCAGTGCGTGAGCTCCGGCGGCCTTCGCCGCTTCGATGCAGACCTCTAAGAGCTGTTGATGGGTTGGCTCGTTCATCCGGAAGAAAGTACCCGCGAACGGAATTCACCGCAAGTCTCTACGGGGTCTGGCTTTCGCGAATCAATTGTGCGATTGCCTCGGCCAGACTTCGGTATCCAGCCGCGTTCGGGTGTATCTGATCGCTCTTCAGGGCAGGGGTCGAAAGGATTTTCGGCAGCGTTTTGCCGTCGAACGGAATGTCGTGTTCGGCGGCGGTCTTTTTATAGAACGGAGCCGGTCTGAGCCACAGCCCCGGCTTCGGCACGCCGATCAGCACAACGTCGGTTCCGGCCTCTTTTATCAGCGAAATCATCGCGTTGAGATTTTTGGTGATGGCGGATTCATCCTTTTTCCGAAGCATATCGTTTCCGCCGTGGCAGAGGATCACGAGGTCCGGCTTGGCTTCCTCCAGGACGGCGGGAAGCCGTTGAAGACCTTCCGATGTGATTTCACCGGGCATCCCGGCGTTGATCACCCGGCAACCGATCCGGCCAGCCAGAAGCGAGGGGTAGCTTTCCGTTTGTTCGGCTCCGCTGCCGAACGTGATGCTGTCGCCGAACGCCAGAACAACGGACGATTCATGCAGCGCATTGATGTGCGGCGGACCCCCGCACCCGGTGACAAGCAATACGGTGGCGGCTACAGTGGATAAGAACTTGTTCATCAATAGAGGGAACTATCTGGATTTTTCGTAGGTTCCAACCAACTCGGCCAGGGCGATGACGTGGCCTTCCATCGCCGCTTCAACCTGAGCCTTGGTCGGTTTGTCCAGGCCGGTGAGCTCCGTATCCAGTGCATAAAGCTTATGGAAATAGCGGTGACGGCCAATCGGAGGGCAGGGGCCGCCGTAGCCGGGT
>JAEIOF010000080.1 GCA_016342445.1 Verrucomicrobiota bacterium | reverse complement strand
TCTCACCCAGCTTATCTACCGCATCTTTAAAAAGCTTGGAGACAGACAAATTCTCCTTGTCGATGGTCGCATGAGTTTTGGTCGGATCAACATTCACGAGAATCGTCTTCGAGATCCCTTCAACCAATGCCTTGCAACTTTCAATACAAATATCAGGATTGGTTAGTTTATGTAGCTCTGCCATCTCGATGACAGCACAGTACTGCTCAAACTCTTTGTGTCGCTCACTGTTAAGCATGATTAGTTCGACAACTGTTTTCATAGCATCACACAAACATTTTCTGCAAAAGCCCCTGCTTGAAGTCTTGCGTCTGCAAAACCTGCGTTTCAACCTGCTCAATTTTTCGATCCAGCGCCGACAAACAGTCCGTAATTTTTTTCTGCTCATCGGGATGCGGAATCTTCACCTCAATCGCACCAAACCTCGTTGGGGACAAACCAAGCACTTTCGTTCCTTGCGCAACGCGCATAATGCTCAGCTTCACATTTTCTGACTGCATTAAATATGCGGCAAACCCAATGGCCATTTCATCAGCACTCTTTCGCCTTGCAAGAATCGTATGCAAACCCGCAACGGCTTTTGCTCCGCTCAAATCAACAACCTCAATGGACTTGCCAATATCAGCATAATCTTCAGATGCATCGGCAATGATCAAATCACCCTCTTGAAGATACTGACCCTTACGAACTGGGCTCAAATCAATAGAAGGAACCTTTTCTTTTGCGATAGAAAACTGAGATTTAAATTTCGTGTGAATGTCTCCGTAGTGAACATTTTTAACGGTTCCAACTTCATAATTAAGCATGTCTCGCGAATACGAGTTGGTGCTCTCAAAATCATACAATGAAGCGAAGCTACGTTGTTCCCATTTTGGAAACGGGTTCGTACCGTTTCCAAAGCGGAGGGATTGGTTGAAGAGCTTTTGCATCAGCCCCTTTTTATACCCTTTCAGTAGCTCCCGCTTTTTCTCCAACCCCTCAATCCGCCGATCGATGGATGAGAGAAACGATGCGATTTTTTTCTGCTCATAAAAATCAGGGAACCTGATTTTTAAATTTTTCAACTGCCTGCCGGTAATCAGCGGTTGCCCTGAACCAAAAACCAACCGGTTAAGGTTTTCTTTTTTCAAAAAATAATAAATCCACTCAAAACACGAACCATCCAGAGTTTTCAAAATTAACGTATTATCACTAACGCCATAATGGCCTTCCACCTTATAGAGGGAGCCAGCGTTTGCCCCAACTCGAGCAACCAAAACACTTTCGCCTGAGTATTCAGGCGAATCAGTGCAACCGATGACACCTGTCGACCCATAAACCAAAAAGCCTCCGCTTGATGACTTAGTATCGGATCTTCCAGAAGAAATCCTTTCTGAGATATCCCCCAACCGTTCTTCAGACCACTCCCCATCAAATTCCGGGAAGCGCAGTTCGGGGATTTTTTCAGTTACTGCTTTCATGGGATTAAAACGGGGTTGGGATATTGAGCTCTTTACAGAAGCCAGTAATTTCATCGTTCGTTTCTACCAGCTCATCTTCAAGGTCGTGCAACGCCTTTGCAACTGTACCTAAATCAACCCGTCCCTCTTCCTCGAAGGTGTCGACATAGCGCGGAATGTTCAGGTTCCAGTCATTTTCTTCAATCTCGGCAATCGTCGCCTCATAGCTGAACTTATCTTCCACCTTGCGCTCGCGGTAGGTTTCGACGATCAAACCAACATCGCTGTCGCGTAGCACGTTCTGGTTTTTAACCTTCTCAAAATGACCGTCACCGCTGGCGTCGACGAACAGAATCGAGGCGTCCTTCTGGCGGCACTTTTTCAGCACTAGAATGCAGGCGGGGATGCTCGTTCCATAAAACAGGTTGGCGGGCAGCCCGATGACGGCATCCAAATAGTTCAGCTCTTTAATCAGATATTCACGGATATGTCCTTCCGCCGCGCCCCGGAACAGCACCCCGTGCGGCAGAACGCAGGCCATCGTGCCGTTGTCGGCCAGCTGATAAATCATGTGTTGCAAGAAGGCGAAGTCAGCCTTGCTGGTCGGCGCGAGCCGTCCATATTCACAGAACCGCTCGTCCTGCAAATGAAGCGGATTGTCTTTGCCCTTCCATTGGGCGGAAAACGGCGGATTAGCCACCACCGCCTCAAAGCGCAAATCCAAATGCTTCGGCACTTCCAGCGTGTCTTCCTGCTGAATGTCAAAATCTCGATAATGCACGTCGTGCAAGATCATGTTCATGCGGGCGAGGTTGTAGGTGGTACGGTTCATTTCCTGACCGTAAAACTCCGCCACCTGCGCTTCTTTGGCCACACGCAGCAAAAGCGACCCGGAACCGCAGGTTGGATCATAAACCGAACGTAGTTTCTTTTTACCCGTCGTGACGATCTTGGCCAGAATGGAAGAGACCTGTTGCGGGGTATAAAACTCGCCCGCCTTTTTGCCTGCTCCGGCGGCAAACTTACCAATCAGATATTCATAGGCATCGCCCAGAACGTCGGCCTTCGTATCGCCCAGCTTAAAATCGATTCCATTTAAGTGAGTGAGAATCTTGGAAATCAGCTCGTTGCGGGCCGACACGCTGCGGCCGAGCTTGGTGGACTGCAAATCCATATCTTCGAACAGCGCGGTAAAATCCTCCTCGCTCTCCGTGCCCATTGTGCTCTGTTCAATATGGGTCAGCACCTCGTCGAGCTCGTCGAGTATGTAGTTTGACGCAGAACCCTCGCCCTCCTTGTTCTCGGCCTTGGAATTCCCCTTTTTGGCAATCGTGTCGAACAGCTGAGACGGCTCCAGAAAATATCCCAGCGTTTCGAGTGATTCACTGTGAATCGCCTTCATCAACTCGGGATCAGTCAGCTTGCGGTAATCCTCCTCCGCCTCGCCCTGCAGCAGGTTGTCCGCGTAGAGCGACTGTTTTTCGGACAAATACTTATAAAAAATGAAGCCGAGAATATAATCGCGAAACTCATCCGCGTGCATCTTCCCGCGCAGCTCATCCGCAATATTCCAGAGGGTTTGTTCCAACTGCCGCTTCTGATCACCTGACATAAAAACTCCGTTCTGCCGTCGGTTCTTCCAAAGGTTGGAAAGTTTCTACCGGATTGCTCCAAGGGTTGAAAGCACAGGCCGCAGGAAAGAATGGCATTCAGGAGAGAGCATCAGAGTTAATTCGCAAAAAATCCGATTTTTTAGGGTTGTCAACTCGGGTTACAACTTGGATGAATACGTGTCTGAATCCGATGTTCTATCTTTCAATTTGCAACGGGTTACATAATTTAAACAGCGATCACCCTGCAAACTTCCATCCGTTCACAAAAAAATCCACACGAAGAGGGTTACAACTACTGAACATCGGACTCCGGAAATCATCACAAAAAAGCACCCTCGCCCTAAAACAAAAGTTGTAACCCAAAGTAGCTACCCTGTGCCGAAAAATGAGCGGTTTCGAGATAACTGAGGATAACAAGTTGATTGTTGTAAGCTCTTAAAATTCAGCGGTTTATCACTCAGGATGACTCGGGATAATTCAGGCTTAAATTCTTATTAAGTATTAGAAATCCGATGCTCTATCCAGCTGAGCTACCGGGGCGTTTCGACCTAAGAGTGCAGAGTGTCGATTTTCGATTGAGATTTTGCAAGCACGGCTTCTTTCCAAACATTGGAAAAATCAGGCGGCGCGTTTGGTTTTGAGGATGCGGCCGAACCAGAGCATCGCAATGATGCCGCTGAGCCCCTGCCCGAGCGCCATGCCGGCGAAGATGCCGGGGACGCCCGCCAGTCTGGATCCAATCCACGCCAGCGGGATGACCAGTCCGACCAGGCGGATCGCCATCAGCGCTGAGGCATGCAGCGGCATTTCAATGGCGTTGAAGGCAAAGCCGGTGTGCACCGAGGAGTGCTGAAGCACCGCGCCCGCCAGGATGATTCGCAAATAGAGCGTGATCAGACGGTCCACCTCCGGGTCGCGGGTGAACCACGTTGCAATGACAGGCGCAAAGAAGAGCGCCACCACCAGACAAATCAGGGCGTAAACGATGCCGTAGCAGTTGGTCCGAACCCACGCGCCGCGCACGCGGTCCAGCCGCCCCGCGCCCCAGTTTTGTCCAATGATTGGAATCAGGCCGGTCCCCATCGCCATCGGCACCATGTAGGCGAATCCCTCAATGCGCTGCCCCGCCGTGGTGGCGGCGACCGCGGCGACGCCGAACCCGGCAATAAAATGGATGATGACTCCGCTGGTGACCGGCAGCAGCAGGTTGGTGGCCGCCGCCGGGGCCGCGACGAACAGGATCGACCGCCACGCCGCCAGCAGTTCGCTCCAGACCGGGCGGGCCCACGACAGCATGCGGAAGCGGAAATGGAGGAGCCAGATCGAAAGGATCATGGTCGCCATACGCGCAATGCCGGTGGCAATCGCCGCGCCCGCCACGCCCAGCGCTGGGAATTTACCGAGGCCGAAAATGAAGATCGGATCGAGGCAGATGTTCAGCAGGGCGCCGCCGGCCATAATCAGGCCGGGCCGCAGCGTGTCGCCGGTCGAGCGAACGGCGTTGTTTCCAACCATTGGAAGAACGGCAAACGGAGCGAAGCAGAACCAGATGCGCATATAGGTCAGCGCGAGAGGAAAGGTTTCGCGGCTTGCTCCCATCATCCGGAGAATCGGCGCGGCGAAAATCTGCCCCAGGACCGCCAGGACGCCCATGAGGAGCAGCGCCAGCAGCAGGCTGTAGGTGGTGAGATGTTTGACCCGTTCCGGATTGCCCTGCCCAATGGCGCGGCTCACGCACGACGAGGTGCCGATGCCCAGCCCGAGGGCCAGGCTGTAGAAAATCATCACGAGGGGGAACGTAAAACCGATGGCCGCCAGCGGGACGGTACCGAGGCGCGAAACGAACCAGGCATCGGTCAGGTTGAACACGATCATCGCGAAAAAGCCCATCACCATCGGCGGGGTCATCCGCAGGATATGGCAACCCAGCGAGCCGTTCGTTAAATCGATGTGGCGCCTCATAAGCGGCGGGCGCGGAGCTGGCCGCAGGCGGCTTTGAGGGCCGAGCCCTTGGAGTCGCGCAGGGTGGTGTTGATGCCGGCTTTTTCCAATATTTGGAAAAAGGTCTTCATGGTTTCGGAATCGGGGCGTTCGCCGTCAAACTCCTCAACCGGGCTGAGCGGGATCAGATTGACGCGGCTGGGAAAGCGGCTGAGCCGCCTCACTAATTCCCGCGCTTGTTCGGGCGCATCATTGATTCCTTTAATCAGGATGTACTCGAAGGTGATGATGCGGTTGGTTTTTTCGGTGTACGCCCTGCAGGCGTCCAGCAGCTCTGCCATCGGCCAGGTTTCGTTGACCGGCATCAGCTTGGCGCGCACCTCTTCGTCCGGCGCGTGCAGCGAAACGGAGAGCTCGACCTGCAGCCCCTCTTCAGCCAGCCGCTGAATGCCGGGCACCACCCCGCAGGTGCTGATGGTGATGCGCCGCGCGCCAATTCCGAGTCCGTCGGGATGGTTCAGGATGCGGACGGCTTTCATCACTTCATCGTAATTATCGAACGGTTCGCCGATGCCCATAAAGACCACGTTGTCGGGACGCCCGCCGAGCACGTTGGCGACTTCAAGCACCTCGCCGATAATTTCGCCGGCGGTGAGGTTGCGGATGACGCCCTTCTGTCCGCTGGCGCAAAACGCGCAGCCATAGACGCACCCGACCTGACTGGAAATACAAACCGTATTCTTTTTTCGGCGGGGCGCCGGGATAATGACGGTTTCGATCAGCTCGTTATCGCCGAGCTTGAAAAGCAGCTTCTGCGTTTCGCCGGATCCGCCCGTGGTTTCGATTTTTTCCAAACATTGGAAAACAAACTGTTCAGCCAGCTGCGCCCGGAACGGCGCGGGCAGGTTCTGCATCTCGTCGAACGAGGAAACCCGTTTGACGTAGAGCCAGTCGAAAATCTGCTTCGCGCGGAAGGCGGGCTGCCCCTTCTCTTTGCAGAAGGCTTCGAGATCTTCGGGCAACAGGCCGTGGATGGATGGTTTGAAATTCATGTTCTGCTTACTGCTGATTATTCCACGCAAAGCCGCAGAGTCCGCAAAGATTTTCTGTTCCCCTCTGCGCTCTCCGCGTCTCTGCGTGGACTCCCCCGCTCTTATTTCGAAACGATTAAAGCTCTTCCGCGATGGCGACGGCGCGACCGATGTAGGAGGCGGGCGTCATGTGGAGCAGACGGGCTTTGTCGTCGTCAGCCAGTTCGAGACTTTTGATGAAGTCGTGAATGGCCGCCTGATCGATTTTTTTGCCGCGGGTCAGTTCTTTGAGTTTTTCGTAGGGCTTCTCGATGCCCGCTTTGCGCATGACGGTCTGGATCGGTTCGGCGAGCACCTCCCACGCGTTGTCGAGGTCAGCGGCGAGCTTCGCTTCGTTGAGCTCGAGCTTGCCGAGGCCTTTAAGGGTCGAGCTGAAGGCGAGCGAGGCGTAGCCGAAGGCGACGCCCATGTTGCGCAGGACGGTCGAGTCGGTCAGGTCGCGCTGCATCCGTGAAACCGGAAGTTTTTCAGCCAGATGCCGCAACAGCGCGTTGGCGAGGCCGATGTTGCCTTCGGAGTTCTCGAAGTCGATCGGGTTGACCTTATGCGGCATGGTGGAGGAGCCGACTTCGCCCGCGATGGTTTTCTGTTTGAAGAAGCCCCACGAGATGTAGGTCCAGATGTCGCGGTCGAAATCGAGCAGGATGGTGTTGAAGCGCGCGAGCGCATCGAACAGTTCGGCCATGTAGTCGTGCGGCTCGATCTGCGTGGTGAAGGGGTTTTGCTCGAGACCCAAATCGTCTTCGATGACGGCGGCGGCGAGCGCGGGCCAGTCGACATCCGGATAGGCACTCAGGTGCGCGTTGTAATTGCCGACCGCGCCGTTGAGCTTGCCGAGAATTTCCACACCCTGGAAAACAACCGAGGCCTTGCTCAGGCGATCCACAAAAACAGCCAGTTCTTTGCCGACGGTAGTCGGCGACGCGGTCTGCCCGTGAGTGCGAGCGAGCATCGGCACGGCTTTCCACGCTTTGGCTTTCGCGGCGAGATCCGCGATGACTTCCTGCTGCAGCACGACGATCATCGCGCGACCCTGCTGAAGCATCATGGCGTGGGAAAGATTATTGATGTCTTCGGAGGTGCAGGCGAAATGCCAGAACTCGCCCAGCTCTTCGAGCGAGGTGCCCGCGACGGTTTCTTTCAGATAATATTCGACCGCTTTGACATCGTGATTGGTGGTGCGTTCAATTTCTTTAACCCGCTCGGCCTGCTCCGGGGTAAAGGTTTCGACAATGGCGTCGAGTTGTCCGATTTCGTCTTTTGAAAGCGCGCGGCACTCCGGGATTCCCTTTTCGGCACACAGTGCTTTGAGCCAGAGGACTTCAACCGTCACCCGGTTGCGGATCAGCGCGTATTCAGAAAAGGCATCCTGCAGGTCGGCGACTTTCGATTCGTAGCGCCCGTCGAGCGGGCTGATGGCGGTAATGGACATAAAAACACTCCCTTTGGTAGAAAAGCGGTAAATTATAGCGAGGATCGTCGAAAGTCAAAGGTCTCACAGTCTAAAGTCACCCTCCGCCTCTCACCGTCCACCTTTCCGCCCTTGAGAGTTGACTCCGGGCGGGTGAAGAACAGAGCCCGTGAAGCCGAACTATGAACTTCTTTCACCCGCCCTAATTTCCTATGCTCTCCGCATGAAACTGGCTCACCATGCGGATCGAAGCGAAGCCCTGACCGGTCTGCGCGCCGAGGACATTCATCAATGGATCGACGGTTTTTTTGACGCGGAGAGTTTTGACGACTTTCAGCGGGAGGGCCGCAAGCCGGGCTACGACCCCTACACCCACCGCAAGTACCGCCACTGCGCCGAAGCGCTGGAGGATGCCTTCAAAATCTTCGGCGACCGCTACACCCGCGAACAGATCCGGGCCGTCTTCGAAAGCCACATCCGCGACGACTACAACGGCTATCTCCCCAGTCAGGAAGATTTCGAAAACGGCACCTTTGCCGAAAAATATCACGAGACCGGCGGCGGCGAAGACCTGAGGGCCATTCTCAGCGAGGCGGAGCTGACCGACTATTTCAAAGGCAAGGCCTACGCGCAGGCCCCCTCCCCGCAGATCTCTTCCGCCTTCTACTGGCGCATTGTCTGGCCGACCGTCATCGCCGCCGTTCTGTTCGCCGCCTCGTCGTTCGTCCTGATCGTCCCGCTCTTCCGGCAGAACATGATGGATCAGAAAAAGGGAATGATCCGCGAGCTGACGCAAACCGCCGCCAGCGCGATCGCCTTCTATGTTCATCAGGAGCAAAGCGGCGGAATGACGCGCGCCGCGGCTCAGGCGGAAGCCGCCGCCGAGCTCTCGCAGTTGCGCTACGGCGATGAGGACAAAGACTATTTCTGGATCACCGACACGCACCCGACCATGGTGATGCATCCCTACCGTCCGGATCTGGCCGGCAAAGACCTGACGGACTACACCGACAGCGAGGACAAGAGCGGCAAAAAACTCTTCACAGAATTCGCGCGGCTGGTGCGAGACCGCGGCGAAGGCTATCTGGAATATGAGTGGCAGTGGAAGGACGACCCCACCCGCAGCGCGCCGAAGCTTTCCTATGTG
>JAEIOF010000079.1 GCA_016342445.1 Verrucomicrobiota bacterium | reverse complement strand
GGAAGCGGTCATGCGAAATCAACAGCATGGTGCCTTCGAATCCGCGCAGAAAGCGCTGGAGCCATTCGACGGCGGGCAGGTCGAGATAGTTGGAAGGCTCGTCGAGCATCAGGATATCGGGCTGGGCGATCAGAGTGCGCACCAGCTCGGCGCGCATCTGCCAGCCCCCGCTAAATGACTGAAACGGGTTGCCGAACTCGCTCTCCTTAAAACCGAGGCCGCTCAGCGCGGCTTCGGCGCGCGCCTTCATATCGTAGCCGCCGAGATGCTCAAATTCGTGCTGCAGATCGCCAAGCCGGTGGAGCATCTGCTCCTTTTCTGTGCCGGACGCGGACTGCACATCATGTTCCAACTGATGGATTTCCGCCTCGATGGTTTTGAGCTCAGGGATCGCGTTGGTGGTGTAATCCAGCACCGAGCCGTCCTGCGCGTGGGCATGAAGCTGCTGGTGCAAGTGGCCGATGCGCACGTTTTTCGGCAGGGAGACATCGCCGCTATCGGTGGAAAGCTCCTGAGTGATCAGACTGAAAATCGTACTTTTTCCCGCGCCGTTGGGGCCGACCACCCCGACATGCTCGCCCGCATTGATGCGGAACGAGACATTCTCCAGCACCGTTTGTGTGCCGAAACGCTTATTTACTTGGATGAAATCGATCATGGAACCGCAGGTTCTACCGGATTTTTCCAATGCTTGGAAAAATAAACGCCATTTTTTCCAAACATTGGAAGCCATTGCATGGCGGCTTGCTTGTTTTTTCCAATGTTTGGAACTTGTCCGGGAAAACCGAGGCGGTAATATGTGCGGCTTAATTTAAGGAATTTGACTATGAAAATTAATCCGTCCCCCAGTTTCAGCATCGACCTGACCGTTCAATCCACCCTGGCCCGCCCGGCGCTGGAAGCCCTCATCACCGCCGCCGAAGGCGTGTGCGCCCTTTCCGCAGGCGTCGAAAGCCCGTTCCGTTTTACGGTCAACTGCCGCAGCAGCGCCCATCAGGAAGACATCATCCAAACCCTGGAAAAAGCCGAAGGAACGCAGGTTCTCTCCGCCGATGAAATCACTTTTCGCTCGCATCTCGGCGGCAAAATCGAAGTGGTCAGCACGATGGATCTGACCGCGCCGGGCGCGATGTCGATTACCTACACGCCGGGCGTCGGACGCGTTTGTATGGCGATCAACGAAAACGTCGCGCGCGCCGATGCGCTGACCGTTAAGAAGAACATGGTGGCTGTGGTTTCTGACGGCACGGCGGTGCTCGGCCTCGGCGACATCGGCCCCGAAGCCGGCATGCCGGTGATGGAAGGTAAAGCGATGCTCTTTAAGGAATTCGGCGGCGTGGACGCCTTCCCGATCTGCCTGGCCACTAAAGATCCGGAGGAAATTATCAAAACCGTCAAACTGCTCGCCCCGACCTTCGGCGGCATCAACCTCGAAGACATTTCGGCTCCGCGCTGTTTTGAAATTGAGGAGCGACTGAAAGCGGAACTCGACATCCCGGTCTTTCACGACGACCAGCACGGCACCGCGGTGGTGTCGCTGGCGGCTCTCTATAACGCACTGAAGATTACCGGAAAGAAAATGGAAAATCTGAAAGTGATCGTCAATGGCGTCGGTGCGGCCGGCGTGGCCTGCTCGAAAATTATGATGGAAGCGGGCGTGAAAAACATTATCGGCTTTGACCGCACCGGCGCGATCTATCGCGGGCGCACTGAAAAAATGAATCCTGTCAAAACGTGGTTTGCGGAAAACACCAATCCGAACAACGAACAGGGGACGCTCGGCGAAAGCATGCACGGGGCCGATCTGTTCCTCGGCGTCTCCGCACCGGGCTGCATCACCGCCGAAGACGTCAAAAACATGGCGAAAGATCCCATCATTTTTGCAATGGCCAACCCCATTCCGGAAATCATGCCGGAAGAGGCGCTGCCCCATGCGCGCATTATGGCGACGGGCCGGTCGGACTATCCCAACCAGATCAACAACGTGCTCTGTTTCCCCGGCATCTTTAAGGGCGCGTTGCGTTGTCGCGCCAGCGGTATCAGCGAAGGAATGAAACTGGCCGCGGCCCGCGCGATTGCCGATCTGGTTTCCGCCGACGAACTGTGCGAGACGTTCATCATCCCGTCGGTCTTCGACCGGCGCGTGGCCGATGCCGTCGCCGACGAAGTGGAACGCGTGGCGCGTGAAGAAGGTCTGGCCCGCGAGCAGATCGACAGCGCGTCGCTCTACAAACTCCGCTGAGTTCCAAACATTGGAATTTTAACGGCTGTTTTTTCCAAGGTTTGGAAAATTTATTTTCCGGCGGCGACAAACTCGCGGGCCCAGGCGATCAACGACGTGCACAGCGTCACCGTGCGTTCGCGGTCGCCGCCGCGAACGGTCATTTCAATCTCCCGCGCCAGTACGGAAATTTCAGGAAACCCCATGGTTCCGGCCATCCCTTTGATCGAGTGGGCCGCCATGCGAATCTGTTCGTCGTCTGAGGCGTCCAGCCCCGTCTGCAAGTCGCCGCTCAACCGGTCGAGCTCTTCATAAAATGCTTCAAGCAGTTCATCGTCGACGTCAATCGCTTCGACCTCAAACGAACCGATCTTCTCATTCAGGTCGGGAACCAGTTCGCGAACCAATTCTATCGCGCGCGGCATTTCAATCATCGACTCACCCTCCTTGGATTTTAACTCGTTTTGCGGGCGAACATATAACCCTTCAGCGGGAGCCGGCGCAAGCCTTTCACCAAAAGCAAGTGTTGAAGAAGAGCGCGGGATGAGACAAGATGCGCCCGAAGTATGCTGAATCTTTTTACAGACTATCCAAGCGTTCCATGGAAACAGGGCTGGCGTTTTTCGTCCGGCCCCGATGACGCCAACCCGTTAATCACCGGTCCGCTTCCCGGTTCGATGATCCAGCCTCAAGCCGCGTGGACGCTTCAACTTCTTCCCGAATCCGATGCCTGCTTCGCCCGGTTTTTCAGCAACGGAATTTCCGTCTGCACGCGCAGACGGGCCGAAAAAAATCGAATCGATGTTCTGCTGCTTCATCCCGGCGTTCTAACCGGGCGGGTTATCGATCTGCCGCTGCCGGTCCTGAGTGCGCCGGACGGTCTGATTACCGAACCGGGCCTTGCGTGGATTGAAACAGGCCATCACACCACCCTGCTGCTGACCGGAGAACAGCGGTTTGCGCTGGTCAGCGGCGAGTTCTCCAGAGAGCAGGCACTTCGTAAAGCCGAAGATGCTCTGGATGAGGATTTTGAGTTGCTCGCTCAAAATGAAACCGCGCGCCGACAGACGGTATCCAGTCTGTTCGGTATAAATCCGCGCCACAACCCGCCGGTCGCGCTGGCGGCGGAATCGTTGATCCGCCGTTTGCGGAGCCGCACCGCATCAATTCACGGAATCTGGAGCACTGCGGATGGATTCGAAGATGAAACCTTTTCGCTTAACGAACTCTACGCATTGGTTCACGCCTGGGTGATGATTGACCCGGCCACCGCCCTGGAGCTGACGCAAACCGCGCTCTCGCTTCAGCAAGGCGGCGGAGGATTTCCGGCCTGGATCAACGTGCACGGGATGGTCTCCGCTGCCGCCCCGTGGCCCCTGATCATTCAAAGCTTTGAACTGGCCTGGGAAAGCGGCGGGCGCGATCCGCTCGTGCTCAAGCAGACCCTGCCCGCACTGCGAAAATACATCCAGTGGGCCCTGCGCCAGTTCGACCCGTACCGCGACGGCATCCCCGCCTGGCAGAGCGATCAGGAGGTGTTTGTTCCCGAAAGCTTTGAGCGCAATAAGGCCACGCCGGAACTCACCGTGATGCTGCTCGAAGAGATCGACTCCCTGTTGCGCCTTTGCGCCACAAGTGATCACTCCGAAACCGCCGTCGAATCGCTCGCCGAGCAGCGAGATCATCTGGCGGAAACCCTGACTTCAATTTTCTGGAACCCGGAAAAGAAGGCGTTTTCCAATGTTTGGAAAAACGGGCACTTCATCGACGAGCCCTCCTTCGGCTCGTTCCTTCCTCTGCTCTGGAAAAACCTTGAAAGCGACTATCAGACTCCTCTGCTCGAACAATTTGAAGAGACGCACGGCTTCCCCGGCCACAAGGAACCCGTCAGCTGGAAAAAAGAGGAGATCGACGATACCGCCCACCTGCCTGCCATTCACCAGTTCATGGCTTTTGAAGCGCTTCGGCACGCCGATAGCAGCCGCGCGCTTCTGCTTCTTTTTGTCCGCCGCGCGCGCGAAGGGTTCGCCGCCTGGTTCGAGCGCGAAAGCATTGAAGCCGCCCGACTGGTCAGCCACGGCGAAACCACCGAAGCCCCCGCCTTCGAACTCGGCCCCATTACCGCATCGCTGATTCTCACCACTCAGTACGAATTTCAGCGCGCGGCGCAAAAAAACGCGCCGGTTTTCCGGCAGCTTCTAAGCTGGGTTCACCGCCTGCGCTTCAGATCCACAGATCTGCGCATTCTAATCGTCTTCGGCATTGCCATTGTCATCGTCCACCTCGCCTACAACCTGCCGCGAATTCAAGATGCCGACACCCGTATTGCCGAAGCGGCCATGAACTACCAGCAGGGTCGCCTCAGAGAAGCCCTGGCGATCTGCCGGCGCTACCCCGATCACGCGCTCTCGCGCCTCCTGCAGGCCAACCTGCTGATGCTCACTGAAAACCCGCTTCAGGCTGAAGAGTTGTATCACCAAGCCCTCCGTCAGGAAACCGCCAGCCCCTCCGCCCTGCTCGGATACGCCCTGGCCCTGCAACTGAACGGGAAATGTGAAGACGCCGTCCGGCGCTACAACGACTTTCTTGATCTCTATGAGGATCAGTTCAGCCTGTCGACCCAAAAAGAACTGATTGATCTAGCCTACGAATTTCTGCGGTTGGCGGAGGAGAAATTCAGCAAACCGCCGAAATGGAAACGCATCTACGCCTACCCCGTCATGAACGACCTCGGATTATGAGGTTTACCGTCGAAAAAATTCCTCTATATTTTCAACCCATGAAAAGCACCCCGAAAAATCTTCTCCTGCTCTTTACTGTGCTGTTGCTTGCGGGCTGTTTCCGCAATGACATCCGCACGGTGACCTTTGAAATCCAACAGCTCCGCACGCCGGAGGCTGCCCGGCTTCTCACGCAGTCGCTTCACGGCTTAAGCGGAATTACGGAGGTTCGCCCCGACCTCGAAAACAAAACATTCACCGTGGTGTTCAACGGACGCGAGCTCTACTTGAAGAATATTGAATATGCCATTGTTACCGGCGGTTTCGACCTGCCGCACTGGCCGGCTGAATCCGCTGACAAAGCCAAACTCCCCGAGGAACTTCGATAATGAAACTGACGCTCACCACCCGACCGCTCGACGCACAGGCCGTTGAGGGCTGGATTGTTTTTGTTCAAAACAAAAAACCGCTGGTCAACGGCAACGGGGATTTGCTGACGGAGCTGATGAAAAAAAGTAACTTCAGCGGTGAGTTCGCCGAGACCGCTGTTTTTCCAACCTTTGGAAAAACCAAAGCCAGCCACATTATTTTGGCAGGCCTCGGCAAGGCCAGCGCCTTCCAGATCCAAACGCTTGAACGCGCGGCGGCCGCCGCTGTACGCGCCGGCGCAAAAGCGGGCATCACCCGCTTTGTTACAGAAGGCTCAGTATCTCTCGCGACGATTCCGGAGGCCGCATTTGTGCACACCGTCGCCCGCGGGGCCACCTGGGGCAGCTACAATTTCGAAACCTTCAAAACCGGAAAGAAAAAAAAGAGAACCGAACCGTCGCTGACGCTGGCGGGCTCTTTCAAAAACGCCGCCACCTGCCGCCGCGCGCTCGCCACCGCCGAAATTGAAAGCCAGGCGCTGCTCGCCACCGCCGATCTGGCCAACCTGCCCGGCAACCTCGCCCCGCCGCAAAAGATCGCCATCTGGGCCGCGAAAATGGCCAAAGAGACCGGCCTCGCCTGCGCCGTGCTCAACAAAGCGGAACTCAAAAAGCAGAACTGCAACGCTC
This sequence comes from Verrucomicrobiota bacterium, assembly GCA_016342445.1. Taxonomy (GTDB): domain Bacteria; phylum Verrucomicrobiota; class Kiritimatiellia; order Kiritimatiellales; family Tichowtungiaceae; genus Tichowtungia. The sequence continues at coordinate 2,806 of JAEIOF010000079.1, read as the reverse complement.
TGCTCTCCGTCGCGGCGGGCAGCGATACCGACGCAAAGATTATCACCCTGAAATATCAAGGGACAGATTCCAAAGCTAAGCCGGTTGTCCTCGTCGGCAAAACCATCACGTTCGACTCCGGCGGCATCTCGCTCAAGCCCGGCAAGGGCATGAGCTGGATGCAGTTCGACAAATGCGGCGGCATGGCCGTGCTCGCCGCCATGCAGATGGTTGCCCTGCTCAAGCCGAAACCCTCCGTGATCGGCATTCTCACCGTCGCCGAAAATATGCCGAGCGGCGGAGCCACCCGCCCCGGCGACATCATCAAATCCCGCTCCGGCAAAACCATCGAAATTCTCAACACCGATGCCGAAGGCCGCCTCGCGCTCTGCGATGCGCTCGATCTGGCACTGACCCACAAGCCCGCCGCCATCGTCGATCTCGCCACGCTGACCGGTGCCGTGATTATGGCGCTCGGCCACACTGCCGCCGCAGTGGTGGGGAACAATCATGAATTTAATCAGAAGCTGGTCCAGTGCGCCGAAAATGCCGGAGAACGCCTCTGGGAACTTCCGCTCTGGGAAGAGCACAAAGACGACATGAAAGGCACCTTTGCCGATCTCCAGAATATCAGCAAATCGAACACCGCGGGAACCATCACCGCCGGTGCTTTTCTGAGCGAGTTCGTCCCCGACAATATTCCATGGGCGCATCTCGACATTGCCGGAACCGCATGGGAAGAAACGCCCAAAGCGTGGATGGCTCCCGGCGCGACTCTCTTCGGAGCGCGCACCCTGATTGAATGGATCAAGGGACTCTGATGGAACTGACCGGCAAGCGGGCTTTGGTGACCGGCGGCGCGGTTCGGATCGGACGCGCCATTGCCGAAACACTCATCGCGGAAGACGTTGAAGTGATCGTCCATTTCCGAACCTCGGAAAAAAAAGCGGACGTCTTCTGGCCGAACATCATCCAGTCCGACCTGAGTGATCCGGCGCAATGCGAAACGCTCATCGCGCGCGCGGTCGAATCATTTGGACCGATCGACATCCTCATCAACAACGCCGCCGTCTTTCATCAGCAGCCATTAGCTGACGCCACCCATGAAGCGATGATGGCTGAATTGCAACCCAACCTGTTCGCGCCGCTCGCGTTGATCCGCGGCTTTGCAAAACAGGGGATTTCCGGCAAAATCATCAATCTGCTCGACCAGCGTGTCGCCAGCCATGACATCCGTTGCGTGCCGTACATGCTCAGCAAAAAAGGGCTCGAAGAGCTGACCAAACTGGCGGCGCTCGATCTCGCGCCCGGCATCACCGTCAACGCCGTCGCGCCCGGCGCTGTGCTCCCCCCGCCGCAGGATGTCGACAATCCTGTATGGGAAGCGGCGGGCACCATTCCGCTCGAAAAACGGCCCGCCACAAAAGATATCGCCGACGCCGTGGTCTACCTGCTGAAAGCCGACAGCGTCACCGGACAGACCCTCTTCATCGACGGCGGTCAAAACCTTCTTGGAAACTGATTCATGGATAAAATTCACATTAGAGATTTGACCCTGTGCTGCATCATCGGCCTCTACCCCGAAGAGCGCATCCACAAACAGGATGTGATCATCAACGTGACGATGGAAACCGATCTGCGCGCGGCGGGGAAAAGCGACGACCTGAACGACACGGTCGACTACCATGCCATTCAGCTGTCCATTCTGGATCTGGTCGAGAAAAGTGAATTCCAACTGATTGAGTCACTGGCGGATCGGATTGCCGAAATCTGCCTGAACGCCCCGCGCGTTCAGAGCGCCAAGGTAACCATCGACAAGCCCGGCGCTCTGCGTTTCTGCCGGAGTGTCGCCGTGGAAATCACCCGGCCTTAAAAAAGGGACAGGGGAACAAAGGCGTCGGGCACAAAGTTCCAAGGGTTGGGAAAAAAGAAACCCCGTTTTTCCAATGTTTGGAAAAAACGGGGTTCAACGTTCCAGCCATTGGAACACTTACTCTTTGAAGACGCCCATTGCGCGGAATTTATCGTAGCGCGCATTTGTGAGCTCGTCTGTCGGCAGATTTTTGAGTTCCTCGATATTGCGCAAAAGCGCCTCCCGAAGCAATTCGGCCATCGCCAGATGATCGGTGTGCGCGCCGCCTTCTGGCTCGGGCACAATCTCGTCGGCCAGCTTGTTTTCGATCAGGTGTTGCGCGGTAATCTTGAGAGCGTCGGCGGACTGGTCGGCATAGGCGCGGTCCTTAAACAGAATCGCGGCGCACCCTTCCGGCGAAATCACCGAGTAATAGGCATGCTCGAGGATCAGAATGCGGTCGCCGATTCCGATCCCGAGCGCTCCGCCGGAGCCGCCTTCGCCAATGATTGTGACCACGATCGGGACGCGGATGTTGAACATTTCGCGCAGGTTGACAGCGATAGCTTCGGCTACATGACGTTCCTCGGATTCCAGACCGGGAAAGGCGCCGGGTGTGTCGATGAGTGTGACGACCGGCACATTGAATTTTTCGGCCAGCCGCATCAGGCGCAGTGCTTTGCGGTAGCCCTCGGGATAGGCACAGCCGAAGTTACACTCGAGGTTGCTCTTGGTGTCGCGGCCTTTTTGCGAACCGATGATCATTACTTTCTGCCCATTGATTTTGGCGAAGCCGCCGATCAGGGCGCGGTCATCTTTATGGATGCGATCCCCGTGTATTTCCACAAAGTCGGTGGTCATGTTTTTGATGTAATCCATCGTGTAGGGACGCTCGGGATGACGGGCAACCTGGACCTTCTGCCACGAAGTGAGATTGTGGTAGATCTGGGCACGGGTGGCTTTGATCTTTTCCTT
>JAEIOF010000078.1 GCA_016342445.1 Verrucomicrobiota bacterium | reverse complement strand
ACCACTACACCCCGACATTCAACAACCAGCTTCCGACCCCGGTTCGTCCCGGCTTTATCTGCATTGATGGAACATCGGCCGCCGCCGTGAACGACATGTTCCTGATCCAGCGATCCGGAACCGTTTCTTTCACCGGCATTACGGAAGCTCAGCGGCAGATCAATAATGTCCAATGGCAGCTTGACAGCGGATCGGTTGATTTTGATAACGGAGCGCTTTATCTGGCCAATGGCACATCGATACTGACGGTTGCCGACGGCGCACTGTCCGGCGCACAGCTTGCTTTTGGCACAGGCGGTGCAGGCTCCAAAACGGTGGTGCTTGGAAAAGGCGCTGGAACGATTTCACTGAGCGGACAGGTCACCGCACCGCCCGCTTCGGCGGCCATCGCCATCGTCAGTTCGGCTTCACAGAACTTTAATGCAACCTCCGGGATCATCGCCACCAGTCTCTATTCGTCGGTGTCTGTTCAGGCGGGCGATGTGATTGTGCTGGCTACCGCCACCAATAAAAAGGGGGCCACCGCGCCGCTCAGTTCGCTGAGTCTCGGCGGAAGCGCCGTGCTTGGAACCGTTACGGGTTTGAAAAATGGCATGGACACCTATCCCACCAGCTGGGGGTGGTATTACACAGTCGCCACCGGAGGCACCGTTGATTTAGGCGTCGTTACCGACACGACGGTCGGCATCACCGCCGGAACCGCCTGCTATGTCCTGCGCGCCGCGAGCGGCAACATCGCGCTGGCCGCTTCCTCCACATGGGATGATGCCGACAATGCCGATAACGGGACTTCGTATCCGCTGAACTACACCTTTAGCAGCACCTTGACGGATGGTGTGCTGATCGAAATCATCAGCGCGCGCACCGATCTGATCACGGAGCCGGTCACCTATACCGAAGACCTGAACGGTGGTCCGGATAAACGAATCATTGCGTCGTTCGACGGGATCACCGGAACAGCGCACAGTTCTGTCTATACGCTGAGCGGCGGCACGGCGGGCACGCAGACCTCCGGCGCGCTCGGGCTGATTTTCCAAGGTTTGGAAGAATCCGGTTCTTCGAGCAACGTTTCTCCGGTCGTCTTCACCAGCGACGGCGATCCGTCCAACGATTACATCAGCTTCACCACCGGAACGCGCGCGCAGCTCGTGAGCCCGGAAGATGCCAACTTTTTCGGGGAGCTTTGGACCAACGGAAATTTACGGGTTGACGGGCAGGTTGGAGCGGGTTCGTTCAGCGAATCGAATTTCCTTCTGATTGAGCAGGCCAATGGAACCAACGTGCTGATTCTGGACGGCGGGCAGGTTGTTGATGCGGATGACGACGGCATCAATGACACGTGGGAACAACGCCGCGCGGGCGGAACCGGGTTGCTGACCGCAACCGGCGACTACGACGACGACGGTCTGCTCGACATCACCGAATACATCCTTGATTACGATCCGCTGGTCAGCGATCAGGACTTCACCTGTTCCGGAGAGTGGGATGTGCAGAACTTAAATTTTGTTGTAAGCTTCAATGCGACGAACAGCCGGAATTACCGGGTTGAATATAAGAGCGATCTTTTGTCAACAAACGGGTGGCAGTTGCTGAGTCTGAAGACCGGCTCGAACGGCCTGCAGACCTTCGAGTCGACGGCAGAGGATAACAACGGGTTTTTCCGGGTTCAGGTTTATGTGCCTTGATTGAATGTAATGCTGAGGAGAAATGCTATGACACAGAAACGATGTAGAACACACTTGATCCACTTGGTCGCCGTAATATTTCTGTTCCTCGCCGCCAGTGCGCGGGCAGGAATCAGCATTCAGTATTCCAGCAGCCAGGGGTGGAATGCCAGCAGTGCCGGAACCACCAGCCTCTATTCATCCGTCTCGGTCAACGCCGGCGATGTGGTGGTGATGAGCGTGGCGGACAATAAGAAAAATTCTATTGCGCTGGTGGCTGGCGGCTGGAGCGGCGGCACCAACGGCGTGCTGACCGATCTCGAAACCTCCGGCGATACCTATCCCGCATCCTACATCAGCTACATCGAAGTTGCGCAGGCTGGCACTTATGATTTCTGGATGCAGTGCGGAGATCCGGCCCTGACGGCCATCAGCGCGCTGTATGTGCTGCGCCCCGACAGTGGTGAAACGGCTTTTCTCGCGGACTCGGCTGAATGGATCGATCCGGATAATGCGAACAACGGAACATCCTATGCGCTGGACTACACGTTTGCGGAGAGTCTGACCGACGGGGTGCTGATTGAAGCGATCAGTGCGCGCACCGATCTGATTACGGAGCCGACGGCCTATACCGAGGATAAAAACGGATCCGATAAGCGCTTGCTGGTCTCCTTTGACGGGGTCTCCGGAAACAGCTGGACTTCCGCCTATACATTGGCCGGCGGAACTGCAGACCAGCAGACCTCTTCCGGAATCGGCGTGATTTTTTCCTCCGCAGTCGGCGGCGGCGGCGGGGGCGGTGACGGCGGAACCACTCCGTCGGACACCATTCATGAGTGGACCTTCGATACCGAAGCGGACGGCACCTCATTCGGCGGGCTGGTGGATTCCGGATCGATTGGGGGAGCGACCTTCGCCTCCGATGCGACCGGGACGTATGTCACCAACGACACCTTACGGGTTGCCGCTTCCGGCGACGGTACCAGTGCTTTCCGTAACGCCATTGTCACCGCCCGTACTGAAGGAAAATATGAGCTTATCTGGACTGTTGTTTCCGGTCAGGTCACTACCGACGGAATCAATGTCGGTCTCGGTTTCCGGCAGAGCTCGAATAACACCGATCTGTTGCTGGTGCGCACACATTACCAGACGGCGACCGGGTTCATCATTCAGACCCGGATGAACAACGCCAACACGACGCTGGTGACACTGGGCGGCACGACGATTTCCAGCTTGAAGTACCGTGCGGTGGTCGATCTCGACAGCGACACCTTTGATCTGTTTTATGATCTGGGTGCCGGCGAACAGACCGCCGTTGCCGGTATGGCGCTGGCCGCGCCGGATCTGACGCTGGATATGATCCGCTTTGCGGCCTCCTCCAAAGATTATGGCCCCTCCGACGAATTCTTTCTCGACGATATCGCCATGATCATTCCCGGCGAACCGATCCTCGATCCCGTGCTGTCCAATCCGACGAACACCGTCACGGATGGCACCGGAGATGGCCTTGCGCTGATCGGCGAAACCAATACGGTTTCTGTGGTGATTGCCAACATCGGCGGCGGAATTGCCACCAATGCCCTGGCAACACTCATGCCCGCCGCGAAACCTGAATACTTCACCATCACAACCAACGCAACTCCGGCGGATCTCGCCACCGGCGAACAGACGACGAATACGTTCACCATCATTGCCCGAACCAATGCGGTGCCCGGCACCTACACGTTCGACATCGCTATCACAGCCGACGGCGGTTTCAGCGTGTCCAACAGTGTGGATATCGAAGTGATTTCCGGAGTTTCTGTCAGCGGACAGGATGCTATGAACACATTCGGTCTCGTGGTCGATACAATCGGGCAGACGGTGACCAACCTCTCGATGGTGATCAGCAACAACACCTTCTCGCCGCTGGTTTGCACGTTTGCCGATGACGCAAGCTGGCTTCAGGACGTGGTGCCGGTCACCGTCGATCCGCGCAGCGCCAGCAATGTGGTTCTGGTTGCGGACAGCACAGGACTCTCGCTGGGTTCTTATACTGCAGCGCTGAGCGTGGATTACAATCAGCCGGTTTCCGCCAGCTACACCAACTTCACGGTTCAATTGGATGTCGGAGCCAAGATCACATTCCTTGGACAAGCGGTAACGAATGAAGTCAACAATGGCTTTATCCCGGGAGTTTATGAACCCCTCGATATCATCGACATCGTTATTAGCAATTTCAATGAAGGCGGGGTTTCGGTTAGCAATGTGGTCAACAGTCTTTCCGCGAATTCGTCCTATTTCACCATCGTTCCGCTCACCGCAACGAGCTATCCCATTCTCGTGACCGGTGCCACCACCACCACGGCCTATCGCGTCACCATCGCCTCGGGTACACCCGAGGGGTCGTATACATTCTCCGTTACCAACACGGGCGTCTATGCGGGAGAGGTCCTCAGCTGGCCGGGTTCATTCAGCCTGAACGTGGTTTCTCATGCGTCGCCGTCGGTGTCTCCGGTGTCGGTGAGTCTTCCGGTTGTCCAAGGGCAGATCGCGACGGCCACGGTGACGGTCACCAACTCCGGCAATGTTCCGTTCACTTTCACGGTGTCCGATAATGCCGCATGGAACGTGGGTCATACCGCGACTCCCGGAACTCTGGGCATGGTCTCCGCCTTCACCGCCATCACCCTGAACGATCCCGATCCGGGCAACCAGTTCATCACCGCCGAAACGGAGGGCATCAGCGATGTTCTGCCGATCGGCTTCAGTTTCCCGTTGTACGGCACGGAGTACACCAACTTTTATGTCACGGCGGACGGAGTCATTGGCTTGGGCAATACCGCTGTCGAAATGGGTAATGGCGATGGCTCATTACCCGATGGCGGCGGCAATCCGCTGATCGCCCCGTTTTGGGGCAGTCTTTCTTCGCCAGCTGGTAGCGTCCGCTACCGGCTGACCAGTACCTATTTGGTCATCTCCTGGATCGGCGTTGATCAGGTCTCCGGTTTCGGCGGAGACGATCTGGAATTTCAGGCGTTGCTCTATAAAAACGGACAGGTGGAATTCCGCTACGGCAGCATCAGTGGAAACTGGCTCGATGCCGTCACCATTGGTATTCAGGGTGGTGGTTCTTACGAGAACTGGACAGGAACTCCGTCCAGCGGAACCTCCGTTCTGATTGCGCCGCAGGAAGACAGCTGGGTTTCATACACCCCGACCGGAGAAACCGTCGATCCGTTCAGCTCGGTCGATGTGGTCTTTACCGCCGATGCGACCGGCCGGTCGAATGGCGACAGCGTCAGTTTTGACGCATCCTTCGCCTGGAGTAGCGGCGGCACAACCGACGTCAGCGTCAGCGCCAGCGTAATCGCCGGAACGCCCGGCTACGGTGCGATTTCAAGCCTCTCCTTCACCGGTGCGGCTGGACAGGTCACGTCGACCCAGTTTGCCATCACCAATACGGGGAGCGCCGCGCTCAACTTTTCCATCAGCGATTCCGCCGCCGCCTCGGCGGGTGCAATTCAAACGAATGCGGATTACAGCTGGATCAATATTTCCTCGATCGGAACCGACATCACACTCATCGATCCGGATATCAATCCCTTCATCACCGCGCTCGACGAAGGAACCAGCGGGCTCCTGCCAATCGGTTTCTCCTTCCCGTTCTTTGGCGGAAGCTATACGGAGATCGCCGTCAGTGCCAACGGGGCTATCCGCCTGGACGGCGGAACCGGAAGAGTTCGGGTGATGGATCGTCTGGCATCGACCGATCCCGCCATGCCCGCGCAAATGATCGCGCCGTACTGGGGAGATCTGGTGATCGATGCCGATGCCACCCTCAAAATGCATGCCAACAGCGAGCGGCTCGTCATCACCTGGGAAAATGTCCAGCAGTACGGTTTGCAAGGGGGAAGCAACCTCACCTTCCAGCTGGTGCTTCGCCCCTCCGGCGAAATCCTCTTCCAGTATAAAAAGCTCGAAGGCTATCCGTGGCCAACCACGCTCATCGGCCTGCGCGACACATCCGCCCGTATTGTGCAGGCCGATATCCGGCAGCCCGCCGACACCACGACCGGCACCTACACCTACTCCGGGCAGGTTTATACGCAGTATGTCAACAGCGTCACCGAGCGCACGGCCGCTTTTGAATCCGCTCAGATTCGCGTCATCAGCGCGACGCCCTCCAGCGGTAACGTCCCGGCGGGCGGCACCGCCGTGATTACAATCACTGGCGATGCCTCCAATCTGTCGGCGGGATCAAACAGCGCGGTCACGAATACCGCCTTCACCATTACTCACAATGCGGCCGGAAGCCCTGCCTCGTTGGCGGTCACCTTCACCGCCACCAATAGCCAGCAGACCGTGTTTTCCGCCCCAGACGATAGCGACGGCGACGGGCAGTCCGACGACGACGAACGCATTGCCGGCACCGATCCGCAGAACAGCGAGGATGTTTTCGTTGTGAAAACAAAAGAGGGTCGGGAGCTCACCTGGGCCGTTGCCGACGGGCGCACCTACACAGTCTGGTACACCCTGAACCTCGCAACGGCGTTCGAAGTTCTGGATGAAAACCTGACAGAGGGAACCTATATCGATTCCGTCAACAGCACGGAACCCGTCGTTTACTATAAAGTCACCATCAATAATCTATAACGATAGACAGAAAGAAGGGGGAGCCCCGTGGCAACCAACCCAGTCGGAAAAGGAACTCAAACCATCGGAATCAACATGCCGCTTGAAATGGCGAAAGAGCTGGAGCGGCGTTCTGAGTCCATGAATATTTCCAAAAGCAAATACTGCAAACTCATCCTTCTGAAGTGGTTTGACTCCAACCAGAAATTGACCCTATCTGAATCGGGGGCCGGATCGGCCGACGCGTGAGAGGGCTTGGGCGTCTTTCGGTTGTTTCTTTTCTGCCGTTTTCAAGCGCTCGTCTTGCATGTTAATTTGTCGGAGTTACACTTCGCGGGTGGATGCGGAGGAAATGCTTAAAATCTCAAGGCGTCGAATGCCGTGGAGAGTGGTGGGCGTTACAGGATTCGAACCTGTGACTTCTACCGTGTGAATCCATGCCCACTTAAAAAATCTTGTTCAGCAAGTTGCAGGGTAGTTCATATATCTACCTTACAACCAATACATTAGCAGTTTTTTAGGGATGTGCAAGCGTTAATGAAATGAATTGAAATAAGGTGCTTTTTGATGCCCCAAACCCGTAGTTTCCCCCGTAGTTTTCAAACCGTTTCAGCGGTGATTTTCGGCACGAAAAACAAAAAGTTGTCTGCCTCGGAAAAAACATATCACTGGGCAGTCAGAACCACTTTATAGGTTTATTTTCTGCCGGTAGTTCCACGGTGTCTGCCCGGTTTCGTCTTTGAAGGTGCGGCTGAAGGCTTGCGGGGAACCGAATCCAGACTGTTCGGCAACATCTGCCATTGAGAGTTTTGTATTTCTCAGCAATGACATGGCGCGGTTCAGCCGGTAGTTCTGGATATAGCTGCCAAGCGGAACGCCCGCCGTTTGTTTAAATTGGGTGCGCAATTGCGATTCTGATGTCTGCAGCGCGGAGGCAAGCTGGGCGACAGTGCATGGGCGTTTCCGTCGGAGAGCCATCAGCCGGTTGATCGTACGCAGAAGGCTGTCACCGGTTTCCGGCAACGCAATTCTGTTCGCTGATTCCTGATCCTGCTTCAGGCAGAGCAGCAGGCGAAGAAGCGCTACCTGTAAAAGATCATCCTGCAGTTCGGATGTATCGTGTTGCACCCATTCGTTCAGGAGTGTCGATAAGGCGCTTGTTGTTTTTGTGCTAACCTGAACCGTCTTGTCGCGGAGTGAATCCAGAAAGGCGCAGTCTGGGAGTTCGAATGTACAGAACAGCCAGAGCAGTTCGCAGGAGTCGAGCTGACTGAAATGATGGAACTGGTAAGGGTGAATCAACAGAGCTTGTCCCGGGCTGAAGGGCAAGCTCAGATGATCCATATGCACCTGGCCGCAGGTCTGAAAGTTGAAAGTTAATACAAAACGGTGATGTGACCGGTTCTGCAAGGCATTTTGTTGAAGTGTATTTTTACTTTGCCGTGCATAGAGAAGAATGTTGAACGGAGCAGGCAAAGATCCCGAGCCCCTGCCTTTAAAGAAGTTTCCAGGAACTTTCAGATTTCGACACGATTTTTCGATCGATTCCATGGGGTTCATTATGCCGCATTTTGACGCCGTCGTCAATAATGTTAAAAAAATGTCAAAAATGTAAAAATATTAATCTTATGGAACCCGTTCGTTTGGGGCATTGTTCCTTTTGCAATTTCAGAGGAATCAGTGATGAAAACGGATTTAAAGATCAAACCAGCACTTAATGAAGATTTTTTACCCGCCATGTTGTGGCGACGGGCCTATGAGCAGGAGGCCGCAGGAGGTTCCATGTCTGTGACGCTCGGATTGTTCCGGAACGACAAGGTGGTAGCGCGGCGTACGCAGAAGGTTCTGCCGGATATTGACCGCAGTTTTACATATCTCGAACGGCTGTTGAAAATGATGCTCTGGGCGGTCGGCGGCAATCGCATTCTTTTTGCCGGGCCGGATGAAATTTTCCAAAGGTTGGAAAAACATTATACGGAAAGTCCGGTTGGCCGCTTTGATTCGGAGGTCATCGGCGAAAAAATTTATGACCATGCAATTCGGATCGAAAAAGCGATGGCGGAAGAAATTCCAGAACCGTCCGCCGAGGGCGAGGCACTCGGTCGTCATCTCGACGGATGCCGGATCGGATTCGATCTCGGGGGCAGCGACCGGAAATGCGCGGCGCTGATCGACGGCGAGGTGGTTTTTTCCGAAGAGATCAAGTGGGATCCCTATTTCGAGAAGAACCCGCAATATCATTTCGACGGCACAATGGACTCGCTCAAGCGGGCGGCGGCTCATTTGCCGCGCGTGGATGCCATCGGCGGCAGCGCCGCTGGAGTTTATGTGAATAACGAAGTCCGGGTGGCGTCGCTGTTTCGCGGGGTGCCTGCCGGGCAGTTTGAGGTTGATGTGCGCCCGATTTTCAAACGGCTCAAAGAAGCGTGGGGCGGCATCCCGTTCGACGTGGTCAACGACGGGGAAGTGACCGCGCTGGCCGGGGCGATGTCGCTGAACGATAATGCCGTCCTCGGTATCTCCATGGGAACCAGCCTTGCGGCGGGCTATGTGACTCCGGAAGGCAACATCACCTCATGGCTGAATGAACTGGCTTTTGTGCCGGTCGATTACCGCGAAAACGGACCTGTCGATGAGTGGTCTGGCGACGCAGGGTGCGGTGTGCAGTTCTTTTCGCAGCAGGGCGTGGCGCGTCTGGCTCCGCTCGCGGGAATTGAATTTCCGGCGGGCACCCCGTTTGCCGAGCAGTTGATCGAAGTTCAGCGACTCATGGCTGAGGGCGACGAACGGGCTCTGAAGATCTATGAAACCATCGGCGTCTGCTTCGGCTATACGATTGCCCACTTTGCGACCTTCTACGACTTCCGCAACCTGCTG
>JAEIOF010000077.1 GCA_016342445.1 Verrucomicrobiota bacterium | reverse complement strand
GACATCAAACTCAACTCGACAAAACCCCATAAATATGGCGAAACCGCTGAGTTTGTCACTCAAACGAACCTGTTTCGATCCGCCGCAAGGTTATCATCGAAAACTCCACGACGACGAAAGTCGTGTGATTGATCAATACAAAGAGTTGCCATCTAAAGAAGTTGTGACACAATTCTAATCCCTTTCGGGGGTGACTGGTTTCGACGGTTAAGTTGAAGCGGTAGTTGCGTGTCGAGGTTGGCCTCCAGGCCTCGTTAAAAGGAGCCCAAAACATTAAATGCTGACGAAAGTTACGCACTCGCTGCTTAAATAAAAGCGCGACGTCTTTACTCTGACGCCTGTTAGGGGCTAAAGGCGACGACAACAGGCTGGTGTCAATATCGGGAATCCGGGTGGCGATGCGAGAAACTAACAGGATCCTAGCGTCCAAAGTGGCCCTGTCATACGGCAGCTGCGGGGGCGAATATTTGTAGTATGACTACACACGTAGGCGCTATCGTGACTCTTAGTCGGACGGGGGTTCGATTCCCCCCACCTCCACTCCCTTTTTCTAAAGGGTTGTGGTTGGTATAAGTTAGCTAAAATGAATGACTTGCAACATCTCTATGGGTACACAAAAGGTACACATAGGGCGGTGAAAATTGATAGTAAAAATGAAGCTAACGAACGTTCAGAAGCGCGGAAACACCTACCGCTTTCGCATGAGAATCCCTGAAGATGTGCAAGTCGCTTTTGGCGGCAAGCGGGAAATCATCAAGTCCCTTCAGACCTCAAACATCCTAGAGGCTCAGAGCAAAGCCAACCTGCTGACGGCTGAGCACAATGAAACCTTTAAGGAGCTCAGAGAGCGAACCCTGAATGTTGATGGCGATAAAAACCAACTGATCCCGACGGCAGAACTCGACCGGATGACGCGGGAGTATCGGCAGAGCATTTCCTCCAAAGTTGCTGAGCTCTTGCCGGAAGCGCTGTCGATGAAACGCTCAGAGATGGAGCAGGAAGCCTTTCTGGGCGTTACGGAAGACCTAGAGACAGTCGATAGCCTCCTTCTGTCAGAAGACCTCGCAGAGACGACTCTGGAGCGTTCCTTCGTGCATTACCTTGAGCCGTCCCGTTCAGTGTATGCTGTGTGTCTTTCTCTCAGCGGTCGAGATGCCCTGTCAGAGGGAAACCTTCGGCGTATTGCTCGTCGTGTTCTAGGGACACTAGCTCTAGGGCTCACCAAGGTTCATGGAGAAATTCAGAAGGAGCTGGTGACTACCCAATGCATATTCAAAGGGAAGACTCCGTTCGCCCCCTTGCCTCCCCTCATGGCCCCAGCCCTTGCGTCTACTACAGCCCCTAGCATCACCCCTGAGAAAGCATCCGCTATGCTCCTGTCGGAAATGCTGGCGCAGAACCTTCAGGAAAAAGACAGGACTCCCAAAAGCAAAGCTCAGGTTCCCCCACGAAAGTTTGTGGCAAAAAACGAACGCTAGTCCATGACGAACCCTTCAGCCCGACCCCAAGAGAGAGACCGGTTGCCTGTTTTTATGTAAAGGCCTCCTTTTGCGGCCTCAAAGTTGATCTCCTTCCCAAACACGTTAATTTTAATTTCTGCCAGCATATTTTGTGTCCTCTCAAGCCGCGCTCGGCAGTGTTACAGGTGTGTAACATACTGCTATGCATTAAGTTGAGAACGTATCATCGAAGTTGAACCGTGCAAGGACATTCATTTCGAAGGACTTCTTGCTACTGGTACACAAACAGGGTACACATTTGACTCAGGCAGTGGGGCGCGAATCCCTCTGAATAGAAATATAACGTGTTGCTATAGAGACTGTTGCGGTGTGGTTAATGGGTGGTGATTTGTGATTCCCCCCACCTCCACCATTTTCGCCATCCGGGCGAAAATGTCCGCGGGTTTCTTTCCAGTTTATAAAACGTCACTAATGGTTTTTGCGCCGGTGAGAATCATAAGCAGACGGTCAACGCCGAGAGCGACGCCGGAGGCGGGCGGCATTTTTTCCAAACATTGGATAAATTCTTCGTCGATGGGATAGACGGTTTTGCCGAGCGCACGCCGTTGTTCGCCCCAATGCTCGAACCGCGTGCGTTGCTCAACCGGATCGGTCAGTTCGCTGTAGGCATTGGCGATTTCAATCCCGCCTAAATACAACTCCCAGCGCTCTGCGACTTTCGGATTTCCAGGCTTGAGGCGCGCGAGTGCGCAAAGCTCCGCGGGGTAGTCTTTGAGCACTACCGGACAATCCGTCGGAAGCATCGGCTCCACCTTTTCGATCAGATCAAAATCAAAGCGGTCGGCATCAAAATCCTCCACCGGATTCCATCCAGCGAATTCCTCAAACGCTTCTTCAACACTAAAGATCTTCCAGCGAGCGGAAGCAGACCGGGCCTCCGCCGTTTTATTTTTCCAATCCTTGGAAAAACAGGAACCCCTCGGCGCTACCGAGTTCCAAACATTGGAAAGCAGAGCCTGCGTGTCGGCGAGAGCGGTATTGTAATCGCTATGGGCGCGGTACCACTCAAGCATGGTGTATTCGGGATTGTGCAACGCGCCCCGCTCACCCTGTCGAAAGCATTTCCCGATTTCGAAAATTTTCTCCGCGCCCTGCGAAAGCAGTTTTTTATGGCAGAGTTCGGGCGAGGTGCGCAAAAAACCATCACCGGAAGGCATTGCGTCGATGTGCAGTTCCATGCACGGGGTTTTTAGCCAAATGGGAGTTTCGACTTCAACGAACTCCTCGGCATGAAAAAATGCCCTGATACTGTTTATCAGGGCATTTCTAGCTCGAATGACTCCGATCACTGCTAGCCTTTGGATACGCGGTCGGCATACTCGCCGGTGCGGGTATCGATGCGGATGATATCACCAATATTGATGAAGATCGGAACGCTGACTTCGTAACCGTTATTAATGAAGGCAGGCTTGAGGCAGTTGGTTGTCGTATCGCCGCGCGCGCCCGGCTCGGTATCCGTGATCTCTTTTTCAACGAAGTTCGGCAGGGTGACGTCCAGTGCTTTGTTGTTGTGGAACAAAATTTCCACCTGCATGTCTTCAGAAATAAAATACTGATTGTCACCCAGCTGTTCGGTGGTGAGATGGATTTCCTCGAATGATTCGTTGTCGGAGAAAACAAAGTCATCCCCGTTATGATAGGAGAAGGTGAAGTCTCTTGATTCGAGTGCGGCTCTCTTCACTTTATCACCCGAACGATAGGATTTATCGAAACTGCTTCCGGTGCTTAGATTTTTGATTTTACAGCGATAGATGGCCTGCCCTTTGCCGGGCTTGGAAAACTGGAAGTCGCTGATCACGCACGGATCGCCGTCGATTTCAATTTTCAGTCCTTTTTTCAAATCAGATGCATTGTACATAAGGGGTCTCCTTCAAAAATTAAGCGGCGGATTATGCAGAAAGCACCTAAACGTGCCAAGTCCGAATATCACTCGTTAAAGAGCCCGACCGATCAGGGAAAACGGACCGGCCCACTCGATTTTCACCTGAACAAGCTGTCCGAAGCGATCGGTGCTGTCTTCGAAAAAAACGATCTTGTTTTGCGGGGTGCGGCCGCGCCAGCGGTTTTTTCCTTCCTGGAATTCCTCAACCAAAATCTCGACGGTCTGCCCGAGCATCGGCGCGTTGTTTTCGCCCATAGTGCGGGCGACCAGTTCGTCCAAACGAAGGCGGCGGCTCTCTTTCTCATCGGCAGAAACATCGTCTTTCATTTTGGCGGAAAGCGTGCGCGGCCGCGGCGAATATTTGGCGATGTGCGCGAGGTCGAGCTTCAGCTCGCCGTAGAGCTTCATGGTTTCAAGAAAATCCTCTTCGGTCTCAGTGGGATAGCCGACGATCACATCGGTGTTGATGGAGGCGGCGGGTACAAATTTCCGAATATTGGCAACGATCTGACGGTATTCGGCCTGCGTATAGCCGCGCCGCATCGACTCGAGGATGCGGTCGCTCCCGGCCTGAAACGGGATCTCAAAGCAGGGGCAAACCTTGTCGGTTTCGGCCACAGCGCGGATCAGTTCTTCATCCATGTACGCCGGATGACTGGTGAGGAAACGGACGCGCAGTATCCCTTCAATCCTGGCGACCTCCTTTAGAAGCCACGCGAGATTGATTCCCTCTTCGAGATCAAATCCGTAGCGGTCGACAATCTGCCCGAGCAGGTTGACCTCTTTGATGCCCTGCACGGCCAACGCGCGCACTTCAGAAAGAATCTCTTCGGGCGCGCGGCTTCGATCCGGCCCGCGACGATGCGGGATCACGCAATAGGAGCAGACATGCGAGCAGCCGAGTGTGACCGGCACAAAGGCGGTGACGGTTTTCTCGCGGTTTACGGCGGGCAGACGGTAGTCCGCCAGCTCGACCTGCGCGCGGTTGAGGTGGCTGTAGGCATCGTGTTGCAAAATAAATTCAATCAGGGCATCGGTTTGAGACGGGGCCATGAAAATGTCTACAAACGGGAAGCGCACCGCGAGGTCTTCGGCTTCGCGCTTGCCGACCATGCATCCCATCAGCGCGATGATCATGCCGTGCCGGCGGTTCTTTTTTACACCGCCGAGATCCGTCAGTTTGCGCACCGCTTTATCCTCCGGCTGCTGACGCACCACGCAGGTGTTGAGCACCGTGATATCCGCATCCGAAGCCTGCTTCGTTTCAACAAATCCCAGCGCCTCCAGTTGCGAAGCGAGGTGGCGGCTGTCGGCCTCGTTCATCTGACAGCCGATCGTCCAAATATGATAGGTTCCGGTCATAGGTCTAAATTTTTCTTTGCGCAGAGCCCTTCGTAGACTGTGCCATTTTTTTCAAAGCGAATGCGCATCTGCGCGTTATCTGCGGGTGCCAATACGGTGACCAGCGTGCCCTTCCCCAGTACAAAGATTTTTCGTCCGTCTTTGAGAGAATAGATCCATGCGGTGCTCTTGAGTACAGAGTCGTACTGAGAAAAGGCCTGCGGAGCCTCTGCCGCATCCTCGCTGGCGGCGCGCCAGCCGTTACGACTTTCTGATCGGGCGGCGCGTTCCAGCTCGTGGAGTTTTCGCCAGTGAGCCTCCGCGGAGGTTCCGTCCGGCAGATCGGTTCCGTCACCGTAAATGCGAACCAGCCCATCCTCGGCGAGCATTTCATCGAGCCAGCGACCGTTGATGCGAATCAGCGCGTAGTAGCGCGGCGCGCCGAGTGACGGGGCATATTTGCCCTGCGTGTAAACGGTGAACCCGGAGCGCATCCACTTTTTAACCGTCAGGTCAGCGCGCATCCCCATTCGCACCGCAAAATCCGGATCGCCATTTTCCCAATAGGCCGCCTGCTCTTTCAGTCGCTCTTTTTTAAAATCGGAGTTGGAATCGGTTTCGGCGGCATCGACAAAATAGAGCCGATAACGGTTCCGAGATTCGCCGCGGTACGGAGTCGCACACTCCACGACGAAGCTGTCGGCGTCGTTCGACTGGTTTTCTACCAGCTTGCATTTTTCGAGAACCGTCCACTCCGCGCCGGCAGAAAAAGCGATAAGGAAAAATAGAAGAACGATCCGTCTCATCAAAACCCTTAGGCGACACCCGACAGCTTCAAAAGAACAGCCTTCTGGGCGTGGAGACGGTTTTCGGCTTCATCGAAGACGACGGATTGCGGACCGTCGATCACTTCGGCAGTCTGCTCGGCACCGCGGGCGGCGGGTAGACAGTTCATAAAGATAGCATCGGGCGCGGCCTGCGCCATGAGCGCGGCGTTGACCTGATACGGCGTGAAGATTTCAATCCGCACCGCCTCTTCGTCTTTAGGAATGTGATAGCTCATCCATGAATCGGTATAGACCACGTCCGCGCCTTTAACAGCTTCGGCAGGATCATCCGTTACCACTAATTCGCATCCGGACTCTTTCGCAAACACATTGCACCGCTCCACAACATCGTCGGCAGGCATATGCCCTTTGGGCGAACCGACGCGAATATTCATGCCGACTTTGGTGCAGCCGTGCATCAGCGAATGAGTCACGTTATTGAAACCGTCGCCGAGGTAGGCGAGTGTCAGGCCCTTCAGATCGCCTTTCTTCTCTTGGATGGTTAAAAGGTCCGCGAGGATCTGGCACGGGTGGCTGTTATCGGTCAGCGCGTTGATGATCGGAATGGTGGCGTGCTCGGCCATTTCTAACAGATCGGAGTGGCGGAACAAACGAGCCATCACCAAGTCGCACATGCGGCTGATGACTTTGATGGAGTCCTCGATGGTCTCTTTGCCGCCACCCATCGGCGAGGTGCTCATGTCATAATAAATGGCGTGGCCACCGAGCTGAGTCATCCCCGCTTCAAACGAGATGCGCGTGCGCAGACTGGGCTTTTCAAAAATCATCAGCAGGGTTTTCTGCTTGAGAACATCGGCGTACTGCGCCGGTGCGGCCTTCACGCTTACGGCGAGGTTGAGCACTTCGAAAATGGCTTCGGCACTCCAGTCTTTCAGTGAAATCAGGTGTCTCATTACTTATGCTCCTTGTAATAGGTGCGAACCGCGTCGTCGCAACCAAAGATGCTCAGAATCAGCGCGGCGCGGATCCACATGCCGTTACGCACCTGCCGCCAATAAACGGCACGCGGATCGCTGTCGACCGCCGGATCGATTTCTTTGCGACGCGGCAGCGGATGCATGATCACCGCATCCTTTTTCAGAACGCTCAAATGGTCTTTGGTGAAATAAAACTTCGAGGTGTCGATCCGGCTACTCTCGTTATCCACATCCCATTCATCTTGAATGCGGGTCATGTAGATGGCATCAACCTCCGGAATCACCTTTTCGAAGTCGGCGGTAATTTCGTAAGGCATGCCCGCTGCGTCGAGTTGCTTGAGAATATCCTCGCCGATCTGCAGTTCGGGCGGCGCAACAAAATAGGCTTTCACGCCCTCGTAATGAGTGAGAAGCCAGGCGAGCGAGCGAACGGTTCGACCGCGTTTCAGATCACCAACAAATGCAATTTTTTTGCCGTCGATGCCGCCGGTCTTCTCGAAGCTGCGCGCCAATGTGTAGATGTCCAGCAAGGCCTGCGTCGGATGTTGGTCTTTTCCGGAGCCAGCGTTAACAACCGGCACAGGGCGCGAAGTGTTAGAGAGCATCCAGGCGATGCGTTCGGCAAAGCCGCCCGCCGGGTGGCGCATAATGATGAGGTCGGCATAGGAGCTAAAGGTTCGAACGGAATCTTCGGGAGACTCCCCTTTCACCTCGCTGGAGGTGGAGCTGTCGCGAACATTCATGGTTTGAAGCCCGACAATCTGACACGCGGAATAAAACGAAAGGTAGGTGCGGGTTGACGGCTGAGCAAAGTATAGCATTGCATGCTTATCAAACAGCTGACTCTGGAGAAAACGGCTGCCGTCCCGGGTTTTTGCGATGCGGCGAACATCGGTGGCCAGGGAGCAAAGGTCTTCGAGCATCGGGCGACTGAACTGCTGCGCAACCAGCGCATGATAAGATCGTCCGTTTTCGACAAAATACGGGGCTTTTTCAATCGCGCCCAATCCATTGAACTGATCCCACGAAACCTGATTTAATGCCGCCTTGCTCATTCGTCCTCCATATTTTCCAAACTTTGGAAACTTTATATGCCATTTTTTCCAATGTTTGGAAAACAGGAAGAATGGAAACTTGGATCAATGGGTTCCATATATTGACAAGATACGCAACTCCACTACGCCCCTCTCTTTAAAACCCGCAACACCTCCCCGACGAACATACGGTGAAAATCCTTGAACGGATAGCACTTGGGAATAATCGAATCGTCAATAAATCCGTTTGGGTCAAGATCTTGAGCGAACAGCTTGCGACATTCAATCACCACTCGGGCCTCCTCGAACGCCACGGAGCCATACGGTGTGGCAAACGGAGTCAACCCGGCTGCCGCGGCTTTATCGCAGTCGCGCCCCGAATGCGACCCGCAGAAGCTGAGAATGTCCCGCTGACTATCATCAAAAAAGCTCAACGTAAAAACGGGCTCGCGCTCCACAAATTCGAGAGTGTAGCGTTGCGGACGAAGGAATGTAAACGCCACGGGTTTAAACCACAGCTCGCCCATCGCCCCCCAACTCGCTGTCATCGTATTCCAGTTCTGCATAGTTCCTGCGGTGATCAACATCCACTCCTTGCCGATCATCCGGAATGAGCTCTCGTTCAAATCATTAGGGCTGATTTTAGCAAACTTTTTCATAAGACTCCAATCCGACTATTTTCAACACGAACGCGCTAAACGAAGCAGCACGCGCCCAAAAGGATCTGCCGGCCTCACGATTCGATACACATCATTTTCCCGACGCACAACACCCCGAACCGTCAACTTTCGTAAATGTCTCGATAAAGCCGACGAATTCATACCGCTCTGATCCAGCAACTGATTATAGGAGAGCGGGCCATTGTTCAACGCCTGAACAATCTCGATTCGTCTCTCGTGCGTATAGGCGGTTGCTTGACGGATTACCGACTCAAACGACACGGACCGCTTGCAGCATTTTCTCAATGCACTGACCAACGCCTCTGCACATTCAACCCGCTCGTCGGCTTCAACACGATAAATCACACTCATCTTTTCCCTGCGAAACCGGATCAGTCCGGCAGCACGCAGTGTTTTCAACTGGATGCTGGCGTTTGGCTGCGTCATTTCTGATTCCAAAGCCAAATCCCGTACAGACAACTCGCCTGTATCTAACAACAACCAAAGAAGTTTCAACCGGCCCTCTTGCGAAATAACCCGGCAAACCCTCCAATAATCGGTTAGATTTTCTATTCCCACACATTTAAATGTATAGGAATGGAGATCACATGAAAAGAACGATTTGGACAGAAGAAGCGAATTAAAGAAAACTACACGTCCTCGGATGTTTTAGAAACCGAACCGAAAATAAGTAAGGCGGTTTTCGGACCAATACCCGGGGCCTGTTGCAACTCCTCAAGGCTCGCTTTGCGAAGACGCGCGAACGAGCCAAAGTGATTCAGCAATCGCTCCTTGGTCTTTTTTCCAATCGTTGGAATTTCATCCAATGCCGATTCGCGAATCCGCCGGTTGCGCAGCTCACGGTGGTACGAAATGGCAAAGCGATGGGCTTCGTCGCGCAAACCAGTCACCACGGATCGAGCCATAGAATCCTTTGGCAGACGAAGTGTCGGCAATTGATCGCGCACCAGCTCTTCGAACTGCTTGGCGAGCCCGACAATCGGCAGCGCAACACCCAACTGATCGAGTACCGCGCGGGCGGCGCGCAGTTGCGTAATTCCCCCGTCGACAATCAACAGATCGGGAAGCGGTGCTCCCTCTTTTTGCAAGCGACTATAGCGACGCTTCAC
>JAEIOF010000001.1 GCA_016342445.1 Verrucomicrobiota bacterium | reverse complement strand
GGTATGCAGAGCTTCAGGAATATACCGATCTGATGCAGCACATCGCACAGGCGTACCGCTCTCTGCCGTCCGCGAGTGAATCTGCAATCCGTCTTCGTGAAATATTTATTCTGATGAGCCGCCACCTGCTGGATCAGGGCTGGCAAGACAACAGCGCACTCTACACAACTCATCATTTCGGTTATGCCTCGCGCGGCTGGTATGTCGCTGTTTTTCTGATGCGCGACGAGCTGCAGAAAGCAGGCCTGCTGGATCCGACGGCGCGTTCGTTGATTTGGTACATGCGCGAAAAAGTCGATTTTGCCAAAATGGAGTTCGACCCCAAAACCGGCACGGATTTGGACTATTTGAACACCATTGCAAAATCCCATCTCATGACCGTTCTTTCGATGCCGGACGGCCCGGCGAAGACCGCGCTGGTCAAGAAATACAGCACCTATTTTTCCGATCTGCTCGCCGTGGATACCCACGGGACTCTTGGCGGGATCAAGGCGGATGGCACGGCCTTCCATCACGGGGGAAACTATCCCGGTTATTCCTTTCCGGCGTTTCGTTCGGCGGGCACTCTTTGCCGTCTGCTCAATGGAACACCGTTTGCCGTGCGTCCTGATGCGCTGCAAAACCTGAATAAAGCGCTGACCGCCGCCGCCATCTATTCCAACCCTGAAACGGGGATTGGGCTTAGCGGTCGCCATCCGTTTGGCGAATCTTCGATCCGATCACTGGACGCGACGTTCCAAGATTTGGAAGTGTGCGGTCAGCCCGTAGAGCTCGATTTGAATCACATGCCTGACGGTCATTGGTCGTTTAACTACGGTTGTTTCGGCATCCACCGCTGGAACGGGAAAATGGTCACCTTCAAAGGGTATAATAAGTACGTCTGGTCCTCTGAGATTTATACGAGAGACAACCGCTACGGCCGCTATCAGAGCCACGGCGGCGTACAGATTATGAACCCGCAGGGCCGCGCTGCCAGCGGATGGGTGCAGGATGGGTGGGACTGGAACCGCAATCCGGGAACCACGACCATACACCTGCCGCTGAACCTGTTGGAAAACCCGAAATCCGGCACCCTGATGGCTCGGTCCGACGCCCGCTTCAGCGGAAGCTCCAATCTGGGCGGCCGTTACGGGATCTTTGCGGCCGACATCAAAACGCCGGATGTCAAAAACTTCGACCCCTCGTTCGTTGCTCGCAAATCGATGTTTTCTTTCGACAACCGCATCATTTGCCTCGGTGCCGGCATCCAAAATGAAACCTCCGGCGAGTCAACCGAAACTACGCTTTTTCAGCATGAATGGAAAGAGGGCTCGACCCCGGTCTGGATGGATAGTGCGCAGCCGGTTGCCAGCATGCCGCACGCCCAAAGCTCCGCTGGAACCAGTTGGCTCGTCGATGCGCACGGCAATGGATACTACATCGCAACAGGCGGCACGGTACACCTTTCCATTGCTGCACAAACCTCGCGCCACAACAAAAGCAAAAAGCCGACGCAGGGCGACTTCGCCTCCGCATGGATTGATCACGGCAAAGCGCCGAGAGATGCTTCGTATGAATACGCCATTCTGCTTGATGGCACACCGGATAAAATGGCCGCCTTCGCCGCCGCTCCGACGTACCGCGTGCTCCGCAACGACCCGCAGCTTCAGGCCGTTTGTGACACCGAAAGCGGCGTCACCGGATACGCCTTTTTCGAAGGCGCATCCGAGCCGGTCGATGACCTGTTGCTTTATACGGATAAACCCTGCTTAGTCATGACACAGCCCGATGAAAAAACCAGCGGACTGGTAATGAGCATCGGCAACGCCGACTTGCGCATCATTGGTGCCGACTCCGCCTACACAACCGCCGAAGCGAGCCGTCCGGGCTGGGTGGACATCCTGCTCAATGGAACGTGGGAGCTGGTAACGCCCAATGAAAACGTAACACTGAAAGACCGCGACGGTAACACCTTCATCTCCGTGAAAATTCACCATGCGATCCCGGTGGAGTTCGCGTTGAAACAGTGAGATCAAGTGAAGAAGAGAACCTTTTTAAAATGGATCGGAGCGGCGGCGCTTGCGCCGCTGACGCGAACCTTCGGCGGGGCACGCCCGCCGGGTAAACGGCCCAATGTGCTCATCATCTGCACCGACCAGCAGGCCGCCGAGGCGCTGGGATACCGGTCGGATCCACGTTATTTGAAAACTCCGAACATGGATGCGCTGGCTGCGGAGAGCATGGTGTTCAACCGGGCCTATACAGCCAACCCCATCTGCATGCCCGCCCGCGCCGCCATGCTCAGCGGATGCGCCTCCCCCGAAACCGGAATTTTCGTGAACGACAAATCGATTATGGATTCCGGAAAGTTTCCAACCCTTGGAAAAATCTTTTCCCGCGCCGGCTACGAAACCGCCTATGTCGGAAAGCTGCACGCCGCAGTCGATCCGGACGATCCGAACTCACACGGCTTTGAGCATACATTGAACATGCAAAACGACGGCAACGGACTCGACGTCGCCACGCCCGCCGCCGCCCGCGAATTTCTGGAGCAGCCGCACGAACGCCCCTGGCTCATGTTCGTCTCCTTTAACAATCCTCATAACATCTGTGAGTGGGCGAGGGGACAGCGCGCGTTGCCCGATGGTTCCATCGGCGAGCCGCCGCCGCTGGCCGACTGCCCCCCGCTGCGCGCCAATGCCGCGCCGCCTGAAAACGAAACCGACATCATGGCGCTCATGCGCCGCTCTTATCACGCCTCCAAAATGTGCACGCCCGTCGGGACCTTCGGCGAAAAAGAGTGGCGCGAATATATTTGGGCCTATTATCGCATGATCGAAAAAGTCGATGCACAGGTCGGAGAGGTGCTTAACGCACTGGAAGAATCCGGGCAGGCCGAAGAAACTCTCATCGTTTTTACCAGCGACCACGGCGATTGTATGGGCGCGCACCAGTGGAACCAGAAAACCGTTTTCTACGACGAATCCGTCCGCATCCCGTTTTTCCTGCGTCTGCCGAGGGTAACGCGGCCCGGCACATCCGATCACCTAGTGAACAACTGCGTCGATCTGCTGCCGACCGTCTGCGCTTTTGCCGGCGTTCCGGCCCCGGTGTCCGCCACCGGCCGCAGCCTCAAGGCGGCCGCCGCCGGATTTGAGCCCGAGGATCCGCGCGACTATATTGTTGCCGTCAACCGGATGGTGCAGGGCGCTGAAGTTGACGGGCAAAAACCGGAGCCCAACGGACGAATGGTGCGTTCCAAACATTGGAAATATTGCGTCTACGACATCGGCGAGCGCCGCGAAGCGCTCTTTGATATGGAAAAGGATCCGGGTGAAACGGTCAATCTGGCCGCCACCGCTGGATACAAAACCATTCTTCAACAGCACCGCGATCTTCTTGCAGAATGGGGCCGTCGTACCGGCGACACCTTCCCCGTACCCGGCGATTAAACATTTGTCTTTCGATTTCCTGGCGGGGCATAATAGCGCCGACCGGGAGAGGTGGAATGGGCGACAAGGAGCTGCAGAAGATAATCGTGGATTTCAGCCGGGCGCTGGAGCAGGGCTGTGCTGCGGTTTATCGCCGGAATTTTGATTCGGTCACCTATGAATACATGGGGAAGTATATCGAGGAGATCACGGGGTATGCACCGGCGGATCTGACTCCGGCCATTTGGGACTCCCTCGTCGTACGCGCCGAAATAAAAGGGGAGCTGGCCGGACTGTCTCTGAAGGAGTGCTACCGCCTGATTCGCACCGGAAACGTGGATCAGTGGCAGGCGGATGTTCAGCTCCGTTCCCGCTCCGGTGAAATGCGCTGGGTCACCGATATGTCCACGCTTCTGCGCGATGAGTCGGGGGCGTGTTTCGGCTGTCTGGGCGTTTTGCTGGATATCACCGATCGCAAAGAGGCGGCGCAGAAACTGGCGAACCTTAGCGAGCGGTTGCGCCTTCGGAACGAAGAGATGGAGAGCGAGCTCGCCTTGGCCCGGGATGTTCAGCAGGCGCTCGTGACTGCACAGCCCGAACAGTTTCCGCTTGATGCGCCCGCCGGTCGCGCCCGCCTGTTTTTTCATCATCGCTACATTCCGGCCGCCGCGCTGGCAGGCGACTTTTTCAATATCCTGCCGCTGTCGGAGCATGAAGCGGGTGTGTTTATCTGCGATGTGATGGGGCATGGCGTGCGGGCGGCGCTGCTGACGACATTTTTGCGCGGCTTGATTGAGGAGCTAATGCCACTGGCGAGCGATCCGGGCGCTTTCCTCGGCAAAATCAATCACGGCCTGCGGGCGGTTTTTACCCAGACAGAAACCTTTATCTTTGCAACGGCGGTTTATCTGGTGATTAATGTGCAAACCGGCCGGGTTCGTTTTGCCAATGCGGGGCATTCCATGCCGCTCTTCCTGTGCCCGGAGGCGGTGACGGAGTTGTCCCTGGATAATCGCAGCGGGACTTTCGAACCCGCGCTGGGGATTTTAGAGGATTTCGAATATTCCACCACGGAGCATGTCCCGGTCGACGGGGGGTCGCTGCTTCTTTATACCGACGGACTGTTTGAGGCGTATAACGCCGAGGGGGAAATGTACGGCGAGGAACGGCTGGCGGATTTTGTGCAGCAACATGCTCGGCTTGCACCTGAAGCGTTGATGGATGAACTGATTCAGGACGTGCACCGCTTTTCCGGTTCGGTCGATTTCGAAGACGATGTCTGCCTGCTCACGGTGACACAGCCTCGTCCCTCCGAATAACGCGAATGCGTTTGTCACATTTCCGTTTCCGAATCTCAGCGACCGATCCCCGAAGGACGGGGGCGGTCTTGGCGATGCACGGTTGCGAGGGACTCTTTCCAGACCTTGGAACCGGCTGAGCCGGGGCTTGCTGCCTTTTTTCCAAACAGTGGAAAAAAACATCTCATTTTTCCAAACCTTGGAACCACCTGCGTCGGAGGGTCTTTTTTTCTTCCAAGGTTTGGAAAACATCGCGTTGGCTACGAAAGGGAATGTCTGCATGTGTCGTATTGCGATATATCAACCCCTCTCGAAAAATGATGATGCCATTTTGCCCGGAGGGGCATCGTTACGGGTTGGGGCGATGGCCACGGGGTACAGAGCCAGACGCGGGCCGCTTTCCGCCTTCGCAACAGGCTGCGTCGCAAATCATACGGCGGCATTGCGCAAACATTCGTTTTGCAGCTTGTGGCGGGTGTGATCAAATGAGGGGTGAAATTGCAAGCCCTCTTTGACGTGTTGTCGGGGCAGGGCAACGGTGCCGACTAAAGGATTCTGAGGCCGAGCGAATCTGAGGATGCTGTTTTTGGAATGAGATATAACGAGGATTGAAATGATGGTGAAAACGGTGAGACGGTTTGTTTGGCAGTTGCGTTGTCTCCTTTTGGTCGGGGTTCTCGCCGGGCAGGCGAGTGCTGCTCATGTCTCGTTCGAAGAGGGGACGTTGCCCCCCGACGTGCAGGGCTGGACCAACGTTTCGGTTACTGTTTCCGATGACCACGCCAAGTTCGGGACGAACTCTCTGAAGGTGGATTGGGCGGGCGCGACGGAACCCAAGCAGGTGACGCTCGGTCCGGGGTTTTCCAACCCAACCTCCAAAGGATCGTTCTGGATCTATTCCAAAACAAAGCAGCCGGGTGCCACGGTTCGGATTGAGTTGCTGGATGGCGCGGGCGCACAGGTGGGCTATTTTGATCTGAACATGGAGTTCAGCGGCTGGCGCGGCGTGTTCTGGAAAGATACTTTCTTTTCTACGGTTCCCAACGGGAGTTCCTACAACAGCATGCGGTTTGTATTCCCCGATAATGCGGCGGCCAATACGGTGTATATCGACGGGCTCTTTTATGTGAACACGGCTCTTGATGGATCGAGCAGCGATTATCTGATTTGGCAGGATCTGAACTTTGACGGGCCCGGCGAGCCGGCGACGGATACCCATTGGAATTTTTATACCGATTTTAAAAACAATCCGGTTCCGACCGGTGAGGCCGACTATGCGCGGGCCGTCACTCAGGCCGAATTGGATGATCTGGCCGCTGTAAAGAATGAATACGAGTTGGTTCCGACGGCGGCGCTGAGTGCGTCGAGCTATAGCAGTGCGCTGACCACCTTTAACAACTGGAATATTTCAACCAATGCCGACGGCACGGTTAAGGGAACCGCACTGTTTTTTAAAAATATGGGCTATGGCGGCGATGCTCCCAACAACATATCGAGTTTTCAGGCCGACTTCCTCAAGGTGGTCAATGCCTATGTTCAGGCCGAGGCGATGGGGCCGGCCAACTATGCGGCCGATTTGAAGGAAAAGGCCGTTCAGATGGCCCGCCACGGGCGCGATCAGCTCTTCTCGTACGGCTCGGCCAACGGCGGCATGACGCATTATGGATATAATGTGCGCGACTGGTGCTATGGTGTTTTCCGCTTGCGGCACGCCATTGCGGATGCCGGGTGGGTTTCGCAGGCGGCCGATGACATGGGCTGGTTCTATGTGCGCAACCGGATTTTCGAGCCGTCTAACGGCGGTAGCGGTGATGATATGGGTACGACGATGACGGGCCGCCTGCTTTCCATTCTGGTGATGCCGGACGCCGATGACGCCGTGCGCCACATGCGCTATTTTTCAAGCAAGCTGACGAAGTATCTGACGCCGGCAGGTCAGCCCAGCAAGCCGGACGGTGCCTGGTGGCATCACGGGATGATGCTGCCCACCTATCAGCCGACCCACCTCGGTTCCGGGGCTCCGATCGTCAGGAATTTGCAAAACACAGAGTCTTTCCGCGTGTCGGAGGCGGCCCACCAGGCGTTTAGGACGGCCTGCCTCTACTTCATCTGGTTCGGAGACGGGGCGTGGCCGATGTCGCTGCAGGGACGTTCTCCCGGCCAGACAAGCGGGGCGAGCACGGCGAAGAGTCTGGCGAATTATATGGCTCAGGCGGGCACTCCGGATGGCAGCGAGACGGTTGACCGCGAAATGGCTGAGCAGTATGCCCGGTTGAACGGCGGCGATGCCGGCGACTTTGCCGATGAAGGGATTTCGGCTCAGCCGCTGGAAGGAACCCGAACCATGCCGTACGGCGCCTGGACGGGGCACCGTCGCGATGGATGGCTGGTCAGCGTTAAAGGACACAGCCGTTATCAAGCCTTCGGCGAATCCTTCGGCGTCGGAAAGTGGCGCTATATGTCTCATGGCACACTGGAAGTGATGAACTCCCAGTCTTCATCCAGTTACGGAATCGGTGACGGGTGGGACTGGACGCGTTACCCGGGCACTACCGTCCTGCGACGCGGAATCGAATCGGACGTCGCTGGTGTGGCCCAGATTGACTATCTTTCCATGGATTTTCAGTCCTATGGCTCGTGGGCCGTGGGACGGCGCCGGTTTGTCGGCGGATTGTCTCACCGCGATTTGAACGGGTGTTATGTGATGCAGGTGGAAGGCGCGCCGGGCAGCAATTTTTACCGGATGACCGCCGACACGGATATGGTGGCGAAGAAGGGCTACTTCTTTTTCGATGACCGGGTTATCTGTCTGGGGAACAGTATTTCGAGTCAGAACAGCAGTTATCCTATGGAGACGACTCTGATTCAGAACGAGTGGAACAGCGGCGAACAGGTTCTGCTGGATGGAAGCCCCGTTTCATTCCCGTCGAGCACGACCGATAAGGCCACGTTGACCACGTTGCTGGACCAGCACAACGTAGGTTATTACGTGGCGGGCGGACAGGATGTCAATCTGGCGCTTCGCCGCCAAAAGCCACAGGATGGAGCGGAACGGGACATGTTTCAGGTCTGGCTGGATCATGGAACCGAACCTTCGAATGCCGAATACGAGTATGCCGTTCTGCCGGAGACGACCTCTGGAACGCTGGCACAGTTCAGCACCGATATGCAGACCCCCGGCAGCGAGCCCTATGTGGTGCGCAAAAACACGGGCAATGCCCAGATTGTCTGGGATCGCGAAACCGATACGACCGCCTATATTATCTATCCGTCCGTGGACAGCTACTCTTCCGGCTACAACGAGGCCGTGAGCTATACGCCATTTGGTGCTGAAGACCTGTTACTGGATATCGACGAAGCCGCGTTGGTGATGGCTCAGCCGCTTTCTTCCCAGACTCTGGTCATGTCGGTGTCGGACCCCAACCTCGGAACCGACGTGAGTGATGTTTACGCGATTGATAGTCCCGTCAACACCAAGACACTGGTCGTTCAGGGCGTCTGGAAATTCCGCGAAACCCCGGCGGCCACCACGCGAATCATCAGCCAGACGGCCGGCAGCACCACGCTGGAAGTGGACTGTCAGCACGGGGCATCGCAATCATTCGTTTTGGTGGATGCCCTGGGCAACAACCCGCCGTACCGGCTGGAAAATCCGCCGGAGTATGCACTGGACGGCGGGACGACCGCCGACTTTGATCTCTCGCAGGAATTCAATGATCCCGAAAGCGGCGTGACCTTTGAGCTGCTGGACGGCCCGGCATGGGTCAGTCTGGGCACCAACGGGATCATGACTGTTGTCGCACCGGTGCAGGTCAATACGGCAACCTTCACGAATACGGTTCGTGTAACGGATGCGGGCGGCCTGACTCTCGATGCGGATGTCGTGGTTGAGATCCAGCAGGATCCCGTGTTGATCATCTCCCCCAATGCGAAAACCATTCGCCTCGCCTCCGGCGAAAGCACCTCGGTTGACTTTGACGTGCTCTACGGCGGCGGCGGATCGATTTACTACGGTTTGAGCAACAATGTGTCGTGGCTTACCAACACCGCAATTCTCGTCAACGGCGATTTCGAGCAACCCGCTGCCGCGGGCTGGACCTTTACCGATATCCTCAGCGCCGGCGACCACGCCTATCAGGGCTATTATGAAACCGGCTCCTGGACCGCCGATCCGGCTGTGAGCAACGCCTATTACAACCTGGGACGCTCCAGCCAGCTCACGCAGATTCTGCCCGTCACCATGTCGTCAGGAACCACCTATCGGGTGGCAATGTCGATGCGACAGGTTTCGAGTTCCTATGCCAAGGTGCAGGTGGCTTTCACCGATGCCGCCGGAACAGATTTGGCCTTTGGTGCCGGAAACAACTATTCCGCCAGTCTGGGGAGCGGTAACGGGGAGACCTTCTCCATGAATAATACCAGTGGTTATGCCTATGAGGCCTCGTTCACCGCAGGTAGCGCCGAACATGGACAGACTCTCGGTCTGCGCATCGCCAGCGTACGCGATTATTCCCCCACCAGCACCGATCTGCTGGGCATTGACGATGTGACGCTGAGCGCCAACCTTTTGGCGGGGGACTCGTTTACGCATCCGCTGACCGTCAGCGCCGAAGGCCTTGCCAACGGAACCTATCACGGCATCGTCACCGCGTATGACCTCGACAGCGTTGTGGCGTCGACGAATATGGCCGTCACGCTCATTGTGACCGACGACCGCGATGACGACGGCATTCCCAACGACTGGGAACTCCGGTATTCCGGCTCCACGACGGGACTGCTTCCCCATGCGCATAACGATACGGACAATATTTCCAACCTCGACGAATATATCCTCGGCTACAGCCCGCTCGTCAGCAATACACCGCTACTGGTGCATTCCATCGAAATCGGCCCGTCTGTGGAGGTGACGTTCGGGGCAACCACCAATGCGCGGCATTACACGATCGAGTTTGCTGAAGATCTAACGGGGGGGTGGACGAATGTCGCCAGCGGTGTGGCGGGTTCCAACGGAGTCACCACCATCTCTGTTGCGAACGAAGGCCAAGAGTCGGGGGCATATCGCGTAAAAGTTTTCGTCCCATAAAGCCGTCTGGCGCGATCTGGTGCTATTAATTGCGCATTTCTTCGATTGTAGAAAGTGCAGGTTTTGTTGAGACTCCCTGTATGGACAATGAAAAGACCGCGCCGCCGGAACGCCCCAACATTTTATTCATCATGACGGATCAGCAGCAGGCGGAAACGCTCAGCTGCCTCGGACACCCCGTCGTTAAAACCCCGAACATGGACCGCATCGCGGAGCGGGGCGTCAACTTTACGCGAGCCTATTGCGCCAGTCCGGTTTGCGGCCCGTCGCGGGCTTCGATATTCTGCGGACTTTATCCGGCGGCGAGCGGGGTCACCAAAAATTATATGCCGCACCGCGATGGCACGTTGCTTTTGCCGGAGGCCCTGCGCCGCGCGGGGTATGAAACCGCGATGGCGGGCAAGCTGCACCTCGCGCCGATTGAAGTTGCGCACGGCTTCGAGGAAAAGCATCTGCACGACGCCGGATACAACGTGTACCGCGAGGACGAGCCGCTCAACTCCGAGTATGTGCAGTGGCTGGCCGACAAGAGTTATGGCGGCGACATTCAGAAGGTGATTGCGCAGTTTAACGCCGATGAAGCGTGTTTGGAAACCGACCCGTTCCGTTTCATCATGGGTTCGAACTGGCGTTCCGAGAAGGAGCATTCCAACAGCTGGGTCACCGAGCGCACCCTCGACTTTCTGCGCAAAAAACATGACCGCCCGTTTTTCATGTTCACCTCCTACTTCGGGCCGCACCAGCCGATGATGCCGCCGGAACCGTGGGCCTCGATGTACTCTCCGGACGAGATGGAGCTGCCGCCGGAGTTTTACACGGAAACCGGCGACAAGCCGCTGGCCGCCGAAAAGAAGGACAGCAGTCCGATTTTTAAAAAAGGGTTGACCGGGCGGCAATACCGCGAGGCGCTCGCCGCCTACTACGGCCAGATTTCTATGATCGACCACGGCATCGGCCGCATCCTCGACGAGCTGGATGCGCAGGGGCTGGCCGACAACACGATCGTGGTTTTCACTTCCGACCATGGCGATCATGCCGGGCAGTTCGGACTCTTTTTCAAAAGTACGATGTACGAAAATTCAGTGCGTGTTCCGCTGTTTGTGGCCGATCCCGCCAAGGGGGCCGGCACGTGCCGCAAGCTGGTCAACAACCTCGACCTCTATGCCACGCTGCTCGAACGCGCCGGGGTCGAAGCGCCGCAAACCGCATCGCGCTCGCTTGTGCCGTTGATCGATGACGTGCAGTTGGATGCGTGGGACAATGTGACCTACAGCGAGCAATATCCCTGGACGATGGTGGCGCGCGACGACTGGAAGCTGATTCGCTTCCGCAACGAGGACGGCACGCAGGTGCACGAACTCTACCGCCTCGATTCGGGGCCTGCCGATTTTTCCAATGTTTGGAACTTACCGGAGGCCGAAGGGGTGCAGTCCGAGCTGGTTGAACTGTTGAACCGCTGTGAAGAAGATGCGAAAGGGAACGGATATGGATGATGCCCCCAATGTGATCGTGGTGCTGGTCGATGACCAGGGCTTCGGGCAACTGCCCGTTTATTCGGATGCCTATCCGGATGAAATGCTGTTTCTGACCCAAAATACGGAGCGCTATAAGTGCGATCGGCAGAAAGCCAGGGCGGCGGCGAAGGCTGCAATGCCCAATCTGCAGAAACTGGCGGACAACGGTGTCACCTTCATGAATGCGCACGTCACCTCGCCGGTGTGCGGCCCGTCGCGCGCCGCGTTGATGACCGGCCGCTACCAGCAGCGTTTCGGCGTCTATGATAACTGCGACCTCTCTAAAGCCGGGGTTCCTCTTTCGGAAACCATGCTTTCCGAACTGTTCCAGAAGGCGGGTTATCGCACGGCGATGATCGGCAAGTGGCATCTCGGCAAAACCACGAAAAAACCGCTTCCGGTGCAGACGCACGACTATCACAAAAACGCCACCATCGGTTGTATCCCCGAGCACAATCCGATTAATCGCGGCTTTGATCACTATTTCGGCTTCAACACGTCCGGCACCACCTATTACGATTCGCCCAGCCTTTTCCGAGGTCTGGAAAACGTGAAGGCTACGGGTTACGCCACCGATGAGTTCACCGACGATGCGCTTCGGTTCATTGAAGAGTCCGGCAACGATCCGTTCTTTGTTTATCTGGCCTACAGCGCGCCGCACATCCCGCTCGAAGATCCCGCGCCATCAACCTATCAGCGGTTCAATACGGGCAACCCGGAAGTGGATAACTACTACGCCACTCTTGCTGCCGTTGATGACGGCCTCGGGAAAATCGTTTCCACGCTGGAGGAGAAGGGGCTGCTTGAAAACACACTGATTTTCTACCTCAGCGATAACGGCGCGGTGATCGATTCGCCGCAACCGATGAACGGGCCGTTCCGCGGCAACAAGGGCAACTTTCATCAGGGGGGCATGCATGTGCCGATGGTTGCGCACTGGCCCGCCGGGCTGACCCCGTCAAAATTTGATCCGCGAGTCGCCTCGATCGATGTGTTGCCGACCGCGCTGGTCGCCGCCGGCATCAAGTTGCCGGGCAATCTGGACGGGGCGGATATTTTTCCAATGCTTGGGAAAAAGGAAGATTCGCACGAGGCGCTTTATTGGGCCGGGCCGGAAATTATGCACTGGAGCGAGGACAACAAGGAGTTCTGGCGCGACTACTGGGAATATGTCACCGAGCGCACCGACGACGCGCCGACCAGTCCGCTCAAGGTGGGCGACGCCTCATGGGCTGTACAGAAGGATCAATGGCTGCTGCGCTGTAACGAGGTGACCGGCCATGTGGAGCTGTTCGATGTGTCCGCCGATCCTGGTGAGCGAAGCGAAGTCTCTTCGATTCAGACCGATGTGGTTGAATCCTTGCGCAGTGATTATAAAGCATGGGCTTCCCGTCTGGAAAAACCGCTTGTTTGGAGTCTGGAAGAGTACCAGCGACTGGTGAAATGAAAGCCGCCGACAAATTGAATTGGTGGCGCGAGGCGCGCTTCGGGCTCTTTATCCATTGGGGGCTTTATTCCATCCCTGCGGGAATTTGGAAAGGTCGTGAAGTTCCGGGCATCGGCGAGCAGATTTTGCGTTTCGCCGAAATCCCCATGAGCGAATATGAAAAGCTGGCGGCTGAATTCAATCCGATAAAGTTTGATGCCGATGCGGTTGTGCAGCTTGCGGTCGATGCCGGGATGAAATATCTCGTCATTACCGCCAAGCACCACGACGGGTTTGCCCTGTTCAAGTCGGATGTTGATCCATTCAATATCGTTGATGCCACGCCGTTCGGACGGGACATCGTTCAAGAGCTGGCAGCGGCCTGTGAAGCAGCCGGGATCAAATTCTGCATCTACTATTCACAGCGGCAGGACTGGCACCACCCGGATGGATCGTGGAATGAGTGGGCGAACCAGCATCCGGTTCCCGTTGATGAGCGGGAGGTTGATTTCAACCGGTGCATGGAAGAAAAGTGCATTCCTCAGATGAAGGAGCTGCTGACCGAATACGGTCCGATCGGACTGGTTTGGTACGATACTGCCGTGGACTCCACCCCGGCGCAGAGCCGGGCCTTTGCGGAGCTGGTGCACCGTCGGCAACCGGGGTGTCTCGTCTGCGATCGTGTTGGAAACGGGTATGGCGACTACGCCGTGCTCGGGGACAACGAGTTTCCCTATTGCAGCCGGAATATGGATGGCGAAGTGCCGGCAACGATGAACCATTCGTGGGGATATAAACGTACCGACTACAATTGGAAAAGCGTCGATCAGCTGCTCTATTCTCTGATTCGATCCGCTTCCAACGGCTGCAACTACCTGCTCAACATCGGTCCGAAGGCGGACGGAACTGTTCCGTCCGAAAGCGTGGAGCGGTTGCAGGCTATGGGGCGATGGATGCGCACCAACGGGGAAGCCATTTATGGAGCGGGGGCCGCGCCGTTTCCCAATCCGTTTCCGTGGGGCATGATGACGGTGAAGGATCATTTTCTTTATCTCATTTTTTCCAAGTGGCCGGGTTCTTCTTTCCGGCTTCAGGGGCTGAAAAACCAGGTGGTGGAAGCGACGGTTCTTGCGGAGCCCGGACGAAAGGTGAAAAAGGAACAGGAATGGGATGAGGGGGACAGGGTAAAAAACAGCCTCCAGCTGGACAACCTTCCGGAGCACGCGCCGGATTCCTTCTTTTCTGTGGTTCGCCTCGAGCTGGCGGGCATTCCTGCCGCCGAACAGGAACTGGTGCAGGCGGAGGACGGAACCGTTTCGCTGCTTACCGGGAATGCCAAGGTTCATCGTGTGAACGGGAGCCGTTTATCCGTCGATCGCAAGGGGCTGCCCATCAGCTTCCACGAAGGTAGCGGGTCGCTCCGGTGGAAATTCGGGATGTCGCAGTCGGGCCGGTATCGCATCGACGCCCTGACCAATCGCCACTGGAGTCACGAATGGATTGCGGGCGTTCAGGTGGAGATCACGGTGAATGGCGAGTCGATAACGGCCGCGTTGATGCCGGATGTCGTACTCGAAAATATCCAGTCCAAATATCATCCCGAAACCATCAGTCATCTCGGCACGACCTGTTTCCTCGAGCCGGGCGTCTATGACGTGGAAATAAGTGTTACGGCAATGCCGGTCTTCGAAGCGGCAGATCCGCTCTGCGAAGACCTCGAAGAGAATCGCACCCTGAATCTAATTGAACTCCGGCTCGTGCCGGAAAACGGATGATTATGAATGGAAAATATATAGCTAGGCTGTTGCTTGCTCTCGTTCTGATCGGAGCGATGTCGGCTCATGCCGCGCAACCGGTGGTGGTTAAGTCGGTTGGAGAGCTTGAGTCGGCAGTTCGCAAGGCAAGAGCCGGGCAGGTGATTGCGGTGGCTGATGGCGTTTATCGCAATGTTGAGCTGGAGATCACGGCGTCGGGCCGCGAAGGGCAGCCGATCATTATTCGCGCGCTCAATCCCGGACAGGCGATCATTTCCGGGGATTCCTCGGTTTCTATACATGGCGAGCATGTAATATTGGCCGGCTTCTATTTTAAGGATGGCGATCGAGATCCGGACGAATGGGGCTCGCACGGTCCCGGGCTGGTAACCGTCTACAGTAGCCATGTGCGCATCACCGAATGCGCGTTCCATCGGTTCGATACCGCCGACGGCGGATGGATCACGGTTACGCCCCCCGCGAGCGGAAAGGTTCCCGAATTCGTACGGATCGACCATTGCAGCTTTACCGACAAGCCCACCTTCGATCAGGTGATCAACCTCAACAACTGCGACCGTAAGTTGTGGGAGTCGACCTACAAGAAGGTTGACGGCGCAGAGGGCGCTCCGCCGATGTACCACCGCGTCGACCACTGCTATTTCAGCAATCCTCCAAAAACAGGAAATGCCGGCGGCGGCATCCGCATTGGTACCTGGCGCAATGATACCGGCCGTAGTCTCGTCGACCACAACCTGTTCGAGCGCCATGACAGCGAGGCGGAGATCATCACCAGCAAATCCCGCGAAAACATCTTCTACGCGAACACCTTCAAGAATTGCCAGGGCACCCTGAACTTTCGCCATGGCGACCGGCAGTATGCGATCCACAACTATTTCCTCGGCACCGACGAACTCTTTGGCTACGGCGGCATGTTTATCTGGGGCAGCGATCACGCGGTCGTCGGAAACTATTTCTATTTGCCGCGCACCCTTAAGGATCGCGGTGAAGCCTGTCTGTATCTCAACGCCGGCGTTGCTGGCTCATCGCATGCGCGCGCAGATCGCAACCTGATCGCCAACAATATCGTTCTGGGCAAAAAGGGCTCCGTGGCCGATTTGACCGCGCTGCTTGAGCGCCGGGCCGATGCCGCCAAAGCGGTGGATGAACGCGAGCTGCTGCCGACCGGAAACCGGTTTGTCGGTAATGTTGTGGCCACACTCGATCCATCCTATAAACCGTGGGCGTTTGTGGAGAATCACGAGGCCATGGCTCTGCAGCAATGGACGGATAATATCCAGCGAAAGCATCCCCTCGACGGGGCGTCCGTGACGGGCAACGACGTGCGCGAGTTTGAGTTGGTGGTCGGCGAGGGCGGACTACCGATGCCGTCCGCCGAGTTCGTTGCCGTGTGCCGCCGATCGGTCTCGTTCGAGGTCGATTCACATCTGCCGGTCGATCCGAATGCTCTGGTGGATGGAAAGATCAAAACGCTATCTAAATCGCCGGCCATTGATCTGGACGGTTTGGAGGAGGTGGCCCGTCCGCTGGAGTTCAAGGATGTCGGGCCATCGTGGCTTAAGGAAAATCCGAGCAGCTATACTGCCGATGGGGCGGTTCAAGGAGAATTGCTGAAGATGATGTGCGAGACGCATGCGCACCGAGACCGCCCGTATAAGGTGAATAAGAAATGAGAAAAGGATAACGAATGAAGTCGACACATATGATTCTGCTGTTGATGTCCGTGATGGCATGCCGTGCGGAGGTTCCGCTGGGTGGAACTTCTTTCGAAAAGGATTCCGATCTGGCTCATTTTTCAGGAACCGGATTCGCGGTCGTGGCAGACCGCGCGCAGTTCGGTTCGAAGTCGTTGAAATGGGGCGGCGGAATTTTAACCGTGTCGAATATTGGCTCGCTCTCGCCGGAGGAGAGCGGGGCAAAGTACGGCGCTCAATTTCCGGTCAGTCCAACGTTCGTGATGTCGCTTTATAATGAGGCTCCGGCAGAGGAGGTCTTGCGCATCGAATTTAACGGGACGGTGCACTTTGATCTGCAGCTGAACTTCAAGGGCTGGCGAACGGTATGGGTTCCGTTTTATGAAATGCAGGGGGACGTTCCGGAGGCCGGAAGCCCGTACGATGTTCATTCGGCTCGGTTGATTGCGCCGGAGACGGCGGGGGCGCTGTGGATCGATGATCTGGTTTTCTCGCAGTATATTGATGACCGTCATGCTTATCCCGACCTGCAGGTTCCGTTTATAAAAAACGGGGGTGCCGGCGTTTGGGATCACTGGATGCCGAAGCTGGACCATTGGAAACGGATCGCGGCGGTGACGCCGGATCCGGTTACCCCGCTGGTTTTCAAAGAGCTGGAAACCATCCGGCTCCGGCTGATTGACGAGTATTTCAAAAAATCCAAACAGCTTTTCGGCGCGGACTGGTACCGTAGCAAACTGGTGGATGATGGAATTCTGGCGGAAGACGGAGCCGTCGGCTTTTCCCCTGTTCCGCTGCGGCTGGACGTGCAGGTTTCTCCGGTTCGTTACGAGTTGGGGCTGGACGATAAGCCGGAGTATATCGTCGTCCGACCTTTCGGAATACGGATGCTTCAGCTGGCCAACGAGTATCGGTCAACCGTTGATCTGTCTGCCCGTGCGGAACTGGGCCGGGTATATGCCGCGGCTTGCCATTATGTTCTGGATCAGGGCTGGTGTGCCGGAAGTTCGCTCGGCACAATGCATCATTTCGGATATCAGTTGCGGGAATTGATGACCTCTTTTTTTCTGATGAAAGAGGTTCTGGCCGAGGAAGGGCTGTTGGACGATATCGGCGATACCACGCTCTGGATGCTCGATTGCGGTGAAATGCTGATGCCGCAGGAGACGTTCGAGGCCAACCTCGATTATTACAACACCCAATCGGCGTTCCGCCTGATGGTCGCGCTGCTTCCGGCCGATCCGGGCCGTCAGTCTGCTCTTCTGAAAGCGTATTCGGCTCATCTTTCATATTCACTGGCTCTGACAGACAGCACCGGCGGGTTTAAGCCGGACGGCACCGCGTGGCATCACTGGGGACACTATCCGGCTTATGCAACCGGCGCCTTCGATCGAATCCCGATTACGTTCTATGCGCTTTCCGGAACATCTTTCCGGATTGATGAGGCCGGGCATTCCAATTTTAAAAAGGCGATGCTGGCCGCCACCCTTTACAGTAATCCGTTCTGTTACGGCCTGGGTCAGGCCGGGCGCCATCCGCTGGGCGGCTCCATTAAATCTCTGGGCGAGGCCTATCTTAAACTCGCTCTGAGCGGAACCCCTGATGGGGCCGAACCGCTGGATGCCGAGGTGGCCGCAGCGTACCAGCGTTTGTGGGGCGTTCCAAACGATCAAGTCGCGAAAGCGTTGTTCGCAACATGCAACCTCAACACCGAGCCGCCGAACGGTCACTGGACCTTTCCTTACGCCGCGCTTTCGGTTCATCGCCGCGCCGACTGGTCGGTGAATATCAAGGGCTATAGCAAGTATGTCTGGGCCTCGGAAATCTACAATCTCGACAACCGCTACGGACGTTATCAGTCCAGCGGCGTCGTTCAGGTCCTGCCGAATCTGTCCCAAAAGGAGGCTGGCTATACCGAGGACGGCTGGGATTGGAACCATCCGCCGGGCGCGACCACCATTGAGCGGCCGTTCGCCGAGCTCGAACCCGAGGCGCCGCTGGTTATGTTCAAGTCCGAGGAATCCTACGCTGGCGGCTGTTCGCTCGACGGCAACGGGGTGTGGGCTATGAAGCTCAATGAAGGCGACGGCTTCACTATCGATCCCGTGAAGGAGAAAATGTCGTTCCCCGGGAAATTGAAAGCCCGTAAATCGGTCTTCTGTTTCGGTGAACAGATTCTCTGCCTCGGTTCCGGAATTGAATCAGACGATCCGTCCGCCCCGGTGCATACCACGCTGTTTCAGAACAGCATTAAGCCAATCGATGGAGCGGTGCGGCGCGAGGGCGATTGGCTGTTCGACCCGATCGGTAACGGCTATAAGATTCTCGACGGCGCGGAGCCGGTCATTACCGTCGGGGAGCAGTCGTCGCCCAATAACAAATATTCGCTGCGCAAAGGCGAAGGTAAAAAAGGCGCGAAGGCCGACGCGTCCGGCCTGTTTGCCAAAGCCTGGATCGACCACGGTGCCGCTTCGAAAAACGCCTCGTATGCCTATGTGGTTTTTCCAATGGTTGGAACGTCGGCACCTCGGGACACACCGTTTTCAATTCGCCGACAGGATAATCAGGCGCACGTGGTGGAGTGGGAGTCCACAACGGCCTATGCCTGTTTCGAAGCCGGCGGGTTGAAGGAGGGATTGCTGGAGTCGATTTCAGTCCCTTGCTATGTGATGATCCAGGAGGCTGATTTGCTGAAGGTGTCGGTGGCAAATCCCGACCTCAATCAGGAAGAGGATCCGGTGAAGGGGCACTTTAACGGTCCGTCCAAAGAGGCCTCGGTGACGCTGCGGCTGAAGGGGCTGTGGAAAATTAAAGGTTCCGCGCCGGCCTGGACGGAAGCCGCAGGCGATTCGACGCTGCTGACGGTGAAATGCAAGGATGGCGCATCAATGGAGGTTGAATTAGAGATGGGCGAAGATCAGGCGTTGTTTGAAGCGGCAAAAGCCCTTAACTGGAAGCCGGTGTTCTCCGGAAAAAGTTCCAAGGATTGGAAACTCGACGGCGAGTTCGCCAGGATTACCGACATTGCGGACGGTCTGGAGTTTTCGGCCGGCTCCGAGGAGTGGAACCACGCGCACCATGCCGTGCTGTGGACGAAGGATTCGTTTCAGGGCGACCTGAAAATCGAGTATGAATATAC
Organism: Verrucomicrobiota bacterium; assembly: GCA_016342445.1. Classification (GTDB taxonomy): domain Bacteria; phylum Verrucomicrobiota; class Kiritimatiellia; order Kiritimatiellales; family Tichowtungiaceae; genus Tichowtungia. The sequence continues at coordinate 59,687 of JAEIOF010000001.1, read as the reverse complement.
CCGGCTCGATGACATCAATAAGTGGGTGAACATTCTCTACATCGAAGCTACCGGCAAGGGCGGCGAGTTTGCTCCCGATATCATGGACTGGGCGGAGGTCCGCAAAGAACCGTGGATGAAAAACTATTTCGAAACCATGAAGCTTCTGCATATCAGCTATGCCGCTTACGGCGCGGATGACAACGGGCCGGACGACGACTATGTCCGTTGCCGCCGCTATCCCAAAGCGGATGACGGTGAATTTTCCAAAACCGAAATCAAACCTGACTCATTCCGCACCGGACTGTTCCGCACGGGTAAGACCTATCACATTACGGCCATCAAAAAAGGCAGCCGGTTGTTCTTCAATGTGGCGGGCGACGGACAGGAAAAGCTCTTTGCCTGGCAGTCGCCGCTGATCGGTGAAGTAACCGAAGGCCGTATCGGCCTGCGCCACATGTGGATGAAGTCCGCGCGGTATAAAGATTTTACTGTTTCAGTTTTAGGGGATTAGCATGAGACCTGTTTTTGAAGCCGCCCGTTATCCGGAGTATGGCCCTGTTTATCCGTTTGCGTTCAGTAACGATTGTGAAGGCTCGCCGAAGGAAGGCGCGACCGTCCGCTTTGCGTGGGATGAGTCCGGCCTGTATGTTTCTGCCGAACTGGAGGACTCCTGTCTGATTCAGCAGAACCGGGAGGACCAGCAGTTGCATTATCAGACCGGCGATGTGCTGGAGTTGTTTGTGAAGCCGCTGCATGCGCCTTACAAGTGGGAAATGTACGCCACGCCGTTCGGCAACAAAACAACGCTTTTTTTTCCGGAATGGCCCTCGGAACTTACCCCGGAGCAAGCGCTGAACGAACATGATTTCCAATGTCTGGAAGTTACGAGCATAGAATTTTCCAAACCTTGGAAGAATAACAGGGTGGAGGCTCAGCCTCGTTGCCGTTCGCTTCGCTCTCTTCTTTTGGGAATACCAAAAGCACTTTCGGAATACCTCAGGTCCAAGGGTTGGAAAGCGCGGATGTTCGTCCCGGCCTCGCAACTTACCGCGCTTGGCGCGGGGTGGGGCGAGGGCACGAAATGGACGGTCTTCTGCGGGCGCTACAACTACAACTCGGAGGATCTGTCCGATCCGGAGCTTTCCATGGCACCGGCCTTGTCCGCCACCGACTATCATTTGATTGAAGAGTATGCTTTGCTCGATCTGAAGGGAGACCCGAAGTGAACTGCTTAGCCACCCGTCCGGCCATCCGAACCCCCAATCCCGATATGGAAAACCACATCGTGATGTGGATGGAGAAGTTCGGCCGTCAGATCCAGGCCACAAGGGATATGTCGGATTGTGAACTGCTGTTTGTTGGCGATTCCATCACTGAACACTGGAGCCTTGATGAGTATGGCCTGCGTGTATGGGAAAAGTATTATGCCGATCGCAAGGCCGTGAATGTCGGGAGCGGCGGCGACTGTACCGAGAATATTTTATGGCGGCTTGAAAACGGAATTTTTGAGCAGATTGCGCCGGAACTCGTCGTGCTCATGGCCGGGACAAATAATACGGGACGCCGGATGGATTCTCCCGAGGAGATCTGCGCCGGTGTCAAAGCCATCGTTGAATGTATCCACTTCAGATCGCCTGCGAGCCATATTCTTTTACATGCAATTTTCCCGCGGGGCCTGGATGCGAGTGATCCTCTGCGGAAAAATAATGAACAAGCCAATGTCTTGATCAAGGCAGTTGCTCAATCCTATTCGTTTGTGGAGTTCATCGACATCAATACGGTTTTTCTGGGTGAGAATAGTGTTTTGCCTGAAACCATTATGCCGGATCTCCTTCATCCCAACGAGGCAGGGTATGGGCTATGGGCTGCGGCTATTGAAGACCGGGTTCAGGCATATCTTAAATGACATGTTCAGGATTCAGATAGGATTCTGAAAAGTTGCAGACGGGCTTGTCGGGTAGTCTGGATGTGAAGCGGGTTTGCAGGCAAAAGACCGTCGCCGGGAACGCCGGGGCGGTCTTTTGTTTCGAGACCGTTTTTACTGTTGCCGGAGACGAGACGTCCGGACTTCAGGCTGATCAGCGGAGAGTCGTTGTTGTTCATGCCGCGCTCGAGGCGGGGCCGCACTGTTCCATGATCACCGTCGTCGCCCCCGAATGAGCTATGCGTCCCGCACGCGAAAAACAACGATCACCTGACGGATGAATCCGCCCGGTTGACACGGTTGGTTTGAGGGCGGTGAAGCCCTCTCGGGTTATGATGTTTTCCGGTGGTAGATGAAGCGCAGGAGCCCGCCGATGGCGAGGAAGGTGCCGCCGCAATAGACGAAGAGCATGCGCTCTCCGAGTGTGTTGGGGATCAGGGTGCCGAGTGTGATGGCGCCGCCATAGACGAAGCACATGAGGCTCATGTTACGGTATTGCGTGGCATCCTGATTGACAGTGTCTTCGGCAACATGGTCGATGGGCGTGTTCATATCCTTGTAGAAGGATTCGACGCTCGCCGTGTATTCCTTTGTGGCGAACTGTTTGTAGAAGAGCGCGGTGAAGAAATACCAGGCCGTTCCGGCCAGGATGGTGATGAGTCCGCTGACGATGAAGGCCATATCTTTCCCTTCGAGCGCATTGAGCGGCATTTGCATGCCGAGCCGAGCCGCCAGCGAATCAATGACGAGTATCTTTTGCGTGAGCCAGGCGGCGCCCATGGAGACGACGACGGTGCTCCAGCAGCTCCAGCCCGGTGTGCGTTTGTAGAGGATGCCGAGCACCATCGGGATGATGAGCGGGAACTGCAGCAGGACGTTAAATTTCAGAAGCATTGAAAAGAGATCCGCACCTCGGAACATCGAAATCAGGATGGCCGCGCTCATAACGATGACGCCGAATATGACGGAAAACAGGCGCCCGAGATTTAGGAGAGTCTTTTCGGAGGCGTTGGGGTTGATGATGTCGCCATAGAAGTTTTTCACGAAGAAACCCGCGTTTTTGTTCAGCGCGGTGTCCATGCTGGAAAGCGTGGCGGCAAAGATCGAGCAGACCATCAGCCCCATCATGCCCTGGGGCAACACCTGTTTGGCGATGGCGATGTAGGCGCCTTCGCCGGCATTTTGCAGGTTCGGGAACATGGCGGGCAGATCGAAGTTCATCATGCCGGCGGCCATGATCGGCGTGAAGGCAATCAGAGGCACGACGGCGGTTCCGATGATCATCATCATGCAGGCCTTCTTGGCGTGGTGGCCGTCCTTTACGGTGAGGAACTTTGCGCCGTTGGTGTTCAAATCCATCGCCCGCATCACGTTCACGGTGGTGAACATCATCATCAGGGAAATCCAGACCGCAGGCCGCTCGAAGAGGTTGAAGTTGGTGTAGTGCTCCGGTAGCTGGCCGACGAATCCGGAGAGTCCGCCCACTTCCGGCAAGAGCAGGGTCCGCACTAAGATGGTGACGGATACGACGATAATGATCAGCATTTGGATGAAGTCGCTGGCGGATACGGCGTAGGAACCGCCGCTACTGGCCAGTACGGTGACGGCAATTGCCAGCACAATAATGGTGGGTATGATGGGGAATCCGACCGCCGCGCTGACGAAGAGGGAGATGATGTAGAGCATGACGCCTCCCTGAAACAGGCCGATCGGAAGCGCCGTCCAGACCCAGAACTGTTCGGTCGGCTTGCCGAAGCGGCGACGAATGGCGTCGCAGACGGTGACCGCGCGCATTTGGCGGTAGCGCGCCGCAAGGAAAAAGTAGATCAACAGATAAGGGATGACACCACCGAGGTAGACGAGCACCAGCAGGAAGCCGGTCTCAAACACTTTGGCTCCGGCAGCCGTGAAAGAGTAGGCGGTCAGCCCGACAGCGAGTGAAGACATGCCGTTGATCCACCACAGGATGTTGCCACCACCCCGAAAATAGTCGGAAGAGTTTTTGTTGATCCGGCTCCACAGAAGGCCGATCCCCATCATGAAAACCAGATAAATACCAATTACGCTATAATCCCATCCTGTTAACATTCGGTTCTCCTGTTTGTGACTATTGGTTACCACTTTATGGTGAAGCGACGAGTGTATGCAACTTCACTTGTGCGCCAATAGGGGGGTCTATTTGCGCCAAGGGCTGTCTTTTCCGTCGGTGGCCTCGCGTGGGGTGTTGCTGTTTTTAATGCGGCTATAAGGATTGGGGCGAGCCGAGCCCAGCTTCTCCGGTAATATCGGTGATCGATAGGGTTGAGGTGCGCAAAAGCGACATGGCTTTGTTAATACGGTAATTCTTAAAATCATTTCCCGACGGGATGCCCGCGGTCGTCTTGAATGTGATTCTCAATTGCGATTCAGGCAGACCGAGCTCTCTTGTCAGGTCGGCACCCGCGACGGGTCTTCCTCTACATTCGGCCATCAGGCGGTCAATGGTTTTGGGGAGGTTGTCATCCAGTTCGGAGAGAGAGGGAGGGGGGGGCAGATCCTCAGCAAAGGCGGTCTTTTCTTTTTCATTCACATGGAGCGCTGGATTGGCGGGTTCGCCGTGTCGCAAAATCGCGCGCTATTTTGCGCAAAACGCCTATTTGCGAAATAGAGTGTTGCAGGATAGTCTTTGCCAGGAGAAGAGGTGCGGTTGGCAACGCGGCTGTTAGTGAACCTTTTCAGGAGAGGGCTAGGTTGTTAAATGAGCACTTTGGTTGAAAAACAAAAGCCAAGTGCTCTTGGGGTGAGGGTCGTAGCCAGAATAGGGAAGATGTTTTAAATGAAAAAACTTTTTATAACGGTAAGTTTACATTTCATCCTTTTTTTCTTCGCAATTTCGGCGGGAGCGGAAGTGTCCAATGAGTGGACGTTTGAAGCAGACCTTGCCGGGTTGACCTTATCTCAGGCGGAAAATGTCGGAAGCGAGGGTTCGGTTTTTTCGAGCGGCGGTGCCGGCTTTTTAGAAACAGACGGCCTCGGAGGGCTCCTCTGTATAAATGATGCCGTTGGTGTAAACGGTATGTGGACCAATGGTGCCGTCCTTGATGCCGGGGTCGCCAGTCGAACTTCTGGAATTTGCTATCTGCGCTACGACATAGAGTACTCGCTGACCAACGCGTTGAACGACAGCGGGGCCATATTCGGGGCCTACTTCACTGACAGCTCCAATGGCAAGGTGGCCGGATTGGTATTGAATTATGATACTGGCGGCGATGCGGCACCGACTAATTATACGGTAACTGTTGCGGCTGAGGATGAGATCGCTCAAAGCGGGACGTTGACGGCGATTGCCGCAGTGGATTTGGACAGTAATACGCTGAAGGTTTGGTACAGTTTGACTGGGTCGGATGAATTTGATGTAAGCACGCCTTCTTTTTCAACCAATATCACGCTGGGGGCCATCGATAATCTCCGTTTCCATGCGACGGGCGATTTTCGCCCGCTGGGGTCCTCGGACTTTGCCCGTATGGACAATCTGCGCACGGCCTCAACATGGGCGGATATCCTGATTCCGACTCCTGATTTTTCCACAGGGCCGATGCTTGAGATCGTTAGTGTTACGGTTACCAATCCAAGCGGAATGGCGAGCACTGAAATCGGCGAGACCAATACTGTTGCCGTGGTGATTCGTAATCTTAATGCACCAGCGACCAACGTTATTTCGTTTGTGAGCGCGGTCGCCCACCCGGAGTATTTCACGATTGTTTCCAACAGCTCCCCCGAGACGTTGAGCTATCCGGAATATCTCACGAACACCTTTTTCCTGGTGGCCAACACCAATGCTCAGACCGGTACGCACGACTTTAATGTGGAGGTCACCGCTGACGGCGGAGTATACACGAATACGACATTCCCGCTGACGGTTGGCTCGTCGATCATCTACCTGACCAACAGCGTTGCAGAAGTTTCCGGTGGAGTGGTCTCCGGAAGATACGAACCCAATGAAGTGGTCGATATAACGGTATTCAGCACAAACAACGGTGCGAACGATGTCAGTAATATTGTAAATTCTCTGTCTGCAAATCTGTCGTATTTTTCGATTTCAAACCTCACCTCATCCCTGTATCCGTTTATGGCTGTTGGTGACGCCACCTCGACGACCTATCGGGTCACGATCGATCCGAATACGCCTGCCGGAACCCATTGGTTCAGTGTAACCAACCAGGCCGGTTCCAGGGTTTGGGCGGACACCTTCTCTATGGATATCTTCGTGGATGCTTTGCCGGCCATTACACCCGCCGTAGTTAATTTGAGCGCTGTGGAAGGACAGAGTGATGCCACAACCGTCACCGTGACAAACAGCGGGAATGCTCCGGTTTCCTTTACGATCACGGATGATGCGGTCTGGGATGTTGTTTATGCTGTCGAAACAGGAGACAACCGGTTTGCCGGAGCTGCTACACCCATCACATTGAACGGAGATAGCCCCGCAACCAAGGGGGTCAGCTCGGCGATAGATCTTGGGTTTAACTTCCCTCTTTATGGCATAACATACAGCAAGTTCTATGTCACATCGGACGGGGTGATCGGCTTGGGTAATACGACCAACACGCCTGCACTTGGCGACAGCTATGGCGCACTGCCCGATGGCGATGACAACCCGCTGATCGCGCCATTCTGGAGCATGCTGAGCTCGCCGGAAGGCAGCATCCGCTACACGGCGAGTGAAGAGCGGGTTGTGATCTCCTATCTGGGGGTCGATAAACTCACCTATGGTGGAACCAACCTGTCATTTCAGGCCATTCTTTATGCCGATGGCCGGGTCGAGTTTCGCTATAAAAACATCAATGGCGACCGATTGGATCGGGTGACCGTCGGCATTCAGGGCGATGCCGATCACTATGAAAATCTTTCCATCACTCCGGCGAGCGGGACCTCTGTCTTGATCATGCCGGTTCCGGTTCGTTGGGTGTCTTATGCGCCCGCCAGCAACGTGAGCGTCGGCCCGCAGCAGTCCGTTGAGGTGACCTTCATCGCGGATGCAACCGATCGAAGCGCGGGAGACAGTAACAGCTTCACTGCCACCTTTAACTGGAGCACCGGCACCTCGGACGCCGTTGCGGTGAGCGCCACGGTTACGGCGGCAATGCCGGCCTACAGCGCCGTTTCCAGCCTCTCTTTCACAGGGGCCGCCGGGCAGGTCACATCCGCTCCGTTTGTCATTACCAACACGGGAACCGGTCCGCTGACCTTCACGATCAGTGATGACAGCGCCCTGACGGCTACGATGATTGTTGTAACAAACGCTGTGTACGACTGGGTTGATATCTCCGCCATCGGCCATCCGGCTGATCTGATTAAACCCGGTGTAAATCCGTTTGTGACTGCCGCCGATGAAGGCTATAGCGAAATGATTCCTATCGGATTTGCGTTTCCGTTTTTTGGCACAAGCTACAGTGAATTCTGCATCGGAGTGAACGGGGCCCTGCGGCTCGATACCACGGGGCGGATTTTTGATGTGCGGGATATCGCCTCGGACAAGCTTCCTGCGATTTTGCCCGATCAACTGATTGCCCCCTACGGCGGCGATCTGTTTATCGACGGGAACGCCACCCTCAAATACCACTCCACAGCGGAGCGTCTTGTTGTTACCTGGGAAAATATGGGGCAGTACGGATATGAAGCCGGAAGTAATCTTACATTCCAGGTCATTTTGGAACCGACTGGACGCATCACCTGCCAGTATAAGTTTTTGGAAGGACATTCGTGGCCGAAAACAGTGGTTGGCGGGTTGCGGAATGTGGTGCGTGATGTCGTGGGGAGTGGGGCAGGGAGCGGAGTGTTATTCGCCGGATCCGGAGATATCCGTCAGGCGGGTGACTGGACGATCAACACCAATTACCCAACCTCCAGCACCTCATATACCCAATATGTCGACTCGGTTTCAGAACGCGTCATTGCGGTTCAGCCCGATGAGGTTCAGGTCATTACCTACTCGCCAAATAGCGGTTCTGTTCCCGTCGGGGGCACGGCGGAAATCACACTCACCGGCAATGCGTCCGGCCTTGCGTTGGGCGGCAATACGATCAGCGCCGACACGCAGTTGAATATTGTGCATAACGGGACGCCCGGAACAAACACACTCGACGTCACCTTTACGGTTACCAATAGCCAGCAGACCGTTTTCTCTGCGGCCCCAACGGATGACAGCGATGGCGACGGGGTCGCCGATGACGACGAACGAATCGCCGGAACCGATCCGCAGGATGCCGCATCGGCCTTTACGCCGGAAGTAACGCGCACCGCAAACGGCGCGCTTCTCTCATGGGAAGCTCCGCTCGACGGGTCGCAACGAACCTACAAGATTTATTGGACGGCGGATTTGATGAGCGGGTGGAATCTTTTGGCCACGGTGACGGACGGGACGGCGTACCTGGATGCGGCGCACAGTAAAGAACCGGTGGTCTATTATAAAGTGACAGCGGAGTAGAGAGTTTCATGGGCCGGGGCTCCAGCGGGAGATATCGGCAGGATAATAGGGTCAGGGAACAGCGGGTTGTAAGTTTGCGAGGTCGCGGATACAACCCCCAAAATGCAAGGAGCAGAGAATGAAGAAAAGTATTGTTTGGCTCATAACAGTCGCATCGGCGTTTGCACGATTCGCATCGGCTGAAGTGGTGATCACCTCGCCGACCGGATTGCCGGATGAAAGTGACGTGGTGCTCGAATCCGTCGTAGATGCCGTGAAAGATCTTCCGGCTGATACCGTTAAAGTCGTCGCGGATGTGATGGGCTACACCAGTGACGAACTTCGCAACACAGCGTACGGCATCCAGTCGGCATTTGCCGGGGATCTGCAAGAGGCGACCCGTGACGAGATGCTGCAAACCGTTACCGATGGTTGGGACAATTCAGGCGATATTCTGTTCCGCTCCTACAGAGTTAGTCCCGCGATCAGCAAGGCGATGGAGATTGACGGGGTTCAGCGCGGTGCCTTCCTGGACGTGACGCCCTTCTTCAGCGGAGTCGACTTTCCGAAAGGGGCCTCGGCTGATTTCCAATCAGCTTACGGGCAGTTGCTGGTGCGCAACACACCGTCCAACCTCGCGCAGGTTGAAAGCATCCTGGCCACCTATGCAAAAGGGGAGCAGGACTTCGAACAGGTTGAGATCAACGCCAAATTTATTGAAGTCAGTCAGAGCACACTCAATCAGCTCGGCTTCACCTGGGATATTCAGGATATCGGCGATGGAGCGCGTCTGTTTGATACCGACTGGATGGTCAATCCGAATCAGGACGTATTTGGGGCCGGGATCCGTACGGCCGCCGCCGCCTTTGGCGGGGCCCCGGCAGTTGGATCCATGGTGTTGACCAAAACCGGCTGGATGCCCTTGACGCTTGCGATCGATGCTCTCGAGCAGGCCGGTGATTCCGATGTGCTTTCCGCCCCGAGCCTGACCACCACGGACGGGAAAAAAGCTGAAATCTGGGTGGGTGAAGACCGCATGGTTCCGAAAGGCTTCCAGACCAAATCGTCAGAAGTGAATATCCATGTGGAGCACAGCGACTGGAATTCCGAGCTGATGGGCGTTCAGTTCAGCGTGACGCCGAAAATCCAGGAGAACAACCTGATCCGTCTGGATCTCAACCCGAAGATTATCGATCTGATCGGCTACGACACCTATCAGCTCTCCCCGAACGCCTCCATGATGGTTTATAACGGATATGGCGCGAACACCATTCGCCCGCAGGGACGGTTTCCGATCTTCAACACATCATCCGTTAATGGTCTTTGGAATCTGGCTCAGGAATCATTGTCCCCGTTCCTTGGGGATAATAATGACCCCAACGACAGCAGCGATACTGTTCCCGCAGACAACTATCGATCTCCACAATACGGTTATTACAGTCAGAGCGCTCCGATCCATCATGACGAGCTGGGCATCCCGCTCCCGTCGATCAACGGACAACTTCCCTATTTCCGGGTGCGCGAAATCAAAACCAAAGTGGCGGTTGCTGACGGCAGCACCGTCGGTCTGGGCGGACTCATTTATGACCGTCTCGAAACCTACAAGGACAAGGTCCCCGTCCTCGGCAGCATCCCTCTGCTGGGCCGTCTGTTCCGTTCGGAAGGCGAGAAGAGCATCAAGCGCAACCTCATGATCTTTGTATCTGCCACTCAGTTGAATAACAATGGGCAGAGCCGGTCGGCTGCGGCGCTCAATAACTGAACGATTTAAGAAAAGGAGAAACTCATGAAACAGATTACAAATTTTTTAATACTCAGTGTGCTGATGATGGGGACCGTGTTTGCACAACAGGACAATGGATCCGTTCAATCAGTTCTGAACGAGCTCAACTCTGTCGTGAACGCCCCGGCGACTGAAGCCTCGGGCGTGGCGGCAGAGGCGCCTGCTGTGGTTGTAGAAGAAGCCCCGGTCGTGGTTGCAGAAGCACCAGTCGTGGTTGCAGAAGCCCCGGTCGTCGAGCTGGAGGCCGTTGCGGTTGTCCCCGCACGGTCCGCGGCGAAGAAGGCAAAGGTCCTGACTCATAAGAATGCCGAAGAGGCGGCCCTGAAAAAGGTCGATTTGGATTGGGGACTGATTTTGCGGTATTATCCCGTGACCGAACGCTTCGTGGAAAGCATGTCTCTGGAAGGCGTCGATCAGGTAACCGATATTGCGGATCAGTTTTCCGTGGTGGACTTTCCTAAAGGATCCTCCGCTCTCTATATGCCGGATCTGCAGAAACTGTTCGTGAAAAACACGGCCGCGAATCTCTCCAAGCTCGAGGAAGTATTGGCGGCGTTCGGCGAAGCCGAAGCCCAGGCCTCCGCAGAGCAGGTTGAAATCGAAGCCCGCTTCGTTGAGTTTTCCGAAGGTGCACTCGAAGAACTGGGCTTCCGGTGGTCCGCTCCGGACGGGGTTGATCTCCCCAGCAACTGGAGCCTGGATGGCGATCAAAACCTGTTCTCCGACGCCCTGCGCAGCGTGCCGTTTACTCAGACCGAAACTCTGGGGCTGGGTGAAGTCCGCTCAACCACCGGCGAGTGGAGTGTTAACCGGATCGAAGACATGTTCAGCGCGGATGCGGGCACGCTCGCCTTGTCCGGCGAGATGGACGGAACGGCGATTGATCTGCTGATCAATGCTCTCGATCAGACCGCCGGTGTGGACGTTCTCTCCGCTCCGAGTATCACGACCCTCAGCGGCGAATCCGCAACCATTATTGTGGGCGAACGCCACTCCTATCCGGAAGTCTATGAGTCCGGCGGAACGGGCGGAACGATGGTCCATGTGAAATACGAAGACTTCGAGGAGAAAATCCTTGGGGTTGAGATGGAAGTGACTCCCACGATCAACAACGATGAGATCAAAATGAAAATCAACCCGCGCATCACCGAGCTTCTCGGATGGGAGCAGTATCAGCTGGCACCTGCCAACAGCTCCTACACCTATTATCAGCAGCGTATCGGTTTGCAGTTCGAGCACGATCCGGTGGTTGCCAGATTGCCTGTCTTTAAACGTCGCGAAATTAAAACCGAAATTTCGGTTGCCAACGGTGCCACCGTTGGGCTGGGCGGACTAATCGGCGAGAAAATCGAAGCGTTTGAAGACCGGGTTCCGCTGCTGGGGAGCGTTCCGCTCATCGGGCGCCTGTTCCGTTCCGAAGGGGAGCGGGCTGTGAAGCGTAACCTCATGATCTTCGTGACGGCTCGTAAAGTTCAGCCGAGTGGCGCGGTGTCCGCTCGTTCATTTGAATAATAAAGCGGGCGGGGCCGGTCAGACCGGCTCCGCCGAAAAAGGCAAGCGTATGGCAACTAACCCCATCGGCAAAGATACTAAAACTATCGGAATCAACATGGCGCTTAAAATGGCCAATGAGCTGGATCGCCGCGCCTCCTCGATGAATATTTCCACAAGCAAATACTGCAAAATTATCCTGCAGCAGTGGATCGACTCCGGACGGAAACTGACCCTCTCCGAATAGTAAAAAAAGTGACACTGGTAGGGTAAAAAACAATTCACGGTAGAATTGTCGTGAAAACGCGGGTCAGATCGACTTTGTCGGCGCTCCCGGAAATCATGCGCGGCACATGTTCGAAGCATCGGTTGAGGGTCGCCAGATTGCTCGGGCTTTCCACATCGTAGGCCTGTCGGGAGGCGCTGTCCCGCGTGAGGGTCATGCCTTCCCCGCCCGTGACGGCGACAGGGCCGCTAATCCGGATGTCACCCGCCGCAACAAGGCTGATTAATTCTGTAGGAGCGAGGCGTTTGGCCGGTTTCTTTCTTGAAGATTCGGCTGAACGCCTGTGGAGAGCCGAAGCCGGCCTCTTCGGCGACATCGGTGATTGACAGCGTTGAGGTGCGCAAAAGCGACATAGATCGGTTGATCCGGTAGTTTTGAATATAGCTGCCGAGCGGGATGCCGGCGGTTTCCTTGAATACCGCGCGCAACCGCGATTCCGAAAGGCCCAGTGCATCCGCCAGATCGGCAACGGTTACGGTGCGTCCGCGCCATTCGGCCAGCAGGCGGTTGATGCTTCGAAGAAGGTTGTCCCGTGGCTCGGGGGGCAGGTCGCTGCCCGTTTTCTGCCGATCCAGTTTTAGGGAAAGCAACAGGTGAAGCAGGATCGCTTGCAGAGCCTCCGGTTGGTATTCCTGATGCCACTCTTGCAAGAGCTGTTCGATCAGTTTTTGCGTTTTGTCGCTTATATCGACCACCCGGTTGCGCAACGGTTCCAGAAATGTGCCGGGTTCCAGTTCGAAGGTGCAGAAGAGCCACTGAAGGCTTGGTGACTCCAACTGGCTGAAGTGGTGGAATTGATAGGGGTGGATCAGTAGAGCCTGTCCCGGATGGAAGTTCAGGGAGAGGTGGTCGACATGCACATGACCTTTGCTTTTCAGATTGAAGGCCAGGACAAAGCGATGGTGCGACCGGTTCTGCAACGCTTCCTGCTGCAGCTTTTCCCGTGTCGGGCGAAAGAACAGCAGAAGTTCCGTGGGTGTCGGCAGTTTTCTCTTTCCGACTCCCTGAAAATAATCTTCCGGCTCTTCCAATTCCAACAGGGATTTATCGATTGGTTTCATGCAGCGAAAATAACGACGTTAATTCGTAAAGTCAATATTGTTAAAAAATGGTCAAAATAGTTAATTTATTGATCTTCGTGTTTTTTGGCGGAGTGGGTACTCTGTCTGCATGAAAATAAAACCGATTCTAGATTCTGAGTTTGTTCCGGCGGTTCTTTGGAACCGGTCATTCGAGCAGGAGGCCGAAAACAGTTCCGATGCTGTGACGATCGGATTGTTCCGCAACGACAAGGTTGTGGCGCGGCGTACGCTGAAGGTTCTGTCGGATGTCGACCGGAGTTTCCAATATTTGGAACGCCTGCTCAAAGCAATGCTCTGGGCGATCGGCGGCAATCGCGTTCTGTTTGCCGGACCGGACGAAATTTTCCAAAGGTTGGAAAAACATTATTCCGCTTCGGCTATCGGCCGCTTCGACTCCGAAATCATCGGTGAAAAAATTTACGACCATGCGCTGAAAATTGAAAAAGCGGCGGCGGATGAAATTCCGGAACCCTCGCAGGAGGGCGCGGCTCTCGGCCGGCATCTCGACGGCTGCCGCATCGGCTTCGACCTCGGCGGTTCCGACCGCAAGTGCGCCGCCGTCATCGACGGCGAAGTGGTCTTCTCCGAAGAGATCAAATGGGATCCCTATTTTGAGAAGAATCCGCAGTATCATTTTGAAGGCACGATGGCCTCGCTCAAACGGGCGGCGGAGCACCTTCCTCGGGTTGATGCAATCGGCGGCAGCGCGGCGGGCGTCTATGTGAATAACGAAGTGCGCGTGGCGTCGCTTTTCCGCGGCGTGCCGGACGACCAGTTCGAAGAAAAGGTGCGCCCTATTTTCAAGCAGCTCAAAGAAGCATGGGGCGGTATCCCGTTCGATGTGGTCAACGACGGCGAAGTGACCGCCTTGGCCGGGGCAATGTCGCTCAAAGACGATGCGGTACTCGGCATTTCTATGGGCACCAGCCTCGCGGCGGGTTATGTGACGCCCGAAGGCAACATCACCTCCTGGCTTAATGAACTGGCCTTTGTTCCGGTCGACTATCGCGAAAACGGCCCCGTCGACGAGTGGTCCGGCGACGCCGGCTGCGGCGTGCAGTTCTTCTCTCAGCAAGGCGTGGCGCGTCTTGCCCCGCTGGCCGGAATCGAGTTTCCCGCGGACACGCCGTTCGCTGAGCAGCTCGTCGAGGTGCAGCGCCTGATGGCCGAAGGCGACCAGCGCGCCCGCCAGATCTACGAAACCATCGGCGTCTGCTTCGGCTACACGATTGCTCACTATTCCGACTTCTACGATTTCCGTAATCTGCTTATCCTTGGACGCGTCACCAGCGGCGAGGGCGGGCAGATCATTATTGAAAAAGCTGAAGCAGTTTTGCGCGCGGAGTTTCCTTCGCTGGCTGAAAAGATCAGCATCACGACGCCCGATGAACAGATGAAACGGCACGGGCAGGCGGTCGCCGCCGCCAGCCTTCCGATGATCGGAGGAAAAGCATGAACCCGTATCTGAAATTTGTTGAAAACATTCAGGCCAATGTCGAATCGGCCAAGGGGCTGGTTGCTGAAGGAAAAACCGCGCCGGTCGAATCGGACAAAAAGGTTCTGCTCTTTTCTCCGCATCCGGATGATGAGTGCATTACCGGCCTGCTTCCGTTGCGGCTGATGCGTGAAGCCGGAATGCAGATCATCAATGTTCCCGTCACCTTCGGCAGCAATGTCGAGCGCCAGCCCGGCCGTGCCGCCGAACTCCAAGACGCCTGCGATTACCTGGGATGGGGCATTCAGCAACGCAACGGCTTCCAGAATCTGGAAAAACAGGATCTTGTTGAGATTCTGAAAGCGGTGCAGCCCAAGGCCCTCTTTTTCCCGCATTCCAAGGATTGGAACTCGCGCCACATCGCCACCCATTTTCTGGTGATGGAAGCCCTGGCGGAAATGCCGTCTGATTTTTCCTGCACGGTGATTGAAGCCGAGTTCTGGGGCGCGATGGACGATCCCAACCTGATGGTTGAGGCCGATGCGCAGACGCTGGCCGATCTGGTTGCGGCGACCTCGCTGCACGTTGAGGAAGTGGCGCGCAATCCCTATCACCTGCTGCTTCCGGCATGGATGCAGGACAATGTCCGCCGCGGCGGCGAACTCGTCGGCGGGCAGGGCGGCGCGGTGCCGGACTTTGCGTTCGCCACGCTCTACCGCCTGAGCAAATGGCAGGACGGGGAACTTTTCCGAACCTTGGAAACGGGTCGGATGCTGGCGATGGATGACAATTTGACGGAGATCATTTAATGGAAATTATTATCAAAAAAGATGCGCAGGAAGGCAGCTGTGCCGCTGCGCGGGTTGTTGCCCGGCTGGTTCGTGCGAAACCGGATGCGGTGCTGGGCCTGGCGACCGGCAGCACACCGCTGACGCTCTATAAAGAACTGATCCGCATGCATAACGAGGAGGGGCTCGACTTCAGCGAGGTCGTCACTTTCAACCTCGATGAATACATCGGTTTGTCTGCGGATCACGAGCAGTCGTACCGGCGTTTCATGAATGAAAATCTTTTCAGCCAGATCAATATCAAGCTGGAGAATACCCATGTTCCCGACGGCATGGCCGAAGATGTTCCCGCCGCGTGCGCGGCCTACGAGCAGGCGATTGCAGATGCTGGCGGCATCGATCTGCAGGTGCTCGGTATCGGTTCCGACGGGCATGTCGGGTTCAACGAACCGACCTCATCATTCGCTTCGCGCACCCGCATTAAAACGCTGACGCGCCAGACCGTGGCGGATAATGCCCGCTTCTTTGGCGGCGACGAATCGAAGGTTCCTCATCACTGCATCACGATGGGCATCGGCACGATCATGGATGCGCGCATGAACATCATGCTCGCCTTCGGCGCAAATAAGGCAGATGCCGTGGCCGCTACGGTCGAGGGCCCGGTGGCCTCCATCATGCCCGCGTCGATCCTGCAGCACCACCCGTCGGCAAAACTTTTCATCGACGAAGCCGCCGCAACTGATTTGAAACTGGCGGACTATTATCGCTGGGTCTATGAAGGCAAACCGGAGTGGCAGGCCGACGCTTAAAAAGGAGAAAAACCATGGATCAGTTTAAAGACGTTGCATCAGCATTTCAGTGCCCCGGAACCTGCCTCGGCGAAGCGCCGTACGGGAGCGGGCACATTAACGACACCTATCGGGCGGTTTACGAGCAGGACGGCCGCGAGGTGCATTATATCCACCAGCGGGTGAACAAAAACATTTTCAAGAATGTTCCCGGCCTGATGGACAATATCGGCAGGGTGACCCGTCACCAGCGCAAAAAGTTTGAAGAGGCCGGTGCGGACGATCTGGATCGCCGTGTGCTGACGCTGGTGTCGACCGTGGACGGCAAGGATTATTTTGTCGATGCCCGCGGCGACTTCTGGCGCACCTATGTGTTCATCGAAGATGCTGTTGGTATCGATGTGATTGAAAACACGGGTCAGGCCTACGAGTCGGCCAAGGCGTTTGGCGAGTTCCAGTGTCAGCTAGCCGATCTTCCGGGCCGCCTGCACGACACCATTCCGGATTTTCATCATACGCGCTCGCGCTTTAACGTTTTGAGAGCCGCCATCGATGCCGATATCCACGGACGGGCGGATGCTGTGAAGGCGGAGATCGAGTTTGCTATGGCCCGCGAGGAGATGGTCGATGTCGTGATTGATCTGATGGCCTCCGGGGGAATTCCTGAGCGTGTGACGCACAATGATACCAAACTTAACAACGTGCTGATCGACAATGCGACCGGTAAAGGGATGTGCGTGATTGACCTCGACACCGTTATGCCCGGTTCGGTTCTTTACGACTTCGGCGACATGATCCGCACGACCACCACTCGCGCCCCGGAGGACGAAACGGATCTGTCCGCGGTCGAGATGGACATCGAGTATTTCGAGGCGCTGGTGAAAGGATATCTTGAAACAGCATCCGGCTTTCTGACGGCGAAGGAGATTGAGCTGCTGCCGTTTTCCGGCCAGCTGATTACCTTTGAAATCGGGCTACGCTTTTTGACCGACTACCTGCAGGGCGATGTTTATTTTAAAACGCACCGCGAGGGGCAGAATATTGACCGTTGCCGCAAGCAGTTTAAAATGGTCGAATCGATGGAGCGCCAGGCGGATGCGATGCAACGTGTAATGGAGAAGTACCAATGAGAGTTTTAGTTACCGGCGGAGCCGGATTTATCGGAAGCCACATTGTGGAGCATTTTCAGGGGAAAGCGGATGTGCGGGTTTTGGATAACCTGCGCAGCGGCTACCTCAAAAACCTTGAAGGGCTCGACCACGAATTTATCGAAGGCTCCATCACCGACCGGGAGGTCGTGAAAAAAGCGGTTGAAGGTGTTGATTACATTTTTCACATGGCTGCGATGATCAGCGTGCCGGAGTCGAAGGACAAGCCGATCGAGTGCGTCGAAATTAACACCACCGGCACGCTGGTGGTGCTCGAAGAGGCCGCCAAGGCCGGCGTGAAGAAAATGTGCTTCTCCAGCTCGGCCGCCAACTATGGCGACAACCCCGTCGTGCCGAAGCTCGAAACCATGCTGCCCGAGCCGAAAAGCCCGTACGCCATCACCAAGCTCGACGGCGAGTACTACTGCGACATGTTCAGCCGCGAGGGCAAGCTCGCCACCGGCGTCATGCGCTACTTCAACGTGTTCGGTCCGCGGCAGGATCCGAAAAGCGCCTACGCCGCCGCCGTTCCGATCTTCATCGATAAAGCGGTGAAAAACGAAACCATCACCATTTTCGGCGATGGCGAGCAGACCCGCGACTTCATCTATGTGAAGGATATCGTCGCAGCCAATGTGTTTCTGGCGATGAACGACACGGAGCCCGGCTTTTTCAATGTCGCTTACGGCAAACGCCTGACCATCAATGATCTTGCCGGAAAAATCATTGAGCTGACCGGCTCGTCGTCGAAGATCGAATACGCGCCGGAACGGGCAGGGGATGTGAAGCACTCCATGGCCTCAATCGAAAAAATCAAAGCCGCCGGCTTCGAGCCGACCTCCAGTTTTGACAAGGGCCTCGAAGCCACCATCAAATTTTTCACTAAATAAAGGAACCGACGTATGAAACCGACTCTCGTGATTATGGCCGCAGGTATTGGAAGCCGCTACGGCGGGCTCAAGCAGATTGATCCCGTCGGCCCGTCCGGCGAAATCGTGCTCGATTACTCCGTCTACGACGCCATCCGCGCCGGCTTCGGCAAGGTGGTTTTCATTATCCGCCCCGATATCGAGGCCGACTTTAAAGAGGCGATCGGCAGCAAGCTTGAGGGAAAGATCGACGTCGAATACGTTTTCCAAACCCTGAAAGGAATTCCAGAAGGGTTCACGGTTCCCGAGGGCCGCACCAAGCCGTGGGGAACCGGACAGGCTATTTTGGTCGCCAAAGAGGCGGTTAACGAGCCCTTCGCCGTCATCAATGCCGACGACTTTTACGGGCGCGAATCGTTTGAGGTGATTGCGAAGCAGTTGATGGCCACCGACGTGGACAGCACCGACTTTTCGATGGTCGGCTTCTATATCAAAAATACCCTCTCGTCCCACGGCGGCGTGGCGCGCGGCTACTGCGATGTGCGGGACTGCAAGCTCGCCACCGTCGTCGAACGTTTCAACATCGAGCGCCAAGAGGACGGCGTGATCCGCTACGAAACGGACGACGGGCTCAAAGAGATGGCCGACGACGACATGGTCTCCATGAACACATGGGGCTTCACCCCGAAGCTGTTCGATTTTCTGGAGAGCGGCTTCGTTGAATTTCTTCAGCGTGCCGGCGGCGAGCTGAAAAGCGAATATCTGCTTCCGGAGCTGATCGACCAAATGATCAAAGACGGTGATGCGGACGTGGTCGTGCTGCCCTCCAATGAAAAATGGATGGGCGTCACCTATTCCGAAGACAAGCCGCAGGTCATGGCCGGTATCCGCACCCTTGTCGAAGCCGGCGTCTACCCTGATAACCTTTGGGGATAGGCGCGGGTTCGATTTTTTAATCGGGGGCGGAGCCTGTGAAGGCGGAGCAAAATCAAACTTTTTGCAAACAGGATCAACGTTGTTGGCCTGTCGGGCGACGAAAGCTGAGCGGCGGCGGTCGTGAAAGGTTTTGCCGGACAGCATACTGCTCGGTCGGAAAACATCAAAAGGCGTGCAGACGGGTGTGTGGAAAAACCCTTCGACTCGATTCTGTGTGAGTCGTGGGTTTGTGAAGGTGTCGGTTCGAATGGCTATTCAACCTGGTCGGCCGACCTTCACTTTTTCCAGTAGGCCAGAAACTCCACATTGCCTTTGGGGCCTTTGAGTGGCGAGGTGGACAGGCCGATCCATTCGAGCCCCAGTTTTTCGGTTCCGAATTTCCGAACCTTGGAAACCACCTCTTCGTGAATCGCCGGATCGGTGATCACGCCGCGCCCCTTGTCCACTTCTTCTTTACCCGCTTCAAACTGAGGCTTGATCAGCGAGACGATTTCGCCTCCCGGTTTCAGCAGACTTTCGACAGCCGGCAGAATATTGGTGAGAGAAATGAATGAGGTGTCGATCGAGGCAAAATCGGCCAGCTCCGGCAGATCGGCGGGCGTCAGATAGCGGGCATTGGTTCCCTCCATCACGACAACGCGCGGATCTTCGCGCAACTTCCAGTGGAGCTGTCCTTTGCCGACGTCGACAGCGTAGACCTTGGTTGCGCCGTGCTGGAGCATGCAGTCGGTGAAGCCGCCGGTCGACGAGCCGATATCGAGGCAGACCTTATCGGTCAGCTCAATCGGGAAGGCCTCCATCGCCCCTTCGAGCTTGTCTCCGCCGCGGCTGACAAAGCGCGCGGCTTCCTCTAGGACGATTTTGTGATCGGGTGCCAGCGGGTGGCCTGGTTTCGGGGAGGGGTGGCCGTCGACGAGAACTTGACCTGCCAGAATCAGGCGCTTAGCCTTTTCGCGGCTTTCGGCGAGTCCTTTTTCAACAAGTAATTGATCGAGTCGTATTTTTTTCACGTGAGTGAGTGTAAATCGCAAATCGACAATCTACAATCGGCAATCATGTCAGGTCTGTACATTCATATTCCGTTTTGTGAGCGCAAGTGTTCCTACTGCGCTTTCTACTCCGTTGTTTCCAATGATTGGAAAAAACAGGAGCGGTTTTTCCAAACATTGGAAAAAGAGCTGAGCGGGTTGCCGCCGGACTTCGCGCCGGAGACCGTTTTTATCGGCGGCGGCACGCCGACCGCCCCGGGTTTCCAGGCATTGGAAAAGTTTCTTCCAAGCCTTGGAAAATTCCGTCCGATGGAGTTTTCGGTGGAGGTTAATCCGGGAACCGTTGATGAAGCCAAGCTGGCGCTGTTGAAACGGAGCGGTGTGAACCGGCTTTCGGTCGGGGTGCAGTCGTTTGATTTCCAATGTCTGGAAACGCTGGGGCGGATTCATTCGGCGGAGCAGGCGGAAGCGGCCTTTCGGCTGGCGCGCAGGGTGGGTTTTGAAAACATGAGTGTCGATCTGATGTTTGGCGTGCCGGGTCAGACAATGCAGATGTTGGAGTCCGATCTCGATCGTGCGCTTGCCCTCGGGCCGGAGCATATTGCGATTTATAACTTGATGTACGAAGCGGGGACCCCGATGGAGGCGCGGCTCGATCGGCTGGATGAAGATCTCGAGCGCGAGATGTACGACCGGATCCGTGCGCGGCTGAACGCGGCGGGGTTTGTGCATTACGAGATTTCAAATTTTGCGAAGCCGGGCTTCGAGTGCCGCCACAATTTGCTCTACTGGACGGGTGGCGAATATATCGGCTGCGGCCCGGCGGCCCATTCGCACTGGAACGGGGTGCGCTGGGCGAATGTGTCCGATCTGGACGATTATTGCGCCAACGGCCCGCGCCGAGAGTTCGAGGAAACGCTCGGTCCGGAGGCGAAGGAGCGCGAGACGCGGGTGATGGGGTTGCGGCTTCTGGCGGGCGTGAAGGTTTCTTCCAGTGGCTGGAAACATCTCGGCGAATGTTTCCAAGCATTGGAAAAACAGGGGTTGCTGGTGATCGAGGGACGGCGCGTCCGGCTTTCCGAAGAGGCTCTTTTTGTGAGCGATTCAGTGTTTGCTGAATTGGTCTGATATTGCGCTTGCCAATGGCGGGGGCGGTGCGTAGATTACGCCCTCTTTAAGTCAATTTTGAATTTGTGAGGAAGAATCATGGCTAAATGTGCAATAACAGGTAAGGGAACAGTTTCGGGTCGCCGGATTGTTCGTAAAGGTTTGGCAAAGAAAAAAGGCGGTATCGGTCTTCACGTGACGGGCGCTACCAAACGTAAGTTCAAAGCCAACCTGCAGCGCATTCGCGTTAGGGACGAAAACGGCGCTGTTAAGCGCATTTGGGTTTCGGCCAAAGCGATTCGCGATGGCTCAATCACTAAAGCCTAAGCAGAAATAGTTTCTGTTTTTGAAAGCCGATCCTTTTTCAAGGGTCGGTTTTTTTTGTATCAGTTCAGAGTTCGCAGTTCCCGGTTCAGAATTTGCTTGTGAACCCCGAACTTGATTACACATAAAAAAAGCCCCGGACGAGTCCGAGGCTTTTTGTCCGAAACGGTTGTTCCGTTTACCAGCTGGCTTTGGTCATTCCGGGGATGAGCCCTTCGGATGCCATTTCGCGCAGAACAATGCGGGAGATACCGAATTTTTTGTAGACGGCACGCGGGCGTCCCGTTACGCGGCAGCGGTTCATGACGCGAGCGGGGTTGGCATCACGCGGAAAACTGCGCAGTTTTGTGAAGGCAGCCTGCTGGTCTTCGTAGCTGGTTTTCGGGTCGACAATAATTTTTTTGAGCTCAATGCGCTTGGCGTAGTACTTGTCCGCCAGCTTCATGCGCTTCTCGTTTTTAGCAATACTGCTTTTCTTAGCCATAAATCGGATTCCTCATTTGTTCTGCGAAGTGGGGATAAAACAGGAAAAGCCCCTCCCGTGCAATCCTTTTTGTGCGCAAAGTTAGGTGGAGAAAGGGGGGGGGGCGGGTGGCTTTTTGTTTTGTTTGTAGGGCGAAGTTTCGGCAGAATGGGCAACCTTTCTTGAAATTTTTAACGGAGCAGGATTTATGTGCGGAGTCGTTGGCTATATTGGAAACAAAGAAGCTGCCCCGATTTTGATCGACGGGCTGCAGCGCTTGGAATATCGCGGGTACGATTCGGCCGGTATTGCGGTGTCCTGCGGCGGGAAGGTTGTTTTTGGTAAAGAGGTGGGTCGTCTGGCGAATCTGGAGCGGGAGCTGGAAAAGAACCCGATTGCCGGAACGCGCGGGATCGGTCACACCCGCTGGGCAACCCACGGGGCGCCTTCGCAGGTAAATTCGCATCCGCATTTAAGTTCGGACGGGGCTATTGCGGTTGTGCATAACGGAATTATTGAGAATTACGCCGAATTGCGCGATGAACTGACGGGCCAGGGGCACAAATTTTTGTCAGAAACCGATACGGAAGTGGTCCCTCACCTTATTGAACAGGCGCTGAAAGATGGCGCAGCCTCTTCTGCGGAGGCGTTGCGTAGCGCCCTGAGCCGGCTACGCGGGGCTTACGCGTTGGGCGTTTTGTTCCGCGATGATCCGGACACGGTCTACTGCGCGCGGCTGGGTAGTCCGCTGATTATCGGGTTGGGCGAGAACGAGAATTTTATTGCCAGTGATGTGCCGGCGATCATTAACCGGATATCCGAGGTGATTTATCTAAACGACGGTGAAATGGCGGCTCTGCGCGCGGACGGGGTGGAGGTCAGCACAATCGATGGCAGGATCGTGACGCCGGAGGTGAAAAAAATTGAGTTTAAGGCCGAGGATGCGGAGCATGCAGGTTTTGAGACCTTTATGCTGAAGGAAATCCATGAACAGCCGCGTATTTTGCGGGCACTGCTCGCAAAGCATGTTATGGCGGATGGAACCCTTGAGCTGGGAACCGGTTTGAGCCCGGACTATTTCCGCAAGCTCAACCGCATCATGATCGTCTCCTGCGGAACGGCTTATCACGCGGGGATGTACGGCAAATTGTTGCTGGAAAATCTGACCGGTATTGCGGTCGAAACGGATCTTGCAAGCGAGTTCCGCTACCGCGATCCGAAGATTGATCCCGGGACGTTGATCATTCCGGTGTCGCAGTCGGGTGAGACTGCCGACACACTGGCCTCGATCCGTATGGCCAAAAGCTGGGGCTGCAAAATTTTTGCGATCTGTAATGTCGAGGGCTCTTCCGTGGTGCGCGAAAGCGATGCGACCTTTTTCACAAACTGCGGCCCTGAAATCGGCGTGGCGTCGACCAAGGCCTATACGGCGCAGCAGATGGCGTTTGCGCTGTTGGCTCTCTATATTGCTTCGGTGCGCGGCGATCTGACGCCGGAGAAATTAAAGGAGTATCTGAAGGCCCTGCGCGAGGTGCCGGATGCCGTTCATTATGTGATCCAGAAAAAGGCGGAGATTCAGCTGATCGGCGAAAAACATCATGACGGCCCCAGCTCTCTGTATCTGGGCCGCCGCTACAATTATCCAACGGCTCTGGAAGGGGCGTTGAAGAATAAGGAAATTTCCTATCAACACGCCGAGGGCTATGCGGCGGGTGAGATGAAGCACGGGCCGATCGCGCTGATTAATGAGTCTCTGCCGGTGATTTGCATCTGCACGAAGACCGCCGACGAGGTCTACGAGAAGATGCTCTCGAACGTCAAAGAGGTGGAGGCGCGCAGTGGGCGGATTATTGCCGTTGTGAGCGAAGGGGACACCGAGCTTGCGAAGCTGACCGACGACGTGATCATTGTGCCAGCTGTGCGCGACGAGTTTTCGCCCATGGTGAATGTGGCGGCCTTGCAGCTCTTGGCCTATTATGCGGCCCGCGCCCGCGGAACGGATATTGATAAACCGCGCAATCTGGCCAAAAGCGTCACGGTGGAATAAGGTTCCAGCTGAGCTTTAACCGCAGAAGCGGGCTTTTTTCTTGCGTAAAACAGCCCTTGCCCAATAAAATACGCGGCTCGAAATTTTAGAAGAGGATATATATGTCAAAAATGGAAAAAGTCGGACAAGCAGAAATACGTATCGATGATCAGAAGCTGGTTTGTCCGGTCTATCAAGGCACGGAAGGCGAGCGGGCGCTTGATATCAGTAAGCTGCGTAAGGAAACCGGCCTGATCACGTATGACTCCGGATTCATGAATACCGGATCTTGTTCCAGCGACATCACCTTTATTGACGGTGAAAAGGGAGTTTTGCGCTATCGCGGATACGATGTGGCCGATCTGGCCGAAAACTGCGAATTTATTGAAGTGGCTTATTTGCTGGTTAACGGTTCTTTGCCGAACACCAAGCAAAAGGCGCGGTATAGCGATTTGTTGAACAGCCACTCCATGATCCACGAGGATATGCGGGACTTCTTCAGTCATTATCCGGAACATTCCCACCCCATGGCCATTTTGTCCGCCATGTCCGTATCGCTTTCATCCTTCTACCCCGAATTGGGACAGGACATGAAGGAAGATCTGGACATGACCGTTACACGGTTGATTTCAAAACTGCGCACCATTGCGGCTTTTTCCTATAAAAAATCCATCGGGGAGCCCGGCGTCTATCCGCGCCACGATCTGAAATACTGCGAAAACTTCTTGAACATGATGTTCAGTTCGCCGGTTCGTCAGGAGTCGTACAGTCCGGTCATGGCGGATGCGCTGAATAAGCTGCTGATCATTCATGCCGATCATGAACAGAACTGCTCAACCTCTGTTGTGCGCAGCGTGGGCAGTTCCGGGATCAATCTGTATGCCTCCATCGCCGCCGGGATCTGCGCTCTGTGGGGGCCGCGTCATGGCGGCGCCAATCAGCAGGTGATTGAAATGCTCGAAGAGATTTATCGGGACGGCGGCGACGTCAGCAAAGTGATTGAACGGGCCAAAAACCCGCGCAGCCCCTTCCGGTTGATGGGTTTCGGACACCGCGTCTACAAGTCCTATGACCCGCGTGCAAAAATTGCCAAAGAGCTTTGCATGAAGGTGATTGCAGAGACCAACACGAAGGATCCACTGCTGGATATCGCTCTGGAATTGGAAGAACGGGCTTTGGCTGACTCGTATTTCCAGGAGCGCAACCTCTATCCAAACGTCGATTTCTACACCGGGCTCACCTATCGTGAAATGGGCATTCCGACCAATATGTTCACCGTCATGTTCGCCATCGGACGTCTGCCGGGCTGGATTGCCCAGTGGCTCGAAATGAAAAAGAGCGAAACGCCGATTGCCCGTCCGCGCCAGGTCTACACCGGCCCCAATGTCCGCAAAGTGACTCCGATCTCTAACCGCAAGTAATGGAATTTCCAGCATGACTCAGCCCCGAAGCGGCGCGGACGCCCTCCGCGAAGACAAACAGGAACTGGAATTTCTCCAGCGGATTATGGCGCGCCTTCCGGAAGACACCGAAGTGTTGCGGGCGCTGGCAGATCTTTACACCCGCACGGGCGAAACCGCCGAAGGGTTGCACGTCGACGAACGCCTCAGTCGCCTTTGTCCGGAAGACCCAATGGTTTGGTACAACCTCGCCTGTAGCTTTTCGCTTTCCAGACGCAAAGACGACGCGCTTGAAGCCCTGAGCCGCGCTATGGATTTGGGCTATGACGATTATGAGTGGATGAAAAAGGACGTAGATCTCGCCTTTTTGCGCGGCGACCCCCGCTTCGAATCCATGCTCGACTGGATCTATAGCACCTTCGAGCAGATCTCCGATTAACGCGTTGCCATAAACCATTGCCCCGCCCTTTCAATCGTTGTAACCTCACCCGGTGAATCTTTCAGAAGGAGAGACGGTATGAATCGCAGACTGATTTGGGCCCTGTTGCTGATTGCGCTTTGCGTGCTTTTTTTTATTTTCACCGGCGGTAACACCACCGTTGAGATTTTCTCCTTCGCACTGAAACTCAAGACGTCCCTCGCGCTGTTGTTGTTTACCGGGATCGGAATCGTGATCGGAGCGCTGCTTAAATGAGTTCCAAAAACAACATTTCCCCGGATGCTGTCATTCATCCCGGATGCCGGATCACAAACTCCTCCATCGGCCCCGGCAGCGAAATCGGCGCAGAAGGGCCCGTCACCGTCGAGAATTGTCGGCTTGGCCGCAACGTAACGCTCCACGGCGGGTTTTTCTCCGGCGCGGTCTTTCTCGACGGGGCCGGCATGGGAAGCGGCGCACATGTGCGCGCGGGAACCATTCTCGAAGAACAGGCCAGCGGCGCGCACGCCGTCGGCCTCAAACAAACCGTACTTCTTCCTTTCGTCACCCTCGGAAGTTTAATCAACTTTTGCGACATCCTGATGGCGGGAGGCAGCAGTCGCAGGGACCACAGTGAGGTCGGCTCCTCCTACATTCATTTCAACTTCACGCCCAATCAGGACAAAGCCACCGCCTCGCTCGTCGGAGATGTGCCGCGCGGCGTACTGCTTGATCAGAAACCCGTTTTCCTCGGCGGGCAGGGCGGACTTGTCGGCCCGGCGCGCATCGCCTACGGAACCGTCATCGCCGCAGGCGGCATCTGCCGCAAAGACATTCTCGAAGAAAATCAGCTGCATATTCCAGCGACTCCGGCAGAGAAAACCATTCCCTACGAGCAGGGCGTCTATAAAAAAATCGGACGGATCGTCAAAAACAACCTCCTTTACATCGGCAACATCAAAGCACTTAAAGCGTGGTACGAGCATGTCCGCATCCTTTTTATCCGCGATGCATTTGATCAGGCCGTTTTCGACGGCGCACTCGCCAACTTCGACCTGATTTTGAATGAACGTTTCCAGCGGTTGGAACAATTGGCCGATAAGATGGAGTATTCTTTCCAAACATTGGAAAAAATGGACGGAAATTTTCCAATGCTTGGAAAAAAGCAGCGCGAATTTTCCAATGTTTGGAAAACGCTGCGCACGCGGCTCGAAGAGCCGCTCGACACCGTCGCTAATGCCGGTCTTATGATCGAAATCGAACAGTCGGACAAGGCGGACTATCTGTCCGCAGTTCAGAATTTAAGCGAGGGTGCACGCGCCGGTGCCACGGCATGGCTCCAGGGCATCGTCGATGAATCCGCAATTTTAGCCGAATAAAAGGAGTAGATCATCATGGGGAAACTTTTTGGAACCGACGGAGTTCGCGATATGGCGAACATGGGTAACATGACGGCCGAGCAGGCGCTCGAAATCGGCCGCGCTCTCGCTCATGTCTGCAAAGAATATCACAAAGAAAAGGGCACTCGTCCGCGCATCGTGATTGGAAAAGACACCCGTTTGAGCGGCTACATGCTCGAAAGCGCGCTGACTGCCGGCGTCTGTTCCGTCGGGGTCGATGTGCTACTGCTCGGCCCGCTTCCCACGCCCGGCGTCGCCTTCATCACGCAGGACATGCGGGCGGACGCAGGGATTGTCATCTCGGCTTCGCACAACCCCTATCACGACAACGGCATTAAAATCTTTTCGCGTACCGGCTATAAATTGCCCGACGCTGAAGAGGCGGAGATGGAAGAGCTGGTCAACAGCCACAAGTTGCGCGATATCCGCTCCACCGAATCCGACATCGGTAAAGCCAAACGCATCGATGATGCCATTGGCCGCTATATTGTTTTTTGCAAAAACACCTTCCCGGAAGGCATGACGCTCGACGGTATGAAGATCGCCCTCGATTGCGCCAATGGCGCCGCCTACAAAGTCGCTCCAATCATCTTTTCCGAGCTGGGTGCAGATGTGAACGCGATTCATGTCAGCCCGAACGGCATGAACATCAACGACAACTGCGGCTCGCAGCACACTGACGACCTCAAAGCCAAAGTGCTCGCGACCGGCGCGGAAGTCGGGCTGGCCTTCGATGGCGATGCCGACCGCCTGATCGTCGTGGACGAAACCGGCATCGAACTTTCCGGCGACCAGATCATCGCCATCTGCGCGAAGCAGTACCGGGAACGGGGCCTGCTTAAAAACAACAAAGTGGTCGCCACCGTCATGAGCAACTTTGGATTCCTTGCCGCTATGAAAGAGATGGGGATTGATGTCGAAATCACCCCGGTTGGCGACCGCTATGTGCTCGAACGAATGATTCAGGATGATGTGGTGCTCGGCGGCGAAGCCTCCGGCCACGTTATTTTCCACAATCACCACTCCACCGGCGACGGCATCATCGCCGCGCTTCAGTTGCTCAGCATCATGCGCGAAACCGGAAAGCCGCTTTCCGAGTTAGCGAAGGTGATGAAGGTCTTTCCACAGAAGCTCATCAACTTCGACGTCGCCACCAAGCCGCCGCTCGAAGAGATTGAAGGAATTCAGGCGGCGGTCAAAAAAGCCGAAGCCGAGCTGGGCGACAGCGGTCGTGTCTTGATTCGTTATTCCGGCACACAGCCAATGTGTCGCGTCATGGTCGAAGGCCCGACCGATGAAATGACCCTTCGTCTCGCCGAAGAGCTCACCGCCGTGGTTAAGGCGTGTATCGGGTAGGGCGGAACCGTTGTTCTCTCCGATGTTTTTCCAATCCCTAATGCGGTTCGGTCAGTTTTATTTAACCGAAAAAGAACGCAGGGAGCGAAAGGGTGGTTTCTCGGAATCTCCGGAACTCTTTGAGTTGTGGAGGTCAGGAACACAGGCTTGAGTTTTCCGGCCATGAGTCACTCGTTTCACCCGCTATTTCCCTTTTGGAAATTATCTGCGCTACGCTTCGGGCCTTCGGAAAAATCATCTATCGCTGCGATTTCAGGGGACGGTGTTTCGTTCTTTGCGGCTCTGCGTGGAAAAACATTCAGAATCCGGGATCATCAGCGCAAAGACGCCGAGGTCGCGTTCCGCCGACTTCGGTGAACCATTCGCGTTGCTCACTATTGGTTTCGCAAAACTTTTTCATAAGCAGCTCCTCTTTTTCCGCCTAAATAGCACCAAAGAACTTTGGTTTTCTCCGGCTCCGGCGGTGATGTTTTCAGCCCTTTCTAATGAAAAAACATATCAAAATATGTTGACCGTGGTGGGGTGTAGTGACACAAAAGGGGGCATAAAGGAGCGAGGTGGAGTAAATGAATACATCAGAACTGATTAGTGAAGAGTTATTCGTTGGGTCTTTTCATCACTCACTGGATCCAAAACGCCGGTTGATTGTGCCGTCTATGTGGCGCTCTCTGCTTGGCGAACCCTCCCGGCTTTACGTTCTTCCTCACCCGGATCGTCCCTGCCTTTATATCTACACCCTGGCGGAAATGAACCGCCGTCTGGGGCAGTTGCGCGCGGCGGGAACTCCGGATGCAGAGGATGAGCAGGCGATTCGCGCGATGACGGCTTCGGCGGATGCTCTGCTGACGGATGTTCAGGGCCGGGTGCGCATTAAGGATGAACTCCTCGCGCATGCGGAGGTGAAAACCAAGGTGGTGTTGGTCGGCACGCTGACGCGCATCGAGCTTTGGAGTGAAGAACATTTTGATTTGGCTCTACCGACGGCTTCGTCGCTCGCTGAAAACACATTTTACGGAGGCTATTGAAAATTATGAGTATGACAGGTATCGCAAAATATATGCACCTCTCGCAGGCCATTGACTTGAAGAGCGAGAAGGAACGCTATCTCCGGCTTCCCGACAGCCGGTTTCCTCGCACGGTGCTAATGACCGAAAAGCAGGAGGCCACGTTTTCGGCGGCCTGTTCGCGTCGGGTTCTGGCATCGGCGTTACTGGGTTAGGGGACGAGATGCATGTTCCGGTATTGCTGAACGAAACGTTGGATCTGCTGATTACCAATCCGGCAGGAACGTACATCGACGGGACGCTCGGGCGCGGCGGACATGCACTGGAAATTTTAAAACGGCTTTCGCCGGACGGACGGTTGATCGGGCTGGATCGCGACGCGGAGGCCATCATGCAGACGGCGGAGAGGTTGAAGGGGTTTGGAAATCAGGTGCAGCGGATTCATGGAAATTTTGCGGATATGAAAGAGCTTTGCAAAACGATCGGTGTGACGGAAGTGGACGGGGTGCTCCTCGACCTCGGCGTCAGCTCGCCGCAGCTTGATGTCGCGGAACGCGGATTTAGCTTCGGTAAGGACGGCCCGCTCGATATGCGCATGGATCAAACGCAGGGCCGTTCGGTCGCCGACTGGGTGAACGAAGAGGATGAAGAGACGCTCGCCAATGTGATTTATCGATTGGGCGAAGAGCGCAAATCGCGCCGGATTGCCCGCGCCATTGTGGAGGCGCGTAAAACGGGTCGGATCGAGCGGACACTCGAGTTGGCCGCGATTGTTGAAAAAGCCGTCGGCGGGCGCCGCGGGCCGACTCATCCGGCCACCCAGACATTTCAGGCGCTTCGCATGGCAGTCAATGCCGAGCTGGAAAGTCTGGAGACCGGCCTGGAGGCGGGCCTCTCGATGCTTCGCCCGGGCGGACGGATGACTGTGATCACCTTCCATAGTCTGGAAGACCGGATGGTGAAGGAATGCTTTAAACGCCACACCGTGAAGCGCGAGTCGCTTCAGCAGGGTGGTGAAAAATTAGTTTATGACGAACCGGCAGTACGACGAATTACCGGAAAACCGGTGACTGCCACGAAACAGGAATTGGCGGACAACCCGCGCGCGCGTTCGGCGAAATTGCGGGTGGTGGAAAAGGAGATGACAGTATGAAAAAGAAACGGAAAAATACAAACCGTAAAGCAGAGGTTCGGATTCCATTTCCGATGCTTCTGGCAAACATTCTGGTTTTCGTCGCCGTTTTCGGACTCAGTTATGTCTGGCTCTGCGCCCGGTGCGACACGTTGGGGCAGGAGATTAACCGGCTGGAAACTGTCCGACGGGGGGCTCGGCTTCGGATGATTAATGAACAGGACCGCTGGTCGAACCTGCTGGCTCCCGCCAACTTTGAGCGCGCGCTCAAGCGCCACCATCTGGCCATGACGCTTCCCGACGAACGTCAGATCGTCCGTGTGCGCCGTGGCGGAGTCGCTTCGGAGACCGTGACGTTGGCCTATAACAAATAGCCTTGTGATGGACTTCTATGGATGAACGATAAGGGCAGAATTTTAATCACCGCGGGTTTGATCGTCGCGGTTTTTGCGGGGCTGGGTGTTCGCCTGGCTTTTTTGCATTTAAAGCCTGCCGAAAGTACACTGGCTCGCATCGAAAAAGGCCGGCATCTGGAAGAAAAAACCCGCGGGCCGCGCGGACGGATTCTGGATCGGGAGGGGAATATCCTAGCGGTGGATATCGCGGCCAGGCATGTGTGCGCCGATCCGAAATTTATTCTGGAACACGGCGATATTCAGCAGGTTTGTGAAGCGCTCACTAGCCAGCTCCATCTCAATCGCGAAGAAGTCTGGAAGCTACTCGATCAGCCGACGCGTCAATATGTGCGCATTCAGAAGTACATGAGAGAAAAAGGCCTTGAGCCGCTTCAGGCTATGAACCTCAAAGGGCTTATTTTTGAAGAGGTGCCCATTCGAAACTATCCCAAAGGGGTGCTCGGCGCGCACGTGACTGGTTTTGCGAACCACGAAGGGGTCGGGAGTGCCGGGATTGAGCAGAAGATGAATTCCTACCTTCAGGGGAGTTCCGGTCTGCGGATCAGCCAGAAAGATGGACGCCGCCGCGAAATTTACAGCCGCCGCACAGTCGACATCGAACCGCAGCCCGGTGCCGATGTTTACCTGACCATCGATCAGCAGGTGCAGCATTTTGCCGAAAAGGCGCTGGATGAGATGGTCGCCAAATATCAGCCCAAAGGGGCCTGGGCTGTTGTGCAGAATGTGCGCACCGGTGAAATCCTCGCCATGGCTTCGTGGCCGACCTTCAACCTGAACAGTTTCGGCGCGGCTCCGGCGGAGTGGATGCGTAACCGCGTCATCAACTACACTTACGAGCCGGGCTCGACCATGAAGGCGATGATCATCGCCTCCGCTCTCGATTCCGGTGCAGTCAGTGCTCAGGATATTTTTGACTGCGAAAATGGCCGGTGGATGTATGGCGGCAAGGCGCTACACGACTCACATGGCGAAGGCCTGCTCACGGTGGCCGATATTCTGAAAAAATCGAGCAACATTGGCGCTGCAAAAATTGCTCTGAAAATGGGCGACGAAAAAGTCTATCAGAGCCTGAAGGAGTTTGGCTTTGGCGCGCAGACGGAGATTGATCTTCCCGGCGAGGATGCGGGGATTCTCTGGAGTGTTAATCGCTGGTCGAAAATCAGTGCCACCCGCCTTGCAATGGGCCACGAGATTTTGGTGACTTCCATGCAAATCCTCTCTGCTCTCGGCGCCATCGCCAACGACGGCATCCGTATGCGTCCACTCATCATAGAGAAGATCGTTGATGCCGACGGGAAAACCATTATGGAGGCCATCCCTGAAGAGCTGGGGCGGCCCATCAGTCCCGAGACGGCCAAGGAAATGTGTCGCCTGCTCGCCCGTGTTACCCAGCCCGGCGGCACGGGAACCAAGGCGGCGTTGCGCGGCTATCTGGTTGCGGGAAAAACCGGAACCGCCCAGAAAGTGAATCTGGAAGAGGGCGGCTACTACGCCAATAAATACATCGCCTCGTTTGCCGGATTCCTCCCCGTTGAAAACCCGGCCATCAGCATTATGGTGGTCGCCGATGATCCGCAGGGCGCCCACTATGGCGGAACCGTCTGCGCCCCCTATTTTCAGGAAATTGCGGACCAGACCGTTCGCTACCTGCGCATTTCGCCGCAGGGGTTTCCCACCGAATATGTCAGTGAGCTTGAAGCACAGCTCCTGAAAGAAGAAAGTGACCGGTAGAATTATGAAGAGTGATGGAAAAAGAATGATGCTCGAAACGCTTTTGTCGGGCATCCAGACGGTTGAGATAGCCGGAGATATTTCCTGCGAGATCAGCTCCATCGAGTACGACTCGCGGCGGGTCACTCCCGGCGCGTTGTTCGTGGCCTTGCCCGGTGATCATGTGGACGGATCGGGTTACATCGAAGAGGCCGCGCATCGGGGTGCGGTCGCGGTGGTTTCGCAAACACCTTGCGCCCTCGGCGGCGACTTTCCTTGCGTACAGGTTTCCAATGCCCGGTTGGCGCTCGCGCAGCTCTCGCGGGTCTTTTATGGTCAGCCCGCCGAAAAGCTTTGCACGTTGGCCGTCACCGGAACCAACGGGAAAACCACCGTCAGCTTCATGCTGCGCGAAATTCTTCAGGCCGCCAATCGGCGCTCCGGCCTGATCGGAACCGTCCGCTACGAAATCGGCGACCGCGTATTGCCTGCGGCGCGAACCACTCCCGAGGCGCCCGATATCCAGCGCATGCTGGCTCAGATGACCCGCTCCGGGTGCGACAGTGTCGTCATGGAGGTTTCCTCCCATGCGCTGGATCAGTATCGCGTTGAAGGCATTCAGTTCGACGCTGCCATTTTTACCAACCTCACGCAGGATCACCTCGACTACCACGGAACGCTCGAAAACTATTTCGAAGTTAAATCACGCCTCTTTTCGCAGGTGAAAGGAGCCGCCGTCATCAATCGCGACGACCCGTGGGGCAAGCGCCTCCTTGCAGAAAACTGCCGGACGGCCAACCCCGTCTCCTACGGATTTGAAGAGGGCGCCACCGTGCGCGGCCTCGATGTGAAGACCGACGCCAATGGCTCCCGGATGCGGGTCGAAAGCCCGTGGGGTGAAGCCAGCATTTCGCTTCAGCTGATCGGACGGTTCAACCTCATCAATGCGCTCGCCGCGTTCGCCGCCGCCGCCTCGCTGGGGATTCCGGTGGAGATCATCGTTCGCGCGCTCGGCAAAATGGAAAACGTCCCCGGTCGGCTCGAAGCGGTTGGCGGCTCGAAAAACAAACGGGTTTTTGTGGACTACGCCCACACCGATGACGCGCTTCGCAATGTGCTTGAGGCCCTGCGCGAAATCACGCCCGGCAAACTTGTCGTCGTTTTCGGATGCGGCGGAAACCGAGACTGCGGCAAGCGCCGGCTCATGGGCGAAGTGGCCGCGCGACTGGCCGACTACGCCATCATCACCAACGACAACCCGCGTACCGAAGTTCCGGAAAAGATCGCCGCCGACATCGCCGCCGGCTTTGACTCTGAACGGAAATATGAAATCTGTCTGGATCGGAAAGCCGCAATCGCGCGCGGTCTGGACTGTATTGGTAAAAAGGATGTACTTCTCGTCGCGGGCAAGGGCCACGAAACAACGCAGGAATTTAACGGAACCATCGTCCCCTTCGACGACCGCGAAACCGTGCGGGAGGCGCTCTAAATGGTTTCCTTCGCTGAACTCGCAAGTTGGACTTCCAATGCTTGGAAGAATTCAGAAAATCCAACGCAGTTGGTTCCAATCCTTGGAATTTCTCACGACACCCGGACGTTGAAACCGGGCGATGTGTATATTGCCATTAAAGGTGAAATCCACGACGGGCACGACTTTGTCGCGCAAGCGGTTGCAAAGGGCGCGGCCGGTCTTATCGTTGAGGAATTTTTTCCAATGTTTGGAACTCCGCAGCTGATTGTCCCCGACACGCTTGAGGCTTTATGGCAGATGGCCGAGGGCGTACGTCGCGAGTGGACGGGCACCGTGATCGGAATCACCGGCAGCGCCGGAAAGACCACCGTCAAAGAGCTGGTCGCCTCGGTGCTGGCGCAGAAGGGGGGCGTTGCCAAAACCATCGGCAACTGGAACAACGATATCGGCTTGCCGCTCAGTATGATGGCCGCCGACCGCTCCGCCGACTACTTCGTTTTTGAACTCGGAATGAATCATCCCGGCGAAATCGGTCGGTTGGCGGGTCTGCTGAAACCGGACTGGGCCGTGATTACAACCATTGGGAAAGCCCATACCGAGTTTTTCCAGCCGACTGAGCCGGGGCGTGATAAAAATTTCCAGACATTGGAAAGGATTGCAGGCGAGAAAGCGGCGATTCTCAACCACGCTTCGAAAGCGATCCTCGATGCCGATTCGGAGTGGTTCGATCGGCTTCAAGCCGGTTTTCAGGGGCGTGTTGTCGTGTTAACCCGGGAGCCCTTTCGTATTTCGCAACCCGGTGCGCACATGGTTCAAAATGCGCGCTTTGCCGCGACGCTCGGGCTGGAGCTGGGTCTTGCCCCTGAAGAGATTCAGGCGGGGCTCGACGCCTTTCGTCCAGCCCCCATGCGCTGGGAAGAAAGCGAACAGGGCGGGGTGGTTTTCATTAACGATGCCTACAACGCCAACCCGCTCTCCATGCGCGCGGCTCTTTCCGCATTCGCGGAGCTTCCCTGCACGGGGCGGAAATTTGTTGTGCTCGGCGGGATGCGCGAGCTGGGCGCGGACAGCGACGTCGAGCACCGCGAGCTGGGGCGGTTCGTCGATTCCCTGAAGTTCGACGGCGTCATTACGATTGGCGAATCAGGTACGCAAATCGGGTGTGAAGGGGTTGTCGGAGTCGAAAAATCGACCGCCGTTAAACTTTTGCGTGAAATTTTAAGAGCAGGTGATAGGGTGCTCCTTAAGGCCTCGCGCGGCGAAAAGCTCGAAACAATTCTTGAAGAACTCAAATCATAAGTGGACTGACCTATGTTGTACTGGCTAAACGAATTCAGTGATGTTTTTTCCCCCTTGCGCATGTTCCGCTACATCACCTTTCGCACCGTGATGGCCGCCGGAACCGCCTTCATTTTCAGTCTGGTTCTCGGCCCGTGGCTGATTGAAAAACTGCGCGCGGTCAATTTTGGAGAGCAGTGTGAGGACACGCGTGTCGCGGCGCTCGACCGCTCATCCAAAGTCGGCACGCCGACCATGGGCGGGTTGATGATCCTTTTCACGACCGCGGCGGCAACGGTGGTCTGGGCCGTTCCCGGTAATTTTTATGTTCTCTGCGCGCTCACCACCTTTGTGTTCATGGGGATTCTCGGTTTCATCGATGACTACCTCAAAATCAAACGGGCCAAAGGCCTTTCGCCGCGCGTCAAGTTGCTGGGACAGGGAGTCTGGACGGTCATTCTTCTTTTTGCGCTCTTCTCAAACGTGGAAACGTTTCAACGCACCCAGCAGCTGATGGTTCCGTTTTTTAAAGATCCGGTGATCGCGTCGATGGGAATTGTCGGCACCTTTATTTTTCTGGCACTAGTTCTGGTCGGCGCGTCCAACGCGGTTAATTTGACGGATGGCCTAGACGGACTGGCGATCGGCTGCAGCAATTCGGCAGTAGCCGCCTATTTGGCTTTAGCTTACGTGGCGGGGCACTTCACCTTCGCTCAATATCTGCAAATTCCGTTTGTGAGCGGGGCGGGGGAGTTAAGTGTTTTCTGCGGCGCGCTGCTCGGTGCGGGGCTGGGGTTCCTTTGGTTTAACTGCCACCCGGCCAAGGTGTTTATGGGCGATACCGGCAGCCTCGCCATCGGCGGCGGCATCGCCGCGGTCGCCATTTTGATTAAACAGGAGCTGGTGCTCATCATCGTCGGCGGTGTGTTTGTGATGGAAGCCGTCAGTGTGCTTCTTCAGCAGATCTGGTTCAAATATACCCGCAAAAAGTACGGTGCGGGCCGCCGCATCTTCCGTTGCGCGCCGCTTCATCACCATTTCGAATATCTGGCTCGGGAGCAGGGCAAGTCGGTGAGTGCCTACGAAAATCGCATCACCATCCGTTTCTGGATTCTCGGCATCATCTTCGCGCTCATCGGCGTCGCCACTCTGAAGATTCGGTAAACCATGCATCAATACAAAAAAGCTTTAGTTTTGGGTGCCGGGCGCAGCGGGCGGGCCGCTGAAGCGCTGTTGCGCACGGACGGCACGCCGGCTGTGTGCATTTGCGAAGAGACCACCCCCGACTATCGCTACGAAGACCTCCACTTCACCCCCGAGATCGCTGTCGTCAGTCCGGGCTTTTCTCTGGATCATCCGTGGATTCAGGATTTGATTGCCCGCGAAATCCCGCTTCTTTCAGAACTCGAATTCGGTTGGTCGCGCCGCCATTGCCCGGTCATCGCCGTCACCGGATCCAACGGCAAGAGCACGGTCGTTAAATGGATTGTGGATGCGCTGGCGCAGGCCGGACAGCGGGCGATTCCCTGCGGCAACTACGGTTTGCCGGTTTCCGCGGCGGTCATGCTCGCCGAAATCCCAGACTGGCTTGTGATCGAAGTCAGCTCGTTCCAGCTTGAAACCATCGAGCAGTTCCGTCCTGACATCGGCGTGCTTCTCAATGTGCTTCCCAACCATCTCGATCGTCACGGCGATATGGAAACCTACCGCGCGTTTAAGTTGCGGCTGTTCGAAAACATGCAGCGCTCGGATACCGCGATCCTGCCCTTTGACTTTTTCCAGGGGTTGGAAAAATCCGGTGAAAAAGTTCCAGGCCTTGGAACAATGGGCCGAAACGTTCCTGAATCTTGGGGCCCTGACGCAGGACGCAGCGCCGTTACGAAAACGTTCGGGACGGAAGAGGGCGCGGATTACCGTTTTGCCGGCGGACACGTGGGCGAGATCGATCTGACGGAAACCTGTTTTGACAACAAGGTGCTCGGTGCGGCGGGCGCGGCCGTTGCGGCGGTTTGCGAGGCGTGCGGCCTGTCGCCGTCCGCAGTGGAGGCCTCGGCCCGCGCCTTTCAGCCATTGCCGCACCGGATGGAGACCGTAGCGGAAATCAACGGCGTCAGATTTATCGACGACTCCAAGGCCACCAATCTGGCGGGGATGTGCGCGGCGCTCCGGATGGTGTCGGGACCTGTTCATTTGATCGCGGGAGGGCGGGCCAAGGAGACGGATCTTAGTTTTGCAAAAGATTTACTGGTGAAGCAGGTTTCCCGTCTATATCTTATCGGGGAAGCTTCCGAGGCGATGCAGGCGGCTTGGGCGGATTCAGTTGAGTGTCTGCCCTGCGAAACGCTGGAACAGGCTGTCTGCGCCGTGTGGGAGAGTGCAGAACCGGGTGATACTGTGCTGCTTTCTCCCGCGTGCACCAGCTTTGATCAGTTTCGCAGTTTTAATGAGCGCGGCGAGTTGTTCGCCCGAGAAGTGTGCCGCCTGAAGAGCGAGTGTGTGGACGCGTAGAAATCGAATAGAAGGAATAGAGAGAGGTGTTGTCATGAAATCAAAAAAGATTCGTTTTCAGATTTTAGCTTTGCAACTGGTTGTACTCGCCGGTTTTTTACTGACGCAGGGATGTGCCACAGGGGCTTGCCCCGTTGACTGGCTGAACTGGCCCTATGGTCAACCGGTCGATGAACCGCTCATTCTTCCGGCCGATGACTACATGGTTGACACGACCGATGCCATTCTTCTTCCGCCCGACATCTATACATCCGCTCCTTACGAAGCCGCTGTGGAATTGCCCGGGCAGGTTTATGTTGTAAAGAAAGGCGACACGCTTTCGACGATTGCCTCCATGTACGGAACAACTTGGAAGAAGCTCGCTGAGTACAACAGCCTTTCCAACCCCAACAAATTGCTGGTCGGTCAGAAAATAAACATCCCGGGATCGCTGGATTCCGCTCCGGCACCGATCATTCGCTCGAGCTCTCCGACCGCTTCGGTCAAGGCCGCCGCATCACCGATTAAGCAGGGCGCCTCCTACGTTATTCAGAAGGGCGACACCCTTTCCGGCATCGCCAAGCGCGCCGGGCTGACGGTGGATGAGATCCGCGCGGCCAACGCGCTCACCGGCAGCCAGATTATCGCAGGCAAGAGCCTCAGCATTCCGAAAAAAGGAGAGGTCAGTGTGACGGTTCTTTCGGATGTGGCCTCCAAACCCGTAACGATTAAGGTTGAAGCGCCGGTTTTGGCTCCGATGGCTGAATTGGCCCCGATTGCCGAAGCGGCACCGGTGGATACCGCAACCTCCGCGCCCGTCTACGAGCATGTGCTTTATCCCGGCGAAACGCTTGAAGACGTCGCCCGCCAGTACGGCAGCTCGAAAGAAGAGATCATGACCTTGAACGGCATCGCCGATCCTGCGTCCGTTAAGCCCGGCACCAAACTGCTTGTTCCGATTCCGGAATAAGATCTGTATGCTGAATTACAGGAAGCGCCTCTCCAACGGGGCGCTTTTTTTTGATTTGGACCTTCGACATTTTGACTTCCGACCCTCGACTGAATTAGAGTGCTCTTCATGCAACGCCGAACCATCGTCACCCTGATTGCCGCCGTTCTCATCCTGGCAACGGTTGGTGTGATCATGATGTTCAGCGCCAGTCTGGTGCGCGGGGAAAGTTCGTACGGAACGACCGAATACTTTCTGGTTCGTCAGCTGATCTGGCTCCTTATTTCACTGATGGCGGCCATCGTCTGCGCCCGGATTGATCTCGCTCTGCTTCGCAAGGCCGCGCTGCCCGTCGCGGCGCTCTGCGCGCTTTTTCTGGTACTGGTTCGAATTCCCGGGATCGGGCATGAGATCAACGGAAGTTGGCGCTGGCTTCGCCTCGGTCCGCTCACCATTCAGCCCTCCGAGTTTTCAAAAATTGGCATCATTCTGGCCGCGGCCTGGTGGATCTCCCGCCGCCGCCGCTACATGCACACGTTTAAGCGCGGCATTCTCGTTCCTATGCTCGGGCTGGGGATGTTTGCCGGGCTTTTAATCATCGAGCCGGACTTCGGAACCACGATGCTCACCGGCCTGGTGGGTCTCATCCTTTTGTTTATTGGCGGAGTTCGCCTCAGTCATCTGCTCAGCTTCGCCGGGGCCGGGGCCGGGGTGTTCGGTCTGTTTTTGATGCACAATGCCAATCGCATGGGTCGTATCATGGCTTTTCTCGATCCGGAAAAATATGCGCAGGAAGAAGCGTGGCAGCTCATTAACGCTTTGAATGCCTTTGCTTCTGGCGGGGCCTACGGAACCGGCCTCGGCAACAGCATTCAGAAACAGTTCTACCTGCCCGAAGCCCATACCGACTTTATCTTCCCCATCATCGGCGAAGAGCTCGGCCTGATCGCCACCTTCTCGGTGCTGCTGCTTTTTGTCGTCATTTTTATCTGCGGAATGCGGATCGCTTCGCGCGCGAACGACGACTTCGGGCGCTTCACCGCCCTCGGGGTCACATTGATGATTACGCTGCAGGCGATCATCAATCTGGCGGTCGTCACCGGCTCCATGCCGACCAAAGGGCTCGCGCTTCCCTTCATCAGCTACGGCGGATCGAGCCTGCTCGTCTGCTCCGTCATGATTGGAGTGCTTGTCAACGTCGCGCACACGGCCCGCAGCCCCAAGGCGAAGAAAAAGACCGCGCTCTTCAAAGACAAACGGCGCAAGGCGTAGGGGGATTGTGGGATGTAGAATGTGAAGAACATCCTGCCTTCCACTTCTCACTTCCTACAATTCTTCCCTGCACAACTCGTAGAACTTGCACATTTTACAGGAGTCCGGATCGCCGGCCAGTTCCCATTCATTCTTCGGGAGCGGCTCGTTTTTCTCGCGGTCAAAGTCCACTAGATATTCGCTCATCTCCGCCACCGAGGCTTCAATGCGCGCTTTTTGCACATCGAACTCTTCGGTCGTCAGCTGGAAGGGGAGCACCTGGCCCTCATTGAGATATTCCACGTAGAGAAAAATATCTTCGATCGGAACCTTATATTTCACCTCGGCCCAGAGCGCGTAGCCCGCCAGCTGGTCGCGGTGCGACTCCTTGATCTTCCCCGCCTTCCAGTCGTGAATATGCATCTGGTTGCCGATGCGGTAGGCGTAGTCCGGAATCACATACATCTTCACCTTGTTCCAGGTGATGTTCTCGGGATCGCCGCCCAGGTCCGGCGTCTGAATCTGGATTTCCATTTCGCGGCTGTTGTTTCCAATCCTCGGAAGAACCCGTTCGATAAAATTCTGCGTGCAGTTTTTAATCTGCTCCGTAATCGCCGCGCCCGCCGCCTGTTCGTCCTCCATCGTCCCGTAATAGTGGCCGTGCAGACAGCACTTGTTTTTCGGGTCGGTTTTCCACTCGCCGCGCTTCGACTCGCCCCAGCATTTCCGCAAAAGGGGCCGGGCGACCGTTTCGTAGGCTTCGTCGGCGGTCATCGGATTGCCCGCCTGATGCTGACGCAGCACCCGCATGATCGTCTCCTCGGTCGCCACGCCCATCAGGCCCCAGCGGTTCGTCATCTTATTCAGGCGATAGGCCTGTTTCGTCACGTCGTCCGCGTCGCGCTCCCAGCCGCCCCACATGCCGTACTTGCTCCAGTACCGCCGCCGCCGGCATTCATCAAAATCGGCCGCCGCGCTGAACGACCACGAAAAGGTGTTTTTTAATTTAGCCATAGTCCGGGGAGCTTAACCGCAACCCGCCTCATTTGCTAGTGTTTGGATAAAAAGAAGGGTGCAGGCTCAGCCTGCTTCCAATCGTTGGAACCAACTACGTTGGATATTTCGACTTTTTTCCAAGCATTGGAAACTTTCGTGTGTTTTGTGTATTTCGTGGTGAAATTTTTTCCAACCATTGGAAATTTCGCTCCTTTGCGAGAGGCATTCTTCTTTTCAAATTCGCGGGGTTCCGTAGAGTGCATCCCTCAACGAAGGAATTTTCTATGACCAATAACGACACCCTGCGCCGATTGCGCTACGCGCTGAATAAGAACGATCTGGCCATTGCGCAGATCACCTCCAAATCCGGACGGGAAACCACCGAAGAGGAAGTGATCAACTGGCTGAAGCTCGAAGATGAACCGGGGTTCGTCGCGCTGTCCGATAAGGATCTTTGCAGTTTTCTCGATGGACTGATCGTGGAAAAGCGCGGGCCGCGCCCCGATGGGGTTGTGCCGGCTCCGCTCGAGTATTTGTCGAACAATGAGATTTTGAAAAAACTGCGGATTGCGCTGAACCTGCAGTCCGACGGAATGCTGGCGGTGTTCAAGAAAGCCGAGTTCGATGTCTCCAGCGCTGAGCTGGGCTCCTTCTTCCGCCGATTTGATCATCCCAAATTCGCCAAATGCCCCGAGCAGGTCCTGCGCAAATTCATCAAAGGCCTCAGCGTCTGATTTTTCCAAAACGTAGACGCGACGCCCTCGTCGCGTTCTTCCGTGCTCAAGAATGGGGTTGCGTCTACATTGAAAATTTATGCGCGTTTCAGTCCAATAATCAGCATGGGGAGGCCGGTCAGAAAAAATATACCAGCGATACCAACAGAGAGCAGAACATTTAGAGTCAGGTTCGGGCTGATGGGGCGGGTCGGTTCTTTGGCCGCATCAATAATTTCCACAGGAGTCCGCGGGATTTTTAGCGTAATTCCTTCCTGTGCCAGTCGAGCTTCTAGGGCATTCATGATAGACCGCTGAATTTCTAATTCCTGCTTCGCCCGGTTAAACGGCAGCAGTTTTTCCCGTTGCGCATCCCTGTCCACATTCTGATCCTTGCGCAGTTCCTGATCCAGTGCATCAAACTTGGCTTTGGCGACAATGTACTGGGCGTTTACACCCTTTTTAATTCCTTCCACGGCTTGAGCCAGTTTGGCCATCAGTTCGTCTTTCGCCGCCTTTGTTTGTTTAACTTCCGGGTGGTTTTCGCCGTAATTCTTGAGTAGCGAGGTCAGCGAAATATCATACTCGTGAATCTGGGTTCTCATGGTTTCCACGAACGGATCACTCGCCAGATAAGCAGAGGACGTAAGCAAATCCTCATTGCTCATAGCTAACATCTGCTCATAGCGCGCTTTCTGGGTTAGCATTTCGACGCGGGCTGCAATTCGGTCTCCCTCCAGCTGCTGCAATCGGAGCTTTTCGATCTGGCTTCCATTCGCTGTAAAAGCGGGGAGGTCGAGTTCTGTGCGGATGGTTTCCACCCTCTGCTCTGCGGCATCAACCTTCGCTTGTTGTTTTTCAAGCTCGTGGCGCAATGCATCTAACGCACGCGTCATTTCTTTCCGTTTCAGATCTAAACGCTGATCGCGATACACATCGGCTAGTGTGTTTGCAATACGCATCGCTTCCTTTGGGTTCTGCCGTTGCGCCTGAATAGAAACCAAGCTGGTGTCGCGAAACTGGCTAATATGCAGGCTGGAGCGTAAAATTTCGCAGGCAAATTCTTTGGGGAGCTTTTTCCCGCTTGTCCCCCAAGCTTCCTGAAGGTTCAGGCGGTTGATGACCTCATACAAAACTGGCCTGGATTTGATGACTTCATGCTGAGTGCGCAGGAAGTACGGATCGTATCCTGATTGTGTTGTTTTATCTTCGAATGGATTTGGGATCACGTCGTCATTGCTTATTTGAATCCGTGCCTGAGCCGCATAAATCTTCGGAAGAGTGAATGTGTAGGTTGTTCCAATGATGACGATCACCGGAGCCAGTACCAATAATACTGTCCCTACTGAGACCAGAATTTTTTTCCCGGATTTCTTTTGATTTGGTTGGGTCCGGGCGGTGTCAGGGGCACTTCTTTTGTCAAGGGAGGGCCATTGAGCGAATGCCAGATAAAATAGGAAGGCAATATTGGCTAACGGCACGAGGGATAGGATCGATAGTACCGGATGCAGGCCGACTCGCTTGCAGATGTTCCAGAAAGGGAACACCGTGAAAAGAATCCCCAGTATGATAGGCAGAACAATTATTAACGATATCGCCGTTAACTCTTCCAGCATTGTGTTGCTCCTGTTTTTGTTGGTTCTTTTGTAAAGGCTTAAAGGGGCTGGAGCGAGCCGAAACGTCTATGACGTTTTCCA
Organism: Verrucomicrobiota bacterium; assembly: GCA_016342445.1. GTDB lineage: Bacteria > Verrucomicrobiota > Kiritimatiellia > Kiritimatiellales > Tichowtungiaceae > Tichowtungia. The sequence continues at coordinate 16,143 of JAEIOF010000001.1, read as the reverse complement.
AACATTGGAAAATTTGCAAGCCCTGGCGCAGTCAGTTCCAATGTTTGGAAAGGTAGGGCGCGATCGCCGAGCGCTCCGAAGCGGGCAGCCCAGCGGTCTGTCCCTACCCAAAACATTCGCGTCTATTCGCGGTTGAAAAATATTAGTTGTGTGACACGGGCCGGAACTTGATGCGGTGGGGCTTGTCGGCTTCGTCGCCGAGCAGGCGGCGGCGCTCTTCGTGATAGGCTTCGTAGTTCCCTTCGAACCAGGTGACTTTGCTGTCGCCCTCAAACGCGAGGATATGCGTGGCGATGCGGTCGAGGAACCAGCGGTCATGGCTGACGACAACGGCGCATCCGCCGAAGCTGAGCAGGGCCTCTTCGAGTGCGCGCAGGGTGGTCACGTCGAGGTCGTTGGTCGGTTCGTCGAGCAGAAGTAAATTACCCGCCCGCTGAAGCAGTTTGGCCAGATGCACGCGGTTGCGCTCTCCTCCGGAGAGGATACCGACTTTTTTCTGCTGTTCCGCCCCCTTGAAGTTGAACTTGCCGCAGTAGGCCCGTCCGTTCATCCGCTTGCCGCCGAGGTCGAGCCATTCGTTGCCGCCGCAGATTTCCTCGTAAATGGTTTTATCGGGGTTGAGCGAGTCGCGGCTTTGATCGACGTAGGAGACGTTGACCGTCGGCCCGACCGTCAGGGCGCCGCCGGTCGGCTCTTCCTGTCCGGTGATCATCCGGAAGAGGGTGGTTTTCCCGGCGCCGTTGGCCCCGATGATGCCGACAATGCCGCCGGGCGGCAGGTCGAAGCTGACGTTTTCCATGATGACGCGTTCGCCGTAGTGTTTGGTGAGATCTTCGGCGCGCACGACGAGGTTGCCGAGCCGCTCGCCCGACGGGATCTGAATTTCGACGCTGTCCTCGCGGGTGTCGATATCCTGCGCGGCGAGTTTTTCGTAGTTTTTCAGGCGAGCCTGACTTTTGGAGCGGCGGCCGACCGGGTTGGTGCGCACCCATTCGAGTTCGCGCTGAAGCAGTTTACTGCGCGAGGCCGCCTGTTTGTTCTGGCGGGCGAGCAGTTCCTGTTTCTGTTCGAGCCACGCTTCGTAGTTGCCTTTCCACGGCATCGCGCGGCCCGCATCGAGCTCGAGAATCCATTCGGTGACGTTATTGAGGAAGTAGCGGTCGTGGGTGATGCAGACCAGCGTGCCGGTGAAGCGAACCAGAAATTCTTCGAGCCACGCGACCGATTCGGCGTCGAGGTGGTTGGTCGGTTCGTCGAGCAACAGCACGTCGGGGTTGGAGATCAGCAGGCGGCAGAGCGCGACGCGGCGTCGCTCTCCGCCGGAGAGCTTATCGACCGGTGAGTTGCCGTCCGGCAGACGCAGAGCGTCCATCGCCATTTCGACCTTGTTGTCGAGATTCCACAGATCCTGCGTATCGATGACGTTTTGAAGGCGCGAGACCTCTTCGTTGAGCTGTTCAGATTCCTCATCAGAAATATCCCCGGCCAGCAGACCCCAGATTTCGTCGTAGCGGTCGAGCATCGCCTGCGATTCGGCGACGCCTTCCATCACATTGCCCATCACGGTTTTGGAGTCGTCGAGGTGCGGCTCCTGTTCGAGGTAGCCGATCCGCGCGCGCTTGGCGATCTGCACGTCACCCATGTACTCTTTGTCCACGCCTGCCATAATGCGCAGCAACGACGATTTTCCCGAGCCGTTGCCGCCGATCACCCCGATCTTCGCGCCGAAGAAAAAGGCGAGGGTGACATCATCGAGTACCACCTTCTTGTTGTGCTCTTTGGTTAGGTTTTGCAGGTTGTAAACGTATTCGCCAGCCATGAGAGAACTCCTTGTGAAAATTGAAGAGGGGATTTAACCACTAATCTTTGCTAATTTCCACTAATGGAACGGCCTTTGTGATGAGTGCGGATCAGTGAAGATTAGTGGTTAAAATTTTTCCAAACATTGGAAACTCGGGGTAATCTGCTGGGCGATGAGTTCAACCTTCCAGCTTGTTTCAGATTATCAGCCGACCGGTGACCAGCCGGCGGCGATTGAGGCGCTGTGCGCCGGGCTGGAGGCGGGGCAGCGTTTCCAAACATTGGAAGGGGTGACCGGCTCAGGCAAGACGTTCACCATCGCCAATGTGATTGCGAAGCAGGGAAAGCCCGCGCTGGTGATCTCCCACAATAAAACGCTCGCCGCCCAGCTCTACTCGGAGCTGAAATCCTTTTTCCCCCACAACGCGGTCGAGTTTTTTATCAGCTATTACGACTATTATCAGCCTGAAGCCTATATCCCGCAGACCGACACGTTTATTGAGAAGGACGCCTCCATTAACGCCGAGATTGAGCGTCTGCGGCTGGCGGCAACCGACAGCCTGCTCAGCCGCGACGATGTGATCATCGTCGCATCGGTCTCCTGCATCTACGGCCTCGGCTCGCCGGAGGATTACCGCGAGATGGTTTTTTCCGCTCATGTCGGCGAGGAGTGCGGGCGCGACGCGATGCTCGAAAAGCTGGTGGCGATTCAATATGAGCGTAACGATTACGACACGACGCCCGGAACGTTCCGCGTGCGCGGCGACACCGTCGATGTGTTTCCATCCTATGCGACCCACGGCATCCGCATTGCTTTTTTCGGCGACGAGGTGGAGTCGATCAAACGAATTGACGCGCTGACGGCGGATGTCGAGGACGTGCTCGACCGGATCATGATTTCGCCCGCCAAGCATTTTGTGATGCCGGCTGAAAAACTTGAACCGGCCATCGCCCGCATCGAGGCCGAGCTGAAAGAGCGGATTCAGTGGTTTGAAGATCACGACAAGCTGATCGAAGCCCAGCGCATCCGGATGCGGACGATGTACGACATCGAAATGATGCGCGAGATCGGCTATTGCGGTGGCATTGAAAACTACTCCCGCCATCTCGGCGCCCGCGAAGCGGGCGAGCGGCCCGCCTGCCTGATCGACTACTTCCCCGAAAATTTTCTCACCATCGTCGATGAGTCGCATGTGACGCTTCCGCAAGTGCGCGGCATGTTTAACGGCGATCAGGCCCGCAAAGGAACCCTGATCGAGCACGGCTTTCGTCTGCCGTCGGCACTCGATAATCGTCCGCTGGCGTTTGACGAGTTCCTCAACATCACCGGCCCGATGATCTTTACCACCGCCACGCCCGGCGCCTTCGAACGGCAGGAGGGCGGCGCGCCGATTGAGCAGATTATTCGCCCGACCGGCATCATCGACCCGCCGGTTGATGTCCGTCCGCTCACCGGGCAGATTGACGACGTGATGGAGGAGATTCGTGCCTGTGCCGAGCAGGGTGAGCGGACGCTGGTGACCACGCTCACCAAGCGCACCGCCGAGGATTTGACTGATTACCTGAAGAAGGTTGGATTGCGTGTGCAGTATCTCCATTCCGATATCGGGGCTCTGGAGCGGGTCGATATTCTGCGCGACCTGCGGCTGGGGGAGTTCGATTGTTTAATCGGCATTAACCTGCTTCGCGAAGGGCTTGATTTGCCGGAGGTGTCATTGGTTGCCATTCTCGATGCGGACAAAGAGGGCTTTTTGCGCTCGGAAACTTCGCTGGTACAAACCGCAGGCCGCGCCGCCCGCCATCTGGGCGGACGGGTGATTCTCTATGCAGATCGTATAACCGACTCGATGCGGCGGATGATGGACGTGACCCGCCATCGCCGTGAAAATCAGATCGCCTATAACGAGGCGCATGGCGTCACCCCGCAGGCAATCCGGTCGAAAATTCAGGACAGTTTGCAGGCGATGAAGAAGGGGGCCGAAGAGCTGGAAGAGCTTGTGGTCCGCGAAACCGGCGAAACCTATGATCTGAACCGGGCGATTCGCGAAGTTGAGCAGGAAATGCTCGAAGCGGCCGAAAAACTGGAGTTTGAGCGCGCCGCCATCCTTCGCGACGAGCTCTACGAACTCAAATCCACCATTTCAATTCCGGAATTCGAGCCTGAAAAGAAAAAGATTTTGTATACAGGGCGCAAGATGAAGAAGAATCGTTAGTGCATAATACGTATTGCGAATTAGGTTGTTTGCATATTTGACAACCCGGGCAGAAAAGGTATTCTTTGCCGCTCATTCGAAAGAAAACTATTTTTTAGGAGAAGAACCATGACAATGCATTCCAGTTTGAAAAACGCCGCCAAAATTGAAGTAAAGCGCAATGTTCTGAAGCGTTTTGAGCGCGTCGATAAGCTTCTGTCCGAAGGAAAATGGAAAGAAGGCGATCGTGGTTTCGGTCTCCCGAAAACTAAACCCGAGTAAATCCTTTCCGGTTTATGTCGAAGCCTCGGTTCTGCCGGGGCTTTTTTTGTGAGCGTTGAGTGTTGCGAAGTGAATATTGAGCATTGTTATGATCCGATTACAAAAATATCTGGCTGAGTGCGGGGTGGCTTCTCGCCGCGCTTCGGAAAAGCTCATTACGGACGGACTGGTGACCGTGGATGGCGTGGTCATCACGGAACTCGGCACCAAGGTGGAGCCCGGCAAAAGCCGCGTCACCTGCGAGGGGACGCCGGTTGTGCTGGACGAAAAGGTCTGGATCATGCTCAACAAGCCGACCGGCGTCATCTGTACCTCCGAAGATCCCGAAGGACGTGAAACCGTCCTCGATTTGCTTCCCGCCTGCGCCAGCCGCCTCTACACCGTCGGCCGTCTTGACGTAATGAGTGAAGGGTTGTTGCTTGTCACCAACGACGGCGAGCTCGCTCACCGATTGATGCATCCCCGCCATCACGTTGAAAAAAATATCAGGTCTGGATCGACCGCGAACTGACTCCGTCCGAGATCGACCGCATGCTCAACGGGCTCAACTCGCGCGGCGAAAAGCTGAAAGCACTTAAGGTGGAGCCGCTTCGCCGCATTCTTGTCAATCAGCCCGGTTACACCCTGACGCTCGGCGAGGGAAAAAACCGCCACATTCGCCGGATGATGGAGGTGCTCGACTGTAAAGTGGTTCGGCTCGTTCGTGTATCGGTCGGTCCGCTCCGCCTCGAAAAACTCCGTTCCGGCGAACACCGCAACCTCGATCCGTGGGAAGTTGACAAGCTCCGCAAAGCCGTTGGGCTTTAATGTCCGGCGTCAGTTTAGGAGCCAGGCGAGGGCTTCATCGCGGGAGGTGAAGGCGAGGGTTTCGTACGGGAGCACAGCGGCTTCGGCGCAGTATAAATCTATCTTGCTCCGCTGGAATTCGTCTGCCGTTAGAATGGCGCTTCGGCATCCCTTTTTCAACCGTTGGCCGATCAGTTTTAGAATGCCATGAACAACGGGCGGGAAAGAGTGAAACGCAAAGTCGAGATCCGGATCGAGAATCCAGAGGTCGGGCGTTTCTTTGCGCGGATCGTTTTTATGGAGCTGATGAATGATTCCCAGCACATCCCAGTGAGACAGGCGTCCAGAGGCATGGACTTCTACAAAATTCGACTGCGGTTTGATTTGATAAGCCATGCGTTGTTTCGCTTTCTTATAAAACCCGCAAGGTGCTTTGGAATTCCAGTCCGCTTTCTTTGATCGCTTCGGGCGAGGCGAGGACGGAGGTGACGGCGTTGCCCATGTTGAGGAATTCGGCGAACTCCTTGAAATCTTCGGCGGTGGTCGAGAGCACTTCATCGCGGCGCATCTGCCGTTTTTCATCCGTCATGCCGGCCAGGTAGCGAACCATATCGGTGTAGCCTTTGGCATCGGGAAGCAGGTAGGCGTCGATAGAACCGATGGTTCCGATGAGCGCGCGGGAGAGTTCGTCTTCGTCGAGCGTGAGATTTTTCAGGAAGTCGGCGGTCTGTCCGTAGACGTCGAGGGTGACGGCGAGGTTGGGGTCGCGGTAGGAGGCGAAGGCGAACGACCCGCAGTGCGCATCGAAGGAGCAGACCGCGCCATAGGCACCGCCCTGTACTCGGATTTTTTCCCAGAGCCACGCGGTGCGCAGGTATTTGGTGATGACCAGCGCCGAGCCGTCCATTTTATAGCCGTTGTCGAACAGGTTGATGCCGCGGCCGACATAGTTGACGCGCGAGGGAATCAGTAGCGCTTCAGATTTCGACGGTGTTTCCGAAAACTTCCAACCTTTGGAACTTTTTTCTCCGGATTTTCCAATGCTTGGAACTTTTGCGAGGAATTTTTCCAGGGTTTGGAAAATCGGCGCGCGGTCTTTCCCTTCGGCGGTGATGTTGACGATCAGTCCGCCGCGGAGCAGTTTTTGCAGGATGGTTTCGATCCGCGCCACGGTGCCGGGCCAGTCCTCTTTCATTTTCTTCTGCATGTCGCGGTGGAAGAAGAGCGCGTCGATGCCGCTGATGGCTTCAGCGGCGCGGGCGGCTTCGTGTCCGTGCGCTTTGATGCGCGTGAGGACGGCGGAGTGTCCGCTGGGGATGAGTCCGCTTTCCATTTCGGCTTTTTGTTCGAGCAGGACTTCCCGGAAGCGTTTGCGGTTGTTGAAGGCGGGGGCGAAGAGGATGTCGTCGAGGATGTCGAAGAGGTCGGTCAGCTGGTGGTTCATGCATTTGCCGCGCAGGAAGAGGCGGCAGACACTTTCGGGGCTGTTTTCGAGCGCCGCGTGGAAGGGGGTGGCGTAGAGGCCGCCGGTTTTACGGGCGATGCGCAGGGCGAGCGAGGCGAAGTCCTCTTTTTGCGTGCCCATTTCGAGCAGCATGCTTCCGAGCAGGGAGACCCACGGGAGGTCGTCGGCGTCGAGCGTGTGGAGGTCGAAGCCAATGTCGAGGTAGACGATGCCGCTGGTGAAGAGGTCGTGGAACAGGACGGTGGCGTTGTCGAAGGTTTCGGTTTCGCGCGGGATGATTCGGCTTTTGGGGTCGAGGTCGCTGCGTTTGAGCAGGGGCAGGGTTTTGACGGCTTCGGGCGAGTCGGGCGTCTGCTGCATGTCGAGCAGACGCGCGGCGGTGTTGACGGTTTGCTGAAGCTCATCCGGGATCATCCGGTCGCGGACGGCCTGCAGGCGGGCTTGTTCTTCCGCTTCGTCGCGCGCGGCTTTGTCGGCGTCGGGGACGAGCTTGATGGTGGCGCGGTGCGTGTTGTCGAGCAGGGCGGTTTGGATGAGCTCTTCGAAGTAGCGGGGGTTTTCGGAAATTTTGCTTTTGAGCTCGGCGAGCGGGTGTTCGTAGGCGACGAGGCCGAGAGGATTCCACCCATAGAGCCATGTTTCCATCATGTTGAGCATGATGGAAAGGCCCTGCGGACAGGATCCGCTGTTGTTTTCGCGCAGGTCGAATTCGAAGCTGTTGAGGGCGGCTTCGATGTCGTTTCGGTCGATGCCGTCTTTGACCAGTTTTTCCAAGGTTTGGAAAATAATCCCTTCCACTTTTCCAAGGTTTGGAACGTCGACGCCTTTCATGCCGATGGACCAGGCGGGCTGGCGCAGGTTGGTTTCGAGGCCGAAGCCGGCGAGGTCTTCGCCGAGGTCGGATTCGATGAGGGCTTTGCGCAATGGCGACCCGGAGGTGCCGGTGAGGATCTGGTCTAGGATGATGAGGGCGAAGTGGAGGATGCCGTCGGGGAGAGCCCAGTTGACGGTGATGAAGGCGTTCCCGTCTTCTTCGCTGACGGCGTAGGGCTCTTCGATTTCGATCGGTTTTTCGAAAGGGGTCTGAAGCGGGATGGAGGAATCCGGAGGATTTTCCAAACATTGGAAGCCGTCGAGATATCCCTCGAGGATTTTGAGGCGGTGGGCGGGGTCGTCGTCGCCGTAGAAGAAGATGCGGGCGTTGGATGGGTGATAATAGGTTTCGTGGAAGGTTCGGAAGGCGTCGTAGGTGAGGTTCGGGATTTCGGCGGGGTTGCCGCCGGAGTCGAGGCCGTAGGTGATGTCGGGGAAGAGCGCCTGCTGGGAGCGTTCGAGCAGGAGGCTGTCGGGGGATGAGTAGACGCCTTTCATTTCGTTATAGACGACGCCTTTGCAGGTGAGCGGGGCGTCGATGTTTTCGAGCTCGTAGTGCCAGCCTTCCTGACGGAAGAAGGCGGGGGTGATGCGCGGGAAGAAAACGGCGTCGAGGTAGACGTCGACAAGGTTGTAGAAGTCCTGCTCGTTCTCGCTGGCGACGGGGTAGACCGTTTTGTCGGGGTAGGTCATTGCGTTGAGAAAGGTCTGCAGGGATCCTTTCAGAAGCTGGACGAAGGGGTCTTTGAGCGGGTATTTGCGCGAGCCGCACAGGACGGAGTGTTCGAGGATGTGGGCCACGCCAGTCGAGTCGGACGGTGGGGTGCGGAAGGTGATACCGAACACCTTGTTGGTGTCGCCGTTTTCGACGGAAATATACTCGGCACCGGTCGGTTTGTGGCGGTAGGTTTTCACCGTGCCGTTGACTTCCGGGATGTCCTGTTCGCGAACTAATTCAAAACTGCTCATAAATTTACCATAAGGTAATGCGTTTAAAAGGGAGGAGGGTACGGATTCTCGGCACTTGAATCAACGCAATTTCGGACGGAGAGGCGGCTGGAGAAAGAATCTCTCAAAAGATTCTTTCCAGCGGATGATTTATACCTGAAATTTGTCGGCTATATGCAACTTGATTTAAATCAGTTTAAGGCCTTTGTTTTCGATTTGGACGGAACCCTAATCAATTCAGAGAAATATCACGCCGACGGCTTTGCCCTCGCGGTGGAGGCGTTGAGCGGCTACCAGCTGACCGCCGCCGAGCGGCGCGAGTTCTTCGAGGCGCAAACCAGCACGTTTACGCCGATTCTCGCGGCGCGGCACGGGCTGAACCTTGACCCGTTGAAGGTGTTGGAGCACAAGCGGGTTCATGTACGGAAACATTTCAAAACCGAGGTCTTTCCGCACGCGATCAACTTCATTCAAAAATGGCGAGGTAGAACGCGGCTGGCTCTGGCCAGCAATTCGCCAAAGCATTTTGTGAGAGATGCGCTGGTGGAGGGCCGGATGATCGACCTGTTCGCCGTGGTGTGCACTGCCGATGATGTCAGCCACCGCAAGCCGGATCCGGAGATGTACCTTTTGACTCTTGAGCGGCTCGGTCTTTCGGCCGACGAGGTGCTGGTTTTTGAGGATAGCCCCGGCGGAGTGACTGCCGCGCAGCGGGCGGGCTGTCCGGTGATCATGGTCGATACCGGCGGCGGACGAAGTGTGGATGGCGTTGAAAAATATACATGGAAGGAGCTGGCGCAGTTTTGAAAACAACACCGTTACATGAAGAGCACGTAGCCCTGGGCGCGCGCATGGCCGAATTTGGCGGATGGGACATGCCGATCCAATACGAAAGCATTTTGGCCGAACACGAACACGCCCGTACAAAAACAGGCCTGTTCGACATCTGCCACATGGGCGAGTTCGAGCTCGCCGGGCCGACTGCGGCGGCCGATCTCGAAAAGCTGCTCACCATGAAGCTTTCTACGCTGGCGGTCGGTCAGTGCCGCTACGGCTTCATGCTCAACGAGCAGGGCGGCGTCATCGACGACCTCACCTGCTACCGCCTTGGCACGGAGCGCTACATGCTCGTTGTCAACGCAGCGACACGCGACGTCGACTCCGCCTGGATTCAGCAGCACCTTTCGCCGGAAACAATTTTCACCGACCGCTCGAATGAACTGGCCAAACTCGACGTGCAAGGGCCGACTGCTCGCGCCGACCTCGAAGCGGTCTTCGGCAAAAACTTCCAGACCTTGGATATTTTAAAGCCGAATATTTTCAAGGATTGGAAAATTTATTGGGTGCAGGCTCAGCCTGCCTCGTCAGTCGCACCGGCTACACCGGCGAGTGGGGTTATGAACTCTATTTCCCGGCATCCGAAGCCGTTCGCGTCTGGCGCGCGCTGCTCGCCAACCCGAACATCAAACCCGTCGGGTTGGGTGCGCGCGATACCCTGCGCCTTGAAATGGGCTACTCACTTTACGGACACGAACTTTCGCTCGAGCGCACACCCGCCGCCACCAGTCGCGGAATGTTCATTCGCAAAGAGGGCGGGTACCTCGGTGAAGAGGCCGTTCGTCGCGATCTGGCCGACCCGCAGGAGTTTCTGGTCGCGCTGGAGTTCGATAGCAAACGCGCCGCGCGCGCCCATGATAAAGTGTTTTTCCAAACATTGGAAAAAATGGAGCTCGGCGAGGTCACCAGCGGTTCGGTTTCTCCAAGCCTTGGAAAAGCCATTGCGCTCGCCTTTGTCAAAGCGGAATATTCGAGCCTCGGAATGGTTCTCGATGTCGAAATCCGCGGGAAGTGTTTCCTCGCTACAGTTGTTGAGCTGCCCTTCTACAAAAAGGGAACCGCGCGCGGTTGATTCTCTGCGGACTTCAGTGGGAAAAGGTATTCGTCTGGCACTCGCGACCGGCGCAGTGAAGGGCATTCAGACCGTCAGCGCCGCGGGAATACGCTGTGTGGGGATTGCCTCCGGCTTTCCTGTGGAAGTTCCGGCGTCACCCGGCTCGGGCTGGATCGGCTCCGAGTTTAACTCTCTGCCAGCATCTGTTTTCGCATGACGTAGTCATTCGTCACAAAGCCGTTGCCGATATCCAAAACCACTTCGTCCACAATGCAGAAGCCCCAACGGCTATAGGTGGCGATGGCGTTGCTGTTGCATTTATTCGCGGTCAGTGTGATGAATGGTTTCCCGAGTTCGCAGGCAATCCGTTCCGCAAAGTGAATTGCGGAGCGGTTCTGTTCGCTACTGCGGGGAGAGGGTTTTACGCAAATTTCGCTCAGGTGTAAGTTTTCCAGCCAGGGAAGGGTGGCCAGATACCCGGCGGGCCGGTTGTCTTGTTCGATTAGGAAATAGACATGGTTTTCCTCAAGGATCTGGTGGGTTATTACTTCAGTGGAGTGAAACTTCTTCAGCATATACTCCGCTTGTTCCTTTCCAACGATTGGAAAATAACTCTCCTCCCAGATTTCCTGTGCGAGGCGGGAAATCGTTTGTATCTGTTTCAGAGTTTCGACTTTGGTAAACATGCTGTCTTTATGCTAGTGGCTTGCCTCATCTTTTCAAGCCGCATCGCTGGAAATTTTCGGAGAGTTTCTTCCTGAAAAAGTGAGGCAGATAAGGTTTAATGTCCCCCGCTTTATGGAAAGACAACTTCTCATTTTTGATCTCGACGGAACGCTCGCCGATAGTCGCGCGGATCTGACGACCGGCATCAATCTGATGCGTGATGAGTATGATTTACCGCCGCTCAGCATGGAGGTGGTTGAAGGGTATGTCGGTGACGGCATCCGCAAGCTGGTCGAACGGTCATTGCAGGGTGCGGATGTTGACCTTGATGAAGCGCTGGCGCTTGATAGAGCCTTTTATGCTGAACACATGCTCGATGAAACCGCACTCTATCCCGGTGTTGTTGACGGACTGAAAAAACTCGCAGGTACCGGCCATAAACTGGCCGTGCTCAGCAATAAGCCCGGCTACCCGTCGCGGCTTATTTTAAGTCATTTGGGCGTTAATGATCTTTTCTTCCGGATCATCGGCGGCGGCGATGTTCCAAACCTTAAGCCTTCACCGGACGGCATTGTTGAATTGATGAAGAAATCCGGAATGCCATCGGAAAGCGTCTGGATGATAGGAGATCATCACACAGATCTAGAGGTGGCGCACAACGCCGGTGTTAAAAGCGGCTTTGTCACCTATGGCATCGGACATCCCGGTGAATTTGTCGCCGATCAAACATGGCATGGATTCGAAGAACTGGTAGAGTTCTTCGCAAATTAATGAGGTGACCTATGAGTAATACCGACGGACTGACTCTGCTGAAAAAAGGTGAAATGAATTATCCGACCCAGCCGGATGCTTCCATTTTTGAGACTTTCAAAAACTCCAACCCGCAGCGCGACTACTGGATCACCTTTGAAACAGATGAGTTCACCTCGCTCTGCCCAATCACGGGCCAGCCGGATTTCGCGCGCATCACGATTGAGTACGTTCCCAATGAGCTGTGCGTGGAGAGCAAATCGCTGAAGCTGTTTCTCTTCTCGTTCCGCAACGAGGGGTCGTTCTACGAAGATGTCACCAACCGGATTTACAGCGATCTGTTTGAATTGCTGAAGCCGCGTCATTTGATCGTGGTAGGCGACTTCACCGCTCGCGGCGGCATCCGTTCCGCCGTTCGGGTCGATTCAGCCGATCAGTAATTTTCCAAGCATTGGAAAAAAGAGACAGGCTGTCATGCAATGACTTCCAATGTTTGGAAGCTATGAACCGGTATAAATACAGCCGGAGCTCTCGGTCTCTTTGATGATGATTTTGGAGAGCAGGGGCAGTTGAGGCTTCAGCGCGTTCCATAGCCAGACGCTCATGTTTTCGCTCGTCGGGTTGTTCAGCCCTTCAATCTCGTTAAGGATGGCATGATCCAGCCGTTCGAAAACCGGTTCGCACGCTGTGGCCAAGTCGCCGTAGTCCATCACAAAGCCGGTCCGGGGATCGACCGGCCCACAAAGCCAGACCTGGACCTCGTAGCTGTGCCCATGCATTCTGGAGCACTTATGGGTCGCCGGCACGCCGGTCAGGCGGTGGGCGGCTTCAAAGCGGAATATTTTATAAATTTCAAGTTTCGGCATCGTTTTCTCCTTATATATAGCGGCGCGGATCGGTAGAGCCGGCTTCTTTAAATCCTTTGAGACGCAGACGGCAGGAGTCGCAGGTTCCACAGGCCGCGCCGTCCGGCGCCGGGTCGTAACAGCTGGACGTTACGCCGTAGTCCACGTTCAGTTCCAGCCCCTTTTGAATAATCTGAGCTTTGGTCAGAAAAATCAGGGGCGTATGGATCGTCAGTTTTTCTTCGCCGGTCACGCCCGCCTTCGTGGCGAGGTTTGCCATTTTTTCGTAGGCTTTGATGAATTCGGGCCGACAGTCGGGGTAGCCGCTGTAGTCGAGGGCATTGACGCCGATAAAGATGTCGGTGCTTCCGAGCACCTCGGCCCAGGCGAGGGCGTAGGACAGGAAGATCGTGTTGCGCGCCGGAACGTAGGTGATCGGAATCTCGTCGGCTTTGCAGGCCTCGTGCGGTACGTCGATGGACAGGTCGGTCAGGGCGGAGCCGCCGAAGGCGCCGAGGTCGATGCTGACGGTGCGGTGCTCGACGACACCCTGAGTTTTGGCAATCTGCGCGGCGCATTCGAGTTCAATGGCGTGGCGCTGCCCGTACTGGAAGGAGAGAGCATAACAGTCGAAGCCCTGATCCTTGGCAATCGCCGATGCGGTTGCTGAATCGAGACCTCCGCTCAGCAGAACTATTGCTTTTTTGCTCATAACAACCCCATCATTTTGTGGGTTTGCGGAATGATTCGAACCGTTTGTCCGAGGGCAACCGCCATCTGAGATTGCCAGCCCAGTATTTGCTTCGCAGTCGGAGTGCGGTCGCTTTGCAGAGTCGCCGTCATCGGTTGCAGGATCACGGGAAATTCAGAGCCCGACTCTCGGAGGATGGCGATCGCCCGGTCGAGGTCGTCCTGTGTCGTGTCGGCATTCACCACCAGCTTGATGGTGGCATCTGTGCCGGAGGAAATGATCTGCTTGAGAAATTCAAGGTGTTCATCCCATGTGCCGGCTTCACCGGTGACACTGGGCAGTTTGATATCCATCAGGACGTGATCGACCCAGGGCGTGATCTGTGCGAAAGCCTTCGGCATATCGCTGCTCGTTTCGAGGTGAACCGGCAACCCCAGCCGTCTGCAGGCTTCCGGCAACATTTGCTCCAGAAAATCGGCGTAAAGAAGTGGCTCGCCGCCAGTGATGAACAGATCGTCGTGCGCGAACTCCGGACGGTTGGCCTGTTCAATCAGATCCAGCAACCGATCGAGGCCAACCGGGTTGGGCACATCCAGAAATTGGTCGCAGCCCGGTTCCAGCTCAATCCGCAGGTTTTCTGTGCGTTCTACGTTTGTATCGCAGTAGAGGCAACGCCGGTGGCATTCGCAGAAGCGCACAAAAAGCTGCCGGCGGCCAATATTGACCCCTTCTCCTTGTGCTGAACTGAAGATCTCGCTTACAAAAGCGGACGGCTGTGTTTCTTGAACCATATCTTTATATTCCTGAATTTGAGTCGGAGATCCTATCAGTTAACCCTAGGCTAATGGAAGAGTGGAGTGTTGGAGTAATGGAGTGTTGAAATCATGAATCCAATACTCCACCCTCCAATACTCAAATACTCAAATACTCAAATACTCCAATGTTATGAAAGTAGACCTTTTCAATTTTGAACTTCCGCAGCGCTTCATTGCGGATCGTCCCGCCAGCCCGCGCGATTCCGCGCGATTGCTCGACCTCACCGGTGAAGCCTTTGCCGACCGTGTTGTGCGCGACCTGCCAGGCCTGCTTCAGCCCGGCGACCTGCTGATCGGAAATAATACCAAAGTCATTCCGGCGCGGCTCGACGGACGGCGCGGCGAGGTGAAAATCGAGGCGACGCTTCACATGCGCACCGCCGATAACGAGTGGCTTGTCTTCGCCAAGCCGGGTAAACGGCTTAAAGCGGGAAGCCTCATTGATTTCGCTGACGACTTTTTTGCCGAAGTGGTTGAAAAGCGCGAGGGCGGCGATATCCGCCTGCGCTTTAACTGTGGCGGCGAACAACTTTTCCAATGTTTGGAAAAATATGGACGGATGCCGCTTCCTCCCTATATCCAGCGCAAGCGCGACGATGAGCTGACCGCTAGCGACCATGAAAACTATCAGACCGTCTTTGCCAAAGAGGAAGGTGCTGTCGCCGCGCCGACCGCCGGACTTCATTTTACCAATGAACTTTTCCAGGCCTTGGAAAAACGGGGCGTGGGATTTGAAACGGTAACGCTCCATGTCGGTGCCGGAACCTTCCTGCCGGTTAAAGTCGACGACACCGAAGATCATCAAATGCATGCCGAGTGGGGAACAATCACACAGGAGACCGTCGACAAGATCAATGCCGCACGGTTGGCGGGCGGGCGAGTTGTCGCCATTGGAACCACATCACTTCGTCTGCTCGAAAGCGCCTCCATTGCCCCGGGAATCATCGAGCCTTTCACCGGTGAAACCGATATTTTCATCACGCCCGGCTATCAGTTCAAAATGGTTGATCTGTTGCTGACCAACTTCCACCTTCCGTGTTCCACGCTCTTCATGCTCGTTTCCGCTTTCGCGGGGCTGGGGAAAATGCACTCGGCCTACAAACATGCGAAACAAGAGGGCTATCGGTTTTACTCCTATGGCGATGCCTGCCTGCTTAAAAGAATGGATATCGAATGTTGAAATATGAACTGCTGAAAAAAGAGGGCGCGGCGCGGCGCGGAAAAATAACGACGGCGCACGGCGAGATCGATACGCCGGCCTTTATGCCGGTTGGCACGGCGGCGACGGTGAAGGGGATGCTTCCCGAGCAGGTTGCGGAAACCGGTGCGCAGATCCTTCTCGGCAACACCTATCACTTGATGCTTCGCCCCGGTGCGGAGCGTGTCGCCGAGCTCGGCGGTCTGCACAAGTTTATGAACTGGGACAAGCCGATCTTGACCGACTCCGGCGGCTATCAGGTGATGTCGCTTTCCAAACTTCGGAAAATGAAGGAAGAGGGCGTGACCTTCCAGTCGCATGTCGATGGCAGCAAGCATGCGCTGACGCCGGAGCGTTCAATTGAAATCCAGCACCTGCTCGATGCCGACATCACCATGTCGTTTGACGAGTGCACGCCGTTTCCGGCTACGGAAGAGGTTGCTGCTGAATCGATGCGACTTTCGATGCGCTGGGCCAAACGTTCCAAAGAGGCCTTCACTCCGCGCGATGGCTACGGAATCTTCGGCATTGTGCAGGGTAGCATCTATCCGGAACTGCGTGCGGAATCGGCGCAAGCCCTTAAGGAGATCGGGTTTGACGGCTACGCCATCGGCGGTCTCGCCGTTGGCGAAGGACAGGAACTGATGTTCCAGACCTTGGAAGCCACTATTCCTCATCTGCCGGAAGAGGCCCCGCGCTATTTGATGGGCGTCGGCAAGCCGCCGGACCTCGTCGGTGCGGTATTGCGCGGGGTTGATATGTTCGACTGCGTGTTGCCGACCCGTTCCGGCCGTACGTCTCAAGCTTTTACACGGCGCGGAACGCTTAATTTCATGAACGCGCGTCATGCCGCCGACCCGCGGCCGCTTGACCCGGACTGCACCTGCTACACCTGCAAAAACTATTCCCGCGCCTACATTAACCATTTGCTCAAATGCGAG